>MKSH01000116.1:0-7728 GCA_001898095.1 Solirubrobacterales bacterium 70-9 | reverse complement strand
GTCGCCTCCGTCAGGTTCAGTCCACACGGCTGGCAGTCCGCGTTCTCTCGCAGGTCGACCTCGAGCAGCGCCCGCTCGGGATCGGTCCGCACGCGGACGCGCACCTCCAGGCCGTCCTCCATGCCCGGCACCGGATCGTGCGTGCTGGTCGTCTCGCCCGCGACCGCAGGCAGCGATCTGAGCGCGGCCATCATCCGCCGCTCGCTGTAGTCGAGCCAGTCGCGCGCGTGCTCCGCCACTCCCTTCCAGCCGATCTCGGTGCCGAGATCGAGCAGGCGGCGCTCGCCGATCCGGACGGCGCCGAGCAGCGCGAGGTAGTCGCCGTGCCACTGCTCCGGCACCCGGATACGCGCTTTGCACATGCGGATCACGTCGTCGCGCTGGACGTAGCCCGCCTGCACCTGCACCATCGGGAAGATCAGCGCGCCCTCTTCGTAGACGTCGCGGGCGGTCGAGAAATACGTCGTCGGCTGCGAGTTGCCGCAGTCGGCCTGGTGCGCCTTCGCGAGGACGGTGAAGCGGTGCACGCCCTCGTCGTCGACCACCGGGACCAGGATGCAGTGGTCGGCCGCGTGGGAGTTGCCCTCGTAGGGCGAGTTGTGCAGGAAGGCATCGCCGCGCGCGAGGTCCGGCCACAGCTCGACCAGCCGTTTGGCCATCATGTCCGGCCCGCTCATCACGTGGATCGGCAGGCTCTCCGCGCTCGTGACGAGCTCGCCCGCGGCCGTGAGGATGCAGCACGAGTAGTCGCGCGCGGTGTTGATCACGCCAGAGCGCCCGGTGCGCCCGAGGGTGTTCATCATCGCCGAGGCGATCCCGTCGAGGCGCGCCGCTAGCACCGCCAGGCGCACGCCGTCGCCGCGCCGCTCGTCGCCACTCATCGGGCCGCCGCCGTGTTGGCGCCGAGGTGGTCCGCGACCCACTCGCGCGTGCCCAGCAGCAGAGTTCCCTCCGCTGTCGTGGTCGCCGCGCAGTCGGGGTCGACCGCGAAGGTCGTGGCGGGCGCCTCGACGATCGCCGGCCCCTCGAGCGGCTCGCCCGGGACCAGTTCCTGCGAGAGGCGCACGGCCGCCTCGTGGCGGCCGAAGCCAGGGTAGAAGACCGAGCGGGTGCGCGGCGGGGCCGTGACCGGCCGGGTGTCGACGGCGCCCATCTGGCCGCTGACCGCGAGCGAGACGCGTGCCCGCCAGGTCACGATCTCCACGGTCGAGTCGCGGTCCTCGATCCCGAACACCTCGCGGTGCTGGGTGTGGAAAGCCTCCACTACTTCTTTCACGTCCTCCTCCGTCTCAAAGCGCTCGATCGTGAGCGGGACCTCGATCTCCCACGCCTGGTGGGCGTACCGGGCCTCGATCGAGTAGTCGATCGTCGCCGCCTCGACCCGGTCGGCCGCGGCGGCGAAAGTGCGGCACCGCGAGGCGAGCTGCTCCAGCGCCTCGTTGGCGACCTCCGGATCGAAGCGGTCGGAGGCCATCACGGCAGTGCGCGAAGCGGTCCACACGAGGTCCGACAGCAGCGCGCCGGCCGCCGACAGCGTCGCCGCCGAGTCCGGTACCACGACACAGCGGAAGCCGAGCTTCTTCGCGACCGCCAGCGCGTTCAGCCCGGAGGCACCGCCGCCGGCGACCAGCACCGCCTCGCGGGGGTCGATGCCCTGTTTGATCGTGACGTCGCCGATCGCCTGCGCCATGTGCTCGGTGGCGAGCTCCATCACGGCGGCGGCCGCGTCCTCGACGCCGAGACCGAGGGGGGAGGCGACGTCTCGCTCCAGTGCGCGCCGGGCGGCGTCGACGTCGAGCGCCATCGTGCCGCCGAGGAAGTGGTGCGCGTCGAGGACTCCCAGGACGACGGCGGCGTCGGCGAGCGCGGGCTTCGTCCCGCCGCGCGCGTAGCAGGCGGGCCCCGGCACCGAGCCGACGCTCTCGGGCCCGACTCGCAGCAGGCCCTCGGCGTCGACGGAGGCGACGCTGCCGCCGCCGGCCCCGATCGAGCTGACGTCGACGGCCGGATAGCCGGTCATGTGCCCGTAGATGCGCCCGCCGATCCAGGTCTCGCGTGTATGCGGGATGACGCCGCGGCGCACGACGCTGACGTCGTAGGTCGTGCCGCCGGCGTCGGCGACGACCGCGGTCGTCGTGCCCGTCGCGTCGGCGGCGTAGTGGCGGCCTGCGACCGGGGCCATCGAGGGGCCGGACTTGAGCGCCAGAAGCGGGGTCTGGGCGACGATCTCGGCGTCGACCATGCCGCCATCCGAGGTCGTGACCAGCAGGCGCCCACCGAAGCCGGCGGCGCGCAGCGCGCCGTCGAGGTGCTCGAGGTAGTCGGTCATGATCGGCTTCAGCGAGGCGTCCATGCAGGTGGAGGACGCGCGCCGGAACTCCCGCAGCGACGGGTTGACGAGGTGCGAGAGCGAGACCTGGACGTCCGGCAGGCGTTCTGCCAGCAGTTCGCCGAGGCGCTGCTCGTGCGCGGGGTTGACGACCGACCACAGCAGGCAGACCGCGACCGCCTCGACCTGCGCTGCCTCCAGGCGCTCGATCAGCGCGAGCACCGCCGCCTCGTCGAGCGGGCGCACGACGCCGCCGTCGGCGCCGATCCGCTCCGCCACCTCGAACGTCAGCGAGCGCGGGACGTAGGGATCGGGAAAGGGGCGGTTGAACTGGAACGGATCGACGCGCCCTCCCTCGCGGAACATCAGGACGTCGGGGTGCCCTTCCGTCACCAGCAGCGCCGTCCGCGCGGTCGTCTGCGTGACGACGGCGTTGAGCGCCCGAGTCGTGCCGTGGATCAGCATCGAGCTGGCGGCGAGCACGTCGACGGCGGTCGCGCCGAGGGTCTCGGCGCCGGCGGCGATCGCGGCGAGCACGCCGTCGACCGGGTTGGCCGGGGTGGTGGGCGCCTTGGCGAGGGTGAGACGCCCGTCGTCGCGCTCGATGAGCAGATCGGTGAACGTGCCGCCGGTATCGATCGCCAAGCGCAAGTCAGGCCTCCGTGTCGTATTGGACAAGCCGCGAGGTCCAGCGCGACTCGGCCAAGATTGTGACACAAAGAGTCAAGCCTGCAAGGCGGCTTGGCGGACCCGCCCCGGCACGCGCGGGGTCGAAATGCACCGCGCCACCGCCCGGTTTCAGTCCCCCGACTGCTCGTCGAGCATGCCGTAGAGATGGCGGCGGATCAAGGCGACCGCGCGCTCCTGATCGCCGCTCTCGAGGGCGTCCGCGATCTCGCCGTGGTCGTGCTTGGCATGGGTGAGCACGACCTCGAGTCGCTCCAGGCTGGCGGCGGAGAGAAAGAGCATCACCTGGTCGACCACGTCGAGGAACGCCGTCAGCATGCGAGGGCTTTCGGCCGCTTCGACGATTGCCTGGTGGACCGCCAGGTCGGCCTGGATCAGCGTCGCCCGGGAGGCGTTCTTCGGCAGCTTCTGCAGGCGCTCGACGGCGGCATGGACCCGATCCAGCGACAGTTCGCGCTCGATGATCCGGCGGGCTGACTCGGCCTCGATTGCCGCACGGAAGCTGTAGACGTCGCGGATGACCTCGGGCGTCGGCTGGAGTACCGAGACGCCGCGGTTCTGCTCGTAGACGGCCATGCCGCTGTGCACGAGCCGCTGGAAGGCGGAGCGCACCGTGTAGCGCCCGACGCGGTAGGAGTCCGCCAGGTCGGTCTCGCGCAGGTGTGTCCCCGGCGCCAGCTCGCCGTCGAGGATGCGGCGACGCAGCTCACGTTCCAGCGCCTCGACGGTCGAGACGGGCGTCAGCGGGGCGGGTCCTCCGGAAAGCGACTTGTCGGTTGCGGTGGATTTGGGTGGCATAAGCGGCTAGTGAATCATTGTGACGCAATCTCCTGCCGGGCGGCCCTGGCAGAGGCCGAGGCGGCGCTTGTGCTTTCTTTAGCCGACACAATGACATTGTGATACAACTTTGGACGGGAAGAGAGGGATCTGACGATGGACACGCTGTACAACACGTATCGCTGGCTCGAGCAGGCGCGACAGGGTTTCGGCCCGCTCATCGTCACCGCGGCTGTGAACGGCGGCGTGCAGGGGAAGGAGACGCACGAGCGGCTGCCGGAGACGCCCGAGGAGATCGCTGCGCAGGCGAAGGAGGCCTACGACGCCGGCGCTTCGGTCGTCCACATCCACGGGCGCCGGCCGGGCGACCCGGCACGCGCGACCGGCGACCCGGACGTCTACGCCGAGATCAATGCGCGCGTTCGCGCCTCGTGTCCCGACATCGTCATCAACAACACGACCGGCGGCGGACCGACGACGACGATGGAGGAGCGGATCGCCTGTCTCGGCGCGTTGCCGGAGCTGGCCTCGCTCAACATGGGTCCCGACATGTCGCGCTTCACGCTCGTCGCACGGCCGGCCGAGCTGGGCTCCGGACGCGAAGAGACCGTCTACGACGGCTGCGTGCCGTTCACGTACGGGGTGATCCGCCAGCTCGCCGCGACGATGCGCGAGCACGGCATCAAGCCCGAGATGGAGGTCTACCAGCCGGGGCAGTTCTGGGCGGTGCGTGACCTGCTCGAGGCAGGGCTGATCGAGCCGCCGTACCTCCACCAGTTCGTGATGGGCTACCAGACCTCGTCGTTCGCGACGCCCGAGCACGTCTGCGGGCTGGTGCGCGAGCTGCCGGCCGGCGCGATCTTCGCGATCTGCGGCATCGGCCCTTTCCAGCTGCCGATGACGACGCTCTCGATGCTGCTCGGCGGCCACGTTCGCGTCGGCCTGGAGGACAACCTCTACTACGCGCGTGGGCGCAGGCTGCGCGGGAACGGCGAGGCGGTCGAGCGGGCGGTCCGGATGGCGGGCGAGCTCAACCGCGAGGTCGCGACGCCGGCCCAGGCCCGGGAACTGCTCGGCGTCGACGCTCGACCGCGCGCCTACGCGGCGCCCAAGGCTGCATGAACGAAGGGTCTAAGGGCGTGCTCGTCACCGGCGGCGCCGGCAGCGTCGGCCTGGCGATCGCCGAGGCGTTCGCCGCGCAAGGCGACCGGGTCCATGTCGGCGACGCCGACCCCGCGCTTGTCGACGCGCTGGGCGCGGTCGGCGACGAGATCGGCGCCAGCGTCGCCGACGTCGGGTCCGATGCGGACGTCGCGCGGCTGCACGAGGAGGCGCTCGCGCACGTCGGCCGGATCGACGTGCTCGTCAACTGCGTCGGGCTCGCCGGCCGCCGGGCGGCGATCGAGGAGCAGGACGCGAACGACTGGAACGCGCTCTTCAACGTCAACGTGACCGGTTTCGTGCGCTGCATCGCACGGGTCGTCCCGGCGATGAAGGAGCGGCGCCACGGCACGATCCTGAACTTCTCCTCCGGCAGCACCTGGACCGCCCCGCCGCTGCGCTCCTCCTACGTTGCGAGCAAGGCGGCGATCGAGGGCCTGACGCGCTCGATCGCGCGCGAGCTGGGCCCGTTCGGGGTGCGCTGCAACGCGATCCTGCCGGGGCCGATCGAGAACCGACGCCTGGCCGAGATCTTCGAGCGCAATGCGCGCGCGCACGGGAAAGGGGTCGAGGAGTACCGCGCGGAGGTGCTGCGCTATGTCTCCACGCGGCGCACCGTCGAGATGGACGAGTTCGCCGACCTCGCCCTCTTCCTATGTTCGCGCCGCGCGCGCAGCATCACCGGACAGCTCCTGCGACTCGACGGGAACGTCGAGTGGGAGGACTCGTAGATGTCGAGAGGAGAAGAAATGTCAGGGCTTGAGATCTCGCTGGCAGGCAAGGCGATGATCGTCACCGGCGCCAGCTCGGGGATCGGCGCGCGTACCGCCGCCGTGCTCGCGGCGGCCGGGGCGGAAGTGGCGATCGTCGGACGCGACGCGGAGCGCCTCGCGATCACGGCGGAGAAGATCCGCGGCAGCGGCAGAGACCCCGTCGTGATCGAGGCCGACCTGCTGGTCGACGGCGCTCCCGCGCAGGTTGTCGAGCAGGCGCTCGCCGGCTTCGGCCGCCTGGACGCGTTGGTCAACTGCGCCGGGATCTTCGAGCTGGCGCCGTTCGAGGAGAGCCTCGGCGCCCTCGACCGTCAGTGGGAGTGCAACGTGCGCGCGCCGTTCGCGCTCACCCAGGCCGCGATCCGGCACCTGCGCGAATCCGGCGGCACGGTTCTGTTCCTCAGCTCGCTCGCGGGCCGGGTGGGCGTCGGCACCGGCACCGCCTACTGCGCCGTCAAGGGCGGGGTCGAGAACCTGGTGCGCGCGCTCGCGATCGAGGAGGCGCCCAACGGGGTGCGCGTCAACGCGATCGCTCCCGGCAACGTCCACACGGCGATGAACGAGGGCTTCTTCGCAGACCCGGAGTTCGAGAAGGCGATGCTCGCTCTCACGCCCCTCGGTCGCATCGGCGAGGTCGACGACATCGCTCCCGCGGCAGCCTTCCTGGTCTCCGATGCCGCCGGCTACATCACCGGCCAGAGCCTCGTCATCGACGGCGGCTGGTCCGCGCAGTAGCCGAATTTCCCACCCTCGACACGCACACACAAACAAGCAATTACCAAGAAGGCGACGGCTTATGTTCGAATACTTTCCAGGCAACTACTGGTGGTCGGCGATGATCATGAACTCGCTCGGCATGGGCGGCGAGATGACCGAGATCGATCGCTTCATCGGCCCGCTCAAGGAGCACGCCGGCAAGCGCGAGCTGATGGGCAACAACGATCCGGCTGATCGCCAACGCTGGGCGACGCCTTGGCGCGAGCTCGGCGAGCACGTCGAGCGGCTTGCCGAGGACGACGCGCGCAAAGGCCTGCGCGCGAGCGCCGCCCGTAAGTACCTGCGCGCCGCCAACTACGGCTTTGTCGCCGAGGTCAACGCTCCCGCCGGCGCGCCCGCGACCGAGGCGATCTACGCGGACGCCCAGCGCCGCTTTCGACGCGGCTGTGAGCTCGGGCGCACCGGGATCCAGTTCGTCGACGTCCCGTTTGAAGGGACGGTGCTGCCGTCGTTGTTCGTTCCCGCCCAGGGCGCCGACGGGCCGGCGCCGTGCATGGTGCACTTCGACGGCTCGCACGACGTCAAGGAGGTCAGCTGGCTGCGCCACCGCAACGGCCTGGCCGAACGCGGGATCTCGATGTTGATCGTCGACCACCCCGGCAGCGGCGAGGCGCTGCGGCGCCACAAGCTCTATGCACGGCCGGACATCGAGGTCGCCGCGACGGCGGCCGTCGACTACCTCGAGGGCCGTGACGACGTCGACGCCGACAAGATCGGCATCTTGGCGCAAAGCATGGGCGGTTACTACGCGCCCCGAAGCGCCGCGTTCGAGAAGCGGCTGAAGGTGTGCGTCGTGTGGGGTGCGATCTGGGACATCCACCAGCTCGGCGTCGACAAGGGAATGACGTTCTCACCGGAGGAGTTCGCGCTCTACGGGCTCGACAGCGCCGAGGCGATCGGCGAGCGCATCAAAGACTTCACCCTCGAGGGCGGGATCATGGAGCAGGTCGAGTGCCCGCTGCTGGTCTTCCACGGTGAGAACGACCGCCAGTGTCCACTGTGGACCGCGGAACGAACCTACGAACGAGCGGTGAATGCGGCCTCGCGTGAGCTGCGCGTGTTCAACCTCGACGAGGGCGGTGCGGAGCACTGCGAGCTCGACATCGTCTCGATGGCCACCGACTTCATCCACGACTGGCTGGCCCTGTTCTGGGGCACGGACAGCGTCCCCGACTGACTTACCGCACACATATGCGTCGTGACCCGGGTGTTACCCAATCAAGG
>MKSH01000115.1:17512-25697 GCA_001898095.1 Solirubrobacterales bacterium 70-9 | reverse complement strand
CGGTCGCTCACGGGTCTGAAGGCAACAACCGGCCCGGGAGCGGGGCCGAAGCTACACAGCCTCCTTGAGGTCGTGACCTTCGAGAACCCACAGCCTCTCGGTGGACTCGGGTCCATCTCATGGCGTTCGGAACGTCGCTGGGCTCGTCAGCTGGCGCGCGGGCCGCGCCAGGATCGATCGCTGCGCCGCAACCAGAAAATGGCGGTGAGCGCGATCCCCGCGAGGCCCACCACCAGCAAGACGACGGCGACGGGGCGCAGGCCCTCGGCGGGAGGGCCGACGGGGTGGGTGAAGTCGCGGAGCGGTGAGACGAGCCGGTGGGGCGAGGCAGCGCGCGCGACCCCCACCACGTCGGCACCGTGGAAGGCGAGCACGGCGGCCGCCGCGCCGAGCGCGGTGAGGATCGCGAAGGCGGCGAAGGCGAGCGGCACCGCCCACCGAGCGGCGGGATGCCGCGACGCTGCCGGGGCCGGGATCACCCCCCGTTCCCGCGCCCAGGTCGCGGCAAAGCCCGGTGGATCGAACGCCCCGCTGCCGAGGACCTCCTCGGCAGCGACGCCCTCTTCCCGCGCCTGTGCGAGGTCGGCCTCGAGGTCGGCGGCCATCTCCGCCGCGACCGGGTCCGGCACGCCGAGGCGCTTCCACTCCCGGCGGCAGGCTTCGAGGAAATCGCTCATCGCTGCACCTCCATCTCGATCGGTCCGAGGAGGCCGTCGACCGCGTCCCGGGTCGCCCGCCATTCCGCGACGCCCGAGGCGAGCGCCCGTCTGCCATCGGCCGAGGGGCTGTAGTACTTGCGCGGCGGCCCTCCCCGACCGGCCAGCCGCCGGGTCTCGACCAGGCCGTTGCGCTCGAGCCGGCCGAGCAGCGGGTAGATCGAGCCGCCGCCGACCATCGAGAGGCCTCGCTCGCGCAGCCGCCTCGTCAGCTCGTAGCCGTAGGTCTCCTCCTCCTCCATGATCGCCAGCAGGCAGAGGTCGAGTACCCCGCGCAGGAGCTGAGGCTGCCGTGCTTCGTCAACTGGCATGCAATGCAAGGTAGCATCCTCTACCTTGCATTGCAAGGTACACTCAAATCGCAGCGGGGTCGACATCGACACTGTCGACTCCCATCACTCCGCCGTACAGCTTGCGGACGTCATCTCAGGGGCCGTGATGTGGTACGTGCGCGAAAACGTCCGAGGCGTCGAGGTGCCGCCGCAGTGGTGGGAGTGGAAGCTAGGCGCCTTCATCGACCTCGTGCAGGGACCCGGATATTTCTTCGAGGGCCTCACCTCCCCGGAGGACATGCCGCCAGGGTCCGCGGGCGGCGCCGACAGGCCCCGGCGCTCTCCCGTTCTGAGCCGGCGCCGTCAATGCCATCGCTTGGCGCTCTCCGACCTCTACCGAGATCCCCGAATCTCAGTCGTCTCGGTGTCTCGCAATTCGGAACCCGAGCCGCTCTCATTTGGCGGCGGCCGCCGTCCGACGACCAGGAGGACGGGCCGGGTCGCGGTGACCGCGCGGTCCGCGGCCCGACATCAGGAGAAGCGACCCGAGCGCCAAGGCAAGGAGGCGTCGGGGGCGGCGGCGAAATCGGCGCCGGCCCGCGGGGCCACCTGGCGAGCCGGGGATGTCGAAGCCGTTCTGGAGAGCGGGATCAGGCGCGCCTCCGTTGACCTCGGCACGCCCTGTGACGACGTCGCCGCAAACCTGCTCCCGATACCAGATCCAGCTCTATCGTGGGCACTCGGAACAGTGTGCCGAGAGATAAGTTGGCGGCTTAAAGGCCGCCGCTCCAACCAACTGAGCTAAGGCCGCTCCGCCCCGTTGGAAGTGCACGAATCTCCGCGAAGACGGCGAGCACCTACTCGAAGCTCGCGAAGCTCTGATCGGAGAGGAGCAGGGCGCACTCGACTCCTTCGTCGCCGACTTCGTCACCGAGATGGAGACGGCGCGAAGCAAAGGCAACGATCCCAACCTCGCCCGTGACCCTACGGCGACATCTGGCGCGAGTTCTAACCCGCGGCGACGCCCGCGGGGGGCGTCAGGACAGGTCGGGGATGCCCTCGTAGGCGGTCGAGGGCTCGGCGTAGGTGCGTTGGGGGATGCGGCCGGCGGTGCGGGCGAGGCGGCCGGCGTCGACGGCGGCGCGGAGGGCGCGGGCCATCGCGGTGGGGTCGGCGGCGCCGAAGATGGCGCTGGCGGCGAGGACGGCGGAGCAGCCGAGCTCGAGGGCCAGGGCGGCGTCGGAGGCGGTGCCGATGCCGGCGTCGAGGATGACCGGGACCTCGGCGCGCTCGGTGATGATCGCGATGTTGTAGGGGTTGCGGATGCCGGCGCCGGAGCCGATCGGCGAGCCGAGGGGCATCACGGCGGCGCAGCCGACGGCCTCGAGGCGGCGGGCGAGGATCGGGTCGTCGTTGGTGTAGGGGAGGACGGTGAAGCCGTCGGCGACGAGTTGCTCGGCGGCGTCGACGAGCTCGACCGCGTCGGGGAAGAGGGTGCGGTCGTCACCGATCACCTCGAGCTTGACCCAGTCGGTCTGGAAGGCCTCGCGGGCGAGCTTCGCGGTGCGGACGGCATCGCGGGCGGTGTAACAGCCGGCCGTGTTGGGGAGGACGAAGAGGCCGAGGCGGTCGATCACGTCGAGGACCGAGCCGCCCGCGGCAGGGTCGATGCGGCGCAGGGCGACGGTGACGATCTCGGTGCCGGCGGCGGAAAGGGCGGCTTCCATCTGCTCGAGGGAGCGGAAGCCGCCGGTGCCGGCGATCAGGCGCGAGGACCACTCGCGGTCGCCGAGCGTCCAGGTCTCGGCGCCGCCCTGGATCGCGGCGAGGACCTCGACCGCGGCGCCGTCGACCAGGGCCGTCGACTCCCACTCCGAGCGCGGCACCACCTCGCCGTCGAGCGCGACCGCGATCCCCCGCGAGGACTCCGGCGCCCCGGCGGCGCGCGCCGCCTCCCAGAGCGTCGCCGAGTCCCCGAGCTCCACCATCTCCCCGTTCAGCTCGATCCTCATCGGGCGGCCTCGGCGGGACTGGTTCCTTTTGTCGCCTCCTGGGCGACAAAAGGACCAGGGTTGGCAGCGAAGCGGGCGGGGTCGGCGCCGGCCATCGCGGGCGGCGGCTCGGTGCCGGCGAGGATCGCGGCGACGGTTTCCGCCGTGAGCGGGGTGTGGAGAATGCCGTTGCGGAAGTGGCCGGTGGCGAGGACGAGGCCCTCGACCGCGCCGCGGCCGACGATCGGCAGGTTGTCCGGGGACCCAGGCCTCAGTCCGGCGATGGTCCCCGCCAGCTCCATCTCGGCGATGTCGGGGAGGACGCGGTAGGCCTCGCGCAGCAGCTCGTGGACGCCGCCCGCGGTGACGGTGGTGTCGAAGCCGCGCTCTTCCTGGGTCGCGCCGACGACCAGCCGGCCGTCCTCGCGCGGCACCAGGTAGATGCGCTCGGAGGCGATGTTGCCGTTGGCGATCGGCGGCCCGTCCTCGCGCGGTCGCAGCTCGATCACCTCGCCCTTCACCGGCCGCACCGGCGGCCGCGCCTCCTCCGGCAACCACGTCGTCTGTCCCGACCAGGCCCCGTTGCAGAGCACCACGGCGTCGGCGTGGACGTCGAGCGTCCGCACCGAGTCGTCGCCGGGACGAGTTTCTGCGGACGCCGTGCGGACGCCGACGAGGCGCCCGCCATCCCAGAGGCCGTCGACCACCTCGGTGCCGGTGCGGAGCTCGCCGCCCGCCGCGCGCAGCGCCGCGACCAGGGCGAGGGCCAGGCGGCGGGGGTCGACCGAGGCGTCGCCGGGAGCCATCACGCCGCCGACGAAGGAGGTGGTCAGGCCGGGCTCGACCTCCCGGCACCGGGTCGGGGTCAGCCACTCGGTCTCGAGGCCGAGCTCCTGCTGCAGCTCGTGGCGCCGGCGCAGCTCGCCGGCCTCGTCGCGGTCGAGCGCCACGACCAGCGCACCGGTCGGCAGGTGGCCGGTCCGCTCGCCGCTCGCCGCCTCCAGCTCGGCGACGAACTCCGGCCAGAGTTGCCCTGCGGCAAGCATCATCTTCAGCAGCTCGGGCTCGCCGAAGGAGAGCTCGCCGACCGGCGCCAGCATCCCGGCGGCGACGTTCGTGGCCCCGGCGGGCGGCTCGGCCCGCTCCAGCACGCAGACCCGCGCCCCGCCCTGCGCCGCGCGCCACGCGCCGGCAAGGCCGATCACGCCGCCGCCGACGAACACCGCATCGAAGCCTTCATCACTGTGGGAACTGCGCTTGCCGCTCACTCCATTGCCTCCGCCGGCATTACCCGGATCAGGTCAGACGGTCGGTGGCCTTGTTGCCACCCTCTCAGCCTCCAACATGGGCTCCCGTTCGCTTCCGATGGTACCCGCTTACGATCGCCGGCCATAATCGAGGGGTGAGCTTCTCCCCTCCCGAGGGCCAAGGACCGCTTCGGCGCGAGCGCCTGCGCACCGCGCGCCTCTACTTCGTCTGCGACGCGCGGCCGAACGGGGCCGATCCCGAAGCGCTGTTGCGGGCGGCGCTCGGCGGCGGCGTCGACATCGTGCAGCTGCGCGAGAAGCAGCTCGGGCGGGCGGAGATCGAACGCGCGGCGTCGACCTTCCGGCGCATGGCCGACAACTACTCGGCGCTCTTCATCGTCAACGACGACCCCGACCTGGCGCGGACCTGCGCCGCCGACGGGGTGCACGTGGGCCAGGACGACGCCTCGGTCGAGGAGGCGCGGGCGGTGCTCGGGGCGGACGCGATCGTCGGCCAGTCGACCCACTCCGAGGAGCAGATCGCGGCCGCGAACGGACGCGAGATCGACTACTTCGCGGTCGGGCCGGTCTGGGAGACGCCGACGAAACCGGGGCGCCAGGCGGTCGGGTTGGAGCTGGTGACGCACGCGGCCGGGGTGGCGCGGAAGCCGTTCTTCGCGATCGGCGGGATCAGCCCGCTGAACGCCGGCGAGGTGGTCGCCGCGGGCGCCCAGCGGATGTGCGTGGTGCGGGCGATCCGCGACGCGCCCCACCCGGAAGTCGCGGCGCAGGCGCTGCGGCGGGCCTTCGACGGCGAGGGATCCGGAAGAGGCGTGGCGCCCGGTGGCTGAGCCGCCGCGCAAGCGCAAGGAACGGAGCGGCGCGCCGGGGACGCGCACGACGCCGAACGGCACCGTCCCCGCCGGCGGCACCGCCGGGGCGTCCCGTCCCCGCCCCACCCCGCGCGAGCGGATGGAAGCGGGCTACGCCAAGGCCGAGGTCCGCAACCAGGCGGCGCGCGAGGCCCTGGTCCCGCTGGCGCCGGGCGAGCGCCCCGCCGTCGTCACCGTCGGCGCGATCCTCGCCGCCTGCGTGGCCGCCTCGATCCTGATCACCTGGGCCGCCGGGGTGAAGGTGAACGACTCGCACCCCTCGATCTCCGCCGCCCTCGGCCCGGCCCTGATCATGGGGGTCCTCGCCTGGGGAATGTGGCGGGCGCGCTACTGGGCGGTGGTCTGCTTCCAGGCGGTCCTGGTCTTCCTCATCTTCGCCGCCGTCTACGCCCTGTTGGTCGAAGCGACCTCGGTGACCGGGTTCGCCGTGACGGTGGCACTGCTCGCCGTCTCGGGCACGCTCTTCTGGCTGATGGTGAAGGCGATGGCGCGGATCCAGATGCCGGAGCGGATGCCCCCGCAGTAGGGCGTGCGGGCCACGCAGGCTTCCCCGATCGGGGGGTCTTGTATCCCAGCCAGCAGCCGACGCATCCCCTTCTATAGGCTCAAATCCATATGCCAGAGAGCTTCGATGTCATCGTGATCGGGGGTGGCCCGGGCGGTTACGTCGCCGCGATCCGCGCCGCCCAACTCGGACAGAGGACCGCCGTCGTCGAGCGCGACAAGGCCGGCGGACGCTGCCTCAACTACGCCTGCATCCCGGCGAAGACGATCCTGCGCACGGCGGAGATCTTCGACGAGGCCCGAAACGGCGCCGAGCTCGGCATCACCGGCGAGGTGGCGATCGACTGGCCCGCCCTGCAGGCGCGCCGGGCGAAGGTCTCCGAATCGCTCTCCAAGGGCGTCGAGTTCCTCTGGGACAAAGGCAAGATCACGAAGATCGAGGGCGAGGGATCGCTGACCGCCGACGGCAACGTCGCGGTGGGCGGCGAGGTCTACGAGGCCAAGGCCGTGGTCCTGGCCACCGGCTCGGTCGCCCTGCCGATCCCGGGCGTCGAGTTCGGCGGCCGCGTGGTCGACACCTGGGGCGCCTGGAGCCTCACCGAGCAGCCGTCGAAGATCGCCGTCGTCGGCGCCGGCGCCTCGGGCTCGGAGATCGCCTCCGCCTACTCGCGCCTCGGCACCGAGGTGATCCTGATCGAGATGCTCCCCCAGATCCTCCCCGCCGAGGACAAGGACATCGCCAAAGTCGTCGAACGCGTCTTCAAGAAAGAAGGCATCGAGATCTCCACCGGCGCGCCGGTGGAGAACGTCGAGGTCTCCGAGGGCTCGGTCAGGTTCACCTACGGCGACAAGTCGGCCGAGGTCGACTACCTGTGCGTCGCCGGCGGGCGCGGCCCCGACACCGAGGCGCTCGGCCTCGAGGCGGCGGGCGTGCAGCTCGACGAGGGCGGCCGCAAGATCAAGGTCGACGAGTTCCAGCGGACCACCAACCCGAAGGTCTTCGCGATCGGCGACCTGGTCAACAAGAAGGCCCTCGCCCACAAGGCCGAGGAGGAGGGCGTCGTCGCGGTCGAGACCGCGGCGGGCGTCGAGACCGAGCCGGTCGACCAGGAGCTCCTGGTCGGCGCCACCTTCACCCACCCCCAGGTGGCCAGCGTCGGCCTCACCGAGGCCCAGGCCAAGGAGGCCGGCCACGAGGTGAAGATCGGCAAACAGAAAATCTCCGGCGAGGGCGCGGGCACCGTCTACGACGACAAGGACGGCCTGGTGAAGCTCGTCGTCGACGCCAAGTACGGCGAGATCCTCGGCGCCCATATCGTCGGCAACCGGGCCTGCGACATGATCGCCGAGCTGGTCGCCGCGATGGCGCTCGAGGGCGGCGCCCAGGAGCTCGCCCGGATCGTGCACCCGCACCCGACGGTGTCGGAGGCGGTGCTCGACGCGGCGCGCGCCGTGGACGGCTGGGCCATCCACGCCTGAGCGGCCTGCAAATCGGCGCATCTCGGGGTCCTCGGTCGCTCGGCTCGGGTCACGCACTTGAGTGCGCTCCCCTCGCCTCGCTTCCCTGCGTCCCCCGACCTGCTTGATTTTCGGCCGCTCAGATAGCTCGATAATCGACTCATGGCCGAACGGGCGACCTTTTACTTTGACCTCGGGTCGCCCTACGCCTACCTCTCCGCGGAGCGGATCTCGGGGCTCTTCACCGAAGCGGAGCTGGAGCAGCCGGAGTGGCAGCCGGTGCTCCTCGGCGGGCTCTTCCGCACCTTCGACCGCAGGTCCTGGGCGCTGACCGAGGCGCGGGCGGAGGGGATCGTGGAGATCGAGGAGCGGGCCGCCGCCTACGGGCTGCCGCCGATCGTCTGGCCCGAGCCTTGGCCGGGCGAAATGCTCTTCGCGATGCGGGTCGCGACCTTTGCCAAGCAGACCGGCCGCACCGTCTCCTTCAGCCTCGCCGCCTTCCGCCAGCAGTTCGCCGCGGGCAAAGACCTGACGATCCCCGACAACGTGCTGATCGCCGCCGCCGCCTGCGAGCTCCACCCGCGCGCCCTGGAAGCCGCGGTGAAGACGAAAGGTGTGAAAGACGGGCTGCGCCAGGCCACCGACGAGGCCGCGGCGGCGGGGGTCTTCGGCGTCCCCGCCGTGCAGGTCGGCGAGCAGGTCTTCTGGGGGGACGACCGCCTCGAGGAGGCTGTGGAGGCTGCCGCTTCTGGGTAGCCTGATGGTTGTGCCCAGCCTCCCCGATGCCGCGACCTGTTACGAGCTGCTCGCGCGCATGGCGCTGATCCGGCGCTTCGAGGAGGAGGCGGGGCGCCAGTACCAACGGGCGAAAGCGGGCGGCTTCCTCCACCTCGCGATCGGCGAGGAGGCGACGATCGTCGGCACCACCTCGGTGATGCGCGACGAAGACTTCCTGATCGGCACCTACCGCACCCACGGCCACGCGATCGCCCGCGGCACCGAGCCGAGCGCGGTGATGGCGGAGATCTTCGGCCGCGTCGACGGCACCAGCGGCGGGCGCGGCGGCTCGATGCACATCTTCGACGGCGAGCGGCGCTTCATGGG
>MKSH01000115.1:13490-17102 GCA_001898095.1 Solirubrobacterales bacterium 70-9 | reverse complement strand
GAGAGCTTCGCCCGCCGCTGCGTCGAGGCGGGGGTGCTGGGCGAACGCGAGGTCGGCCAGGCGCGCGACGCGGCCGAGGTCGCGGTCCAGGCGGCGGTGGAGTTCGCCGACGCCTCGCCGGAGCCGGCGCTCGACACGATGTACGAGAGCCTCTACGCGCTCACCGACTACCCCGGCGGCTGGTACGCGGTCGACGAGCGCAGCCCGGAGCCGCACCGCGGCGAGCACGAGGCCGACATGCCCGAGCGGGCGCGCGAGCTGGCCGAGGCGGGCGCCGCCTACGCCGAGATCGAGGAGGAGGGGGAGCGGCCGAACCCGGCGCTCGAGGGCGACGCCCAGGATGGTAAGGAGTCTCGAATTGGGAAAGGCCTCATGGCTGTAGGCGAGGCAGACCCGGCGAATCCCGGATCCCCCAGCGACGACGAGGTCGGCCCGCCGGCCGCCGCGCGCGAGGTCGACGGTACCGAGGAGCGCGAAGACTGATGGCCGAGCTGCGGATGCGGGAGGCCCTGCGCGACGCGATGGCCGAGGAGATGCGCCGCGACGAGTCGGTCTTCGTGATGGGCGAGGACGTCGGCGTCTTCCGCGGCGCCTTCAAGGTGACCGACGGCCTGCTCGACGAGTTCGGCGAACGCCGCGTCCGCGACACGCCGATCTCCGAGAACACGATCGTCGGCGCCGGCGTCGGCGCGGCGATGAACGGCCTGCGCCCGATCGTCGAGCTGATGACGGTGAACTTCTCCCTCCTCGCGCTCGACCAGATCGTCAACCACGCCGCCGCGATCCCCTACATGTTCAACGGCCAGGCGAAGGTGCCGATGGTGATCCGCATGCCGGGCGGCGGCGGCCACCAGCTCGGCCCGACCCACTCGCACAGCTTCGAGGCCCTCTACCTCCAGGTGCCGGGGCTCCTGGTCGCCTGCCCCTCCACCCCGGGCGACGCCAAGGGCCTGCTCAAGTCGGCGATCCGCGACGACAACCCGGTCGTCTTCATCGAGCACGAGAGCCTCTACGGGGTGAAAGGCGAGGTCGACGACGGCGACGAGCTGGTCCCGTTCGGCGAGGCGCGGATCCGCCGCGAGGGCACCGACGTGACGATCGTCGGCATCCTCAAGATGGCGAACGTGGCGATGGAGGCGGCGGAGACGCTGGCGCGCGAGCACGGCGTCTCGGCCGAGGTGATCGACCCCCGCACCCTGCGCCCGCTCGACCTCGACACGATCCTCGACTCTGTCGCCAAGACCAACCACGCGGTGATCGTCGAGGAGGGCTGGCCGCACGGCGGCGTCGGCGCCAACCTCTCCACCCTGATCACCGAGCAGGCCTTCGACCACCTCGACGCGCCGCCCCAGCGGGTCACCGGCGCCGACGTCCACATGCCCTACTCCAAACGCCTCGAGCAAGCGGCGATCCCCCACCAGGAGCACATCGTCAGCGCCGCCCTGGCGACCCTCGAGGGGGCGATGCCCTGATGGCCGAGATCGTGATGCCGCGCCTCTCCGACTCGATGGAGGAGGGGACGATCATCAGCTGGTTGAAGCAGGTCGGGGACGAGGTCGCGGTCGGCGACGAACTGGTCGAGATCGAGACCGACAAGGCCAACATGGCCTACGAGGCAGACGTCGCCGGGACGCTGACCGAGATCCTGGCGCAGGAGGGAGATACGTTGGCGATCGGGGCGCCGATCGCCGTGGTTGGGGCGCCAGGGGAGTCGCCGAAGAACGACAAGGGTCAAAGCCCGCAGGCCGCGGGTCCTGTCACCGCAGGGGACCCACCCCCCCCCTGCGGTAGCTGAAGCTTCCTCAGGGGGGGTCCCCCCTACGGCGCCACCCGCGGCGCCGGCGCCTTCGACGGGCGACAGGGTCAAGGCCTCGCCGTTGGCACGGCGGGTGGCCCGGGACGCGGGTGTGGACCTCGCGGGGCTCAAAGGCTCCGGGCCCGGGGGGCGGATCGTGAAGGCGGATGTGGAGAAGGCCGAGGGTGCCGCCGCTGGTGGTCCCTCGGTCGCGACCGAGGTCCCCTCCTCACCCACCCCCCCAATTGCAGATACGGGGGTGGGTGAGGAGGGGACTACGGAGACGGCCAAGGGAGTTACCTCCTACCAGGACCTCACCCGCCTCCAGCAGGTCGTCGCCCGCCGGATGTCGGAGTCCAAGGCCACCGCGCCGCACTTCTACCTGCAGACCGAGATCGACATGTCGGCCGCGGTCGAGGCGCGGGGGCGGATCAAGGCGATGAGCGCCGAGGGCGAGGTCGTGCCCTCCTTCAACGACATGGTGGTGAAGGCGTGCGCGATCGCCCTGCGGGAGCACCCGCTCGCCAACGGCGCCTACAGGGACGGCCGCCTCGAGCTCCACTCGCGGGTCAACGTGGGGGTCGCCGTGGCCGCCCAGGACGCGCTCGTGGTGCCGACTGTCTTCGACGCCGACCGCAAGGGCCTGCGGGAGATCGCCGCCGACGCCAGGGCCCTCGCCGCGAAGGTGAGGGACGGCTCGATCACCCCGCCCGAGCTCTCCGGCGGCACCTTCACGGTCTCCAACCTCGGCATGTACGGGGTGACGAGCTTCTCGGCGGTGATCAACGCCCCCCAGGCCGCGATCCTCGCCGTCGGCGCGATCGTCGAGAAACCGGTCGTCAAGGGCGGTCAGATCGCCGTCGCCCGCATCCTCGGCGTCACCCTGGCCTGCGACCACCGCATCCTCTACGGCGCCCCTGCGGCCGAGTTCCTGGCCCGGATCCGCGCCCTGCTCGAGGAGCCCCTCTCGCTGGCGCTCTGAGCGTCCGCATTTACCCCTCATTTCTGCGGGGTGAATGCGGACTCAGCAGGTCTTCTTCGCGCCGGTCATCGCGTTCCAGGCGCCGCCGAGGGAGAAGTCGGCGTCGACGCTGAAGGTGCCCGTGTGGGCGGTGCGGGCGACCGTCCAGTTGCCGCGGCGCAGCAGGCACCCCGCCCCGAGGCCGATCGACCAGTACGGGGTGAAGGGGACGCGGACCAGGAATTCACCGGGGCTGGTGACGTCGAAGGCGAACCCCTGGCGCCCCACCCTCACGGTGGTCGCGGCGCCGGTGCCGAGCGGCTCGACCATCGGCTTCGGGTCCATCACTTCGTAGATCCGCCAGTGTTCGCTGTGGAAGCGTTCCTTCAGGTAGGGCGGCGAGGAGAGGATCAGCTTCGCCTCCTCCTGCGAGGAGTAGTCGAGGGGCGCGTCGGCGAGCGCGACGTAGGTGATCGCGTTGCCGCGCAGCCAGCGGCCGTAGCTGCGTTCGGTGAGCGCGCCTTCCTTGTAGAAGAGGTCGTCGCGGGCGGTGTCGAGCTGGCGCAGCCAGCCGCGGGCGAGCTCGAACTTCGGCGCCAGGTAGGCCGACTCCCAGTGGTTCGCCGTCGGCGGCACCTCGATCCGGGTGCCGCGGCCGCCGTGGCCCATCAGCCAGTGGGCCGCGGGCTGAAAGTAGGAGGCTTCGGTGGAGGGATCGCCGACCGCGCGGGCGACCTGGGCGACGCTGGCGGTGAACTGCCAGTAGAGGGTCGCGGTCAAGGTGATGACGAGGACCAGCGTGTAGAACCAGCGGGGCACGCGGGCGCTTGGAGGCTGGAGCGGCCGATGGGAGAGC
>MKSH01000115.1:12911-13427 GCA_001898095.1 Solirubrobacterales bacterium 70-9 | reverse complement strand
GCCGCAGCCGCGCCTCGCCGTCCAGCCCCCAGGTGAGGAAGATCGCCGCCGCGCAATAGATCGGGATCGAGATGAACGAGGACCAGACGAAGGGGAAGCGGCCTGGTTCGGGAAAGGCGAGGTTCGGCACCACGGTGAGGACGAAGGCGACCGCGGCGGCGGCGATCGCGGTCCACTTCATCCGTTCGCCCCGTTCCCAGGCGCCGGCGATCAGCACCCCGGCGAGGAAGGCGCCGGCCACCGGGCTCGCCAGCGGACAGGCCGCAGCGGCGAGGATCGCAAGCGTCCCCCGCCCCACCTGCAGCGAGCGGATCGCCGCCAGCCCGAAGGCGACGCCGAGCGCGAAGGTCAGCTGGCCGTCGGCGAGCAAGGTGACGACGCCGGCCGCGAACCAGAGCGTCGCCCAGCGCGCCTCCGCCCCGAAGTGGTCCCGGACCAAGCGGTCGAAGAGGTAGGACGAGGCGACCACCGAGAGCATCCCCACCACCTGCGGCCCGAGCAGCGCCGCCGCGGGCG
>MKSH01000115.1:2628-12796 GCA_001898095.1 Solirubrobacterales bacterium 70-9 | reverse complement strand
CGGCAGCCATTCGGGGCGGAGCGCCTTCGACTGGACCATGCGCTAGTTCACAGCATATGGGGGCATCCTGAGACAATTCTTTATGTGAGCACGCCATTCCTCCTGTTCCGCGCCGGGACGGTCTCCTATCGGGAGGCCTGGGAGATGCAGCTGCGGCTGGCCGAGCGGCGCGGCGCGGGCGAGATCCCCGACGTCCTGATCCTGATCGAGCACCCGCGCACCTACACCCGCGGGCGGCGCACGAAGCCCGAGGAACTGCCGATGGGGAACGCCTGGTACGAGGAGCGGGGCATCGAGATCATCGACTCCGATCGCGGCGGGCTGGTCACCTACCACGGACCCGGGCAGCTGGTCGCCTATCCGATCGTCGACCTGGCGCCGCTGGGCGGCGACGTCCACGAGTTCGTCCGCGGCCTCGAGCGGGTGATGATCGGCGCGCTCGGCGAGCACGGCGTCCCTGCCCAGGCGATCGAGGGCTGGACCGGGGTCTGGACCGAGGGGTCGGCGCCCGCGCCCGGCCTGGCGGACGCGGCGCGGAAGATCGGCTTCATCGGCCTGCACGTGAGCCGCGGGATCACCACGCACGGGCTCTCGATCAACGTCGACGTCGACCTGGCGCCCTTCGAATGGGTGGTGCCCTGCGGGATCACCGACGCGGCGATGACCTCGATCGCGCTCGAGACCGGCGGCCCGGAGACCGTCGCCGCGGTGGGCGACACCGTGGCGCGGCACTTCGGCACGGTTTTCGGGCGCGATCCAAAGGCCACGACCGCCGCCGAGCTCGGCCTGGAGGCGGCGCCATCTATGCTCAAGGGCGAGCGATGAGCGAGACGACCGAGCGCATCCACGTCACCCGCTCCCGGGCCAAGCCGGGAGGCGCCGCGCAGAGCGACGGCGCCATCCCGTTCAAACGCGCCCGCAAGCCGCCGTGGCTGAAGGTGCCGGCGCCGGGCGGGCCGAACTACCGCCGGCTGAAGGAGAAGATCGCGGGCGACAACCTCCACACCGTCTGCGAGGAGGCCAACTGCCCGAACGTCGGCGAGTGCTGGGAGCGCGGCACCGCCACCTTCATGATCCTCGGCGACGTCTGCACCCGCCGCTGCGGCTTCTGCAACGTGCAGACCGGCAAGCCGAGCTGGAACGACCCGCTCGAGCCGCTGCGCGTCGCCAACCAGGTGAAGGCGATGGGCCTGCGCCACGCCGTCGTCACCTCGGTCGACCGCGACGACCTGCCCGACTACGGCGCGGGCGCCTTCGTCGGCGTCGTCCGCTCGATCCGCATGCTGGCCCCCGGCTGCAAGGTCGAGATCCTCACCCCCGACTTCCGCGGCCAGGAGATGCCGCTGGCGAAGGTGATCCACGAGCGCCCCGACGTCTTCAACCACAACGTCGAGACGGTGCCGCGCCTCTACCCGCTCGCCCGCCGCGGCTCGCGCTTCGAGCGCTCCGCGCGGGTGCTGCGGATGGCGAAGGAGATGGGCGGCGATGACGTCGTCACCAAGTCGGGCCTGATGGTCGGCCTCGGCGAGTCCTTCGAGGAGATGGTCGAGACCTTCGGCCTGCTGCGCGAGCACCGCGTCCAGGTGCTCACCGTCGGCCAGTACCTGCGCCCGACCGAGGACCACCTGCCGGTGGTCCGCTACTGGCACCCGGAGGAGTTCGAGGCGCTCGAGAAGGCCGCCTACGACCTCGGCTTCGAGTCGGTGGCGGCCGGGCCGCTGGTGCGCTCGAGCTACCACGCCGACCAGAACCTGCCCGAGGGCAGGCGGGCGGAGAGTTTGCTGGCGTCCTAGCGGGCGCCCCGGTGCGCCGCGCCCCCTCAGCTGACCTGGAACTCGCCGGTGCGGCCGTAGGCGCGGAAAAGGTCGAGGGCCAGTTCGGCCGGACGCTCCAGCGGGGACGGTGGGGCGGCGGGCGCGGCCCAGAGCATCTCGGTCGTCTCGACGCCGTCGGGGCGCGGCTCGCCGGTCCAGCGGCGGGCGAGGAAGACCATCGCGAAGCAGTGGGTGACGTCGCCGCCGGGGTAGGTGATCGTGTGGAGGTCGGCCTCGGAGAGGCAGGCGAAGGCGATCAGGTCGGCGGAGTCGACCTCGACGCCGGTCTCCTCGCGCAGCTCGGTCACCGCCGTATCGGCAAAGCTCGAACCCTCCTCCGCCCCGCCCGCGGGCAGGCACCAGCGGCCGTTGTCGACGCGGCGGGTGAAAAGGACGGCGCCCTCGTCGTCGACCAGGAAGGTAATCGCGCCGGGATGGAGCACCGGGTCGGAGCCGACCTTCTGCCGCAGGCGCCACAGCGTCGATCCCTCGAACGGCACGATCAGCCGACCTGGAAGACGCCGGAGCGCAGGTAGCCGAGCAGCAGCTCGAGTACGCGGGCGGTCGAGCCCTCGAACGGTTGCGGCGGATCGGTCGGATCGCCGAACGTGACCTCCAGCGACTCCTCGCCGTCCGCCCGCGGCTCCCCTTCCCAGCGCCGGGTGAGGAAGCAGATCGAGAAGTAGTTGGCGACGTCGCCGTTCGGATAGTGAAGCGTGTGGTGCTCGGCCTGGGAGAAGCAGGCGGCCGGGATCAGGTCCTCGGGATCGACCACCAGCCCGGTCTCCTCGCGCAGCTCATCCACCGCGGTGCGGGCGAAGCTCCCGCCCTCCTCGGCCCCGCCCCCCGGCAGCGCCCAGACGCCGTTGTCGCCACGGCGGATGAAGAGCACCTTGCCGTCGTCCCGCTGCGCGGCCACGGCGGCGCCCGGCATCAGGACCAGATCGTGGCCGACCTTCTGGCGCAGTCGCCACAGATATGACCCCTCGAACGACAAATGAGTGGAGCCAACCGGGATCGAACCGGTGACCTCCTGCTTGCAAAGCAGGCGCTCTGCCAGCTGAGCTATGGCCCCTCCGTCGTCAGTGTAGGCCGCGGCGCAGATTGTGGGCGCATGGCGCCCCTTATGTGCGTCGCGTCAGCGCACGACGGCGCGTTTGTATTTCGTCACGGCGAGGATCGCGAAGACGGCGGAGATGCCGAGGGACCAGGCGATCGCGCCCCAGACGGTGTTGCCGGCCGGGTCGCCGATGAAGAGGGCGCGGATCGCGTTCACGGTGATCGAGATCGGGTTCCATTCGGCGAACCACTGCAGGGCGGCGGGCATCGTCTCCGGCGGGACGAAGGCGGAGCTGACGAAGGTCAGCGGAAAGATGAGGATGAAGCCGAGGCTCTGGGCCGCCTCCGGCGAGGAAGAGGTGAGGCCGATGAAGGCGAAAACCCAGGAGAAGGCGTAGCCGAAGAGCAGCAGGATCAGGATCCCGAGGACGACCTGGAGGAAGGGGCTGGAGAAGCCGAACCCGATGATCACGCCGACGACCAGCATCACCGTGATCGAGATCGCGTTGGTGGCGATGTCGGAGAGGGTGCGGCCGGCGAGCACCGCCGAGCGGGCCATCGGCAGCGAGCGGAAGCGGTCGATCAGCCCTTTGCGCAGGTCCTCGGCGATCCCCATCGCGGTGACGAAGCCGCCGAACGCCATCGTCTGGACCAGGATGCCCGGGATGAGGAAGTCGATGTAGCTGTGACCGGGGGTCGGGATCGCGCCGCCGAAGACGTAGGCGAAGAGCAGCACGAACATGATCGGCTGCACGGTGAAGGCGAGCAGCAGGTCGGGCGCCCGCACGATCCGCATGAAGTTGCGTTTGGAGAGGACCAGCGTGTCGGAGATCGCGCCGGCGAGGCCCATCACTCGTCCTCCGCCTCGGGGTCCTCGGCGGCGTGGCCGGTCAGCTTGAGGAAGACGTCGTCGAGGGTCGGGCGCCGCATCGAGATATCGTCGATCCCCACCCCGGCCGCGTTCAGCCGCTCCACCGCGAGGGCGATCGTCCCTTTGCGCTCGGCCACCGGCACGGTCAGCACCACCCCGTCGAGCTGCGGCCGCGCCGCGGCAACCTCGGCCAGCGCCGCGATCGCCGCGTCGGCCTCCGCGGCGGCCTCCAACGTCACTTCGAGGCTCTCGCCGCCGACCTGGTCCTTCAGCTCGTCGGCGGAGCCCTCGGCGATCACCCTGCCGTGGTCGATCACCGAGATCCGGTCGGCGAGCCGGTCGGCCTCGTCGAGGTACTGGGTGGTGAGCAGGACCGTCGTCCCCTCCGCGACGCGCCCTTCGATCGTCTCCCACAGCCCGATCCGGCTGCGCGGGTCGAGCCCCGTCGTCGGCTCGTCGAGGAAGAGCACCGGCGGCCGTGCGACCAGTGCCGCGGCGAGGTCGAGCCGCCGCCGCATCCCGCCCGAGTAGGTACGCACCAGCCGGCCGCCCGCGTCGGCGAGGTCGAAGCGCTCCAGCAGCTCCGCAGCCCGGGCCTTCGGTTCCCCCTTCGGCAGGTGGTAGAGCCGGCCGACCATCTGCAGGTTCTCGAACCCGGTGAGGTTCTCGTCCACCGCCGCGTACTGGCCGGCGAGGCCGATCCGCCCGCGCAGCTTCGGCGCCTCGGTGGCGACGTCGAGCCCGGCCACCCGGGCGCTGCCCCCGTCGGCGGGCAGCAGCGTGGTGAGGATCCGCACCGCGGTCGTCTTCCCCGCCCCGTTCGGGCCGAGCAGCCCGAGCACGGTGCCGGTCGGCGCGGTCAGGTCGACGCCGTCGAGCGCCCGCACCTCGCCGTAAGACTTGGCCAAGCCCTCGGCCTCGATCGCCGCCTCAGTCGAGATCGAAGTCCTTCGGCGGCTTCTGCTCGAACCAGAGGTCGTCGTCCTCCGGCGCGTCCTCGAGAAAGCGCGGCGTGTCTTCGAGCACGTCCTCGTGACCGGTGTCCGGGTCGTAGTCGGGCCCGTCGTCCTCCTCGTCGGAGCGCTGGTCCCGGTCGCCGCCGCGCGGCATTTCCTCCGCGGGCTGCTCGTACTCCTCCGAGGGCGGCTCCGGCGCGTCGTGGCGGCGCAGCACTTCTTCGGAGGGGTCCTCCTCGTAGGGCCGGCGCCGTTCGCGCTCGAAGTCGAAGATCCCCGGCTGGGACTCGCCGTCCTCGTACTCGGGCAGCGGGCGCTCGTCGGTGATCGGCGCCTCGAGCGCCTGGTCGAGCTCGTCGCTGAGCCGCTGTTCGTTGAAGAAGTCGAATTCGGCCGACTCTTCGTCGGTCGGCGGGTGGCCCGCGACCTCGGCGTCGGGGCCGCGGGTGTCGAGCGGCGGCTGCTCGTGGAGCTCGGTCGGCGGTCCGGCGTCGTCGGGACCGGCGTCCTCCTCCGGCGCGGGCGGCGCCAAGCGGGGGGGCTGGGACTGGGCGGCGTCGACCAGCTCCTCGTCGCTGGGACTCTCCTGCTCGGTCGGCGTCGCCGGCGCCTCGGCGTCGATCTGCGACTGGACGTCGAACATCTGCGTCGGCTGGTCGGCGATCACGTGCCGTTCGTCGGTGTCGGGACCGGCGTCGGGGACGATCTCGTGCGCGGCCGCGGGCTGCCCCTCGGCGGGAGGTGCCGGGGCCTCTTCGGCGACGGGCGGCGCGGTGGCGTCGTCGGCCGCCGGCGCGGCCTCGTCGGTGAGCGGCGGCAGGGCCTCTTCGGACGCCGGCGGCGGGACCTCGGCGGCCGGTGCCTCGTCGGGCGGCGGGGGCAGGGGCACTTCGGCGGCGTCGGTGGGGCTCGGCGGCGGCGCGTCCGGGGCCGGAGACAGCTCATCGTCGGCGTTGAACAGCGGCGCGGCGCCGGGCGGGGCAGCCTCGCCGGTCGGCGGCGCAGCGTCGGCCTCGCCGGTGGGCGGCGCGTCGCTCTCCCCCGTGGCCGGCGCGGCCTCGGCGGCCGGGGCGTCGCCCTCCCCGGTCTCCGGTTCGATCGGCGGCGCCTCCTGCAGGTCGGCGATGTCGGGACGGCGTCCGCCCCGCGCCGCCTCGTCGCCGACGGCCGGCGCATCCGCCGCGCCCTGGTCCGGCGAGAGCAGGAACTCGGTCGGCGCCTCGTCGAACGGGTCGATCTCATCGGGCCGCTGCGGCGGGCCGAAGGCCTCGTCCTCGAGTTTTTTGAGCTCCCCCTCGTCAGCGCCGTGGGCGCGCTTCAGTTCGAGGTGCTCGCGAATTGCGTCGTCAAGAATGCTCATCGTGGCGTTCCTTCGGGGAAGGTTCCAAAGACTAGGCGCTATTCCCTGCCCGTGCACCGCGCTGGGCAGGACTTCCCAAGCTGCGCCCCCCGCGGACCCCGGCGCCGCCGCACGCGGCGGCGGGCCGACCAGGGACCTTACTTCTTGCCCCTTTTCTTGCCGCCCGACGCCATGATCAACAGCTTTTGAGCCCTGGTCGGCGGGGCTCGGGTCGCCGGCGGCGAGCGTTCGCAGTTCCCCGTAGCCCGTACGGGGAACTGCGAACGCATTGTCGGGGACGGCGCGCCTCGGGGCCCCTGCGGCCGGGGACGGTCCCGTCCTGGGGGAAGCGCACGGGGACCGTGCGCTTCTCGGGGGAAGACGTCACACCTCCACAACGCCCAGATGTTGATGGGCCGAAAAGCGCTGATATAGAGCGCTTTTCGGCCCATCAACATTGGGTCTGTCACGGAAGGCTGCGTTCGTGGCGTCCTGCCTGTGGGAACGTGACGCTGCCGACACCTTCGTCGCGGATCTCCGCCGCGACCCGCACGGGACCCGCGCCCTCGCGCCTCTCCCCGAGGGACGGCCCTCTCGTAGGCGGCCACAGCCTGCCCGGACCGCCTACGAGAGGGCCGGGTCCCTTTCCCCCGGGCGCCAGCTTTCGGCGCCGCATCCCTTCCGTCCCCTTCCGTCCCTTACGCGCCGCGGACGCGGCGGACCTTAGTGCCGCCGCGGAGGCCGAGCGACCAGATCGAGATCTCGGAGCCCGTCTCGGAGTCGCTGCCGGGGGCGCGCTCGACCGAGTGGCCGCCGAGGGCGAAGGCGTGGAGGGTGATCCGGGCGTCGGCGGGGACGCGGGCGCTGAGGCCGCCGATCAGTGAGAACTGCATGCCGCCGAGCAGGGCGATGCTGATCGGCGCAGGCGCCTAGGGTCATCGGTCACAGACACAAGGTATTGCTGCGCTAAGATATATGCAAATGCATCTAAATCAAGGCACGGAGCGCGCGGAAGGAAGGCGTTGACATGCAGTTCGGAATCTTCTCGGTATCGGACATCACCAAGGACCCGGTCACGGGGCAGACGCCCAGCGAGGCGGAGCGGATCGACGCCGTGGTGCAGATCGCGAAGAAGGCCGAGGAGGTCGGCCTCGACGCCTTCGCGATCGGCGAGCACCACAACCCGCCCTTCTTCTCCTCCGCCCCGACCACCCTGCTCGCCTACGTCGCCGCCGCCACCGAGCGGCTGATCCTGACCACGGCGACGACGCTGATCACCACCAACGACCCGGTCCGCATCGCCGAGGAGTACGCGATGCTCCAGCACCTCTCGAAGGGCCGCACCGACCTGATGCTGGGCCGCGGCAACACCGCCCCGGTCTATCCCTGGTTCGGCCAGGAGATCAACCAGTCCCTGCCGCTGGCGCTGGAGAACTACAACCTCCTGCACCGGCTCTGGCGCGAGGACGTGGTCGACTGGGAGGGGAACTTCCGCACCCCGCTGACCGGCTTCACCTCCACCCCGCGCCCGCTCGACGACGTGCCGCCCTTCGTCTGGCACGGCTCGATCCGCACCCCGGAGATCGCCGAGCAGGCTGCTTACTACGGCAACGGCTTCTTCGCCAACAACATCTTCTGGCCCGCCGAGCACTACGAACGGCTGATCGGCTTCTACCGCCAACGCTACGCGCACCACGGTCATGGGACCGAGGCGGAGGCGGTGGTCGGCCTCGGCGGCCAGGCCTTCATCGCGAAGAACTCGCAGGACGCGAAGCGCCAGTTCCGCCCTTACTTCGACAACGCCCCCGTATACGGGCACGGGCCCTCGATGGAGGACTTCACCGCGGCGACGCCGCTGGTCGTCGGCAGCCCGCAGGAGGTGATCGAGAAGACGCTCACCTTCCGCGAGCACTTCGGCGACTACCAGCGCCAGCTCTTCCTGATGGACCACGCGGGCCTGCCGCTGGAGATCGTGCTCGAGCAGTTGGAGCTGCTCGGCGGCGAGGTGGTGCCGGTGCTGCGCAAGGAGTTCGAGACGCTGCGGGCGCCGGGCGCGCGCGCCGAAGCCCCCACCCACGCGAGCCTCGTCGCCGAGAAGTACGGCGACGCCCCGGCCCGCCAACCGCGCCCGAACGCCAACCGCGGCGACAACGTCACCGGCGGATCCCCCTATCAGGACAGCGCCGAGGTCGCGGCAGCACAGGCGGAGGAGGTGGCGAGCTGATGCCCGGCCGCTCGCGCCTCGCCAACGACGCCTGGGAAGCGCTCCTCACCGCCCACGCCGAGATCATGCGGCAGCTCGCTGCTGAAGACGTCTGGGCCGAGGTCAGCATGAGGGAGTACGACGTCCTCTACACGCTCTCCAAGTCCCCCGAGCCGATCCGACTCGGGGAGCTGAACCGCCGCGTGCTTCTCAGCCAGCCCGCCCTCTCGCGGATGGTCGATCGACTGGTGGAGCGAGGCTTGGTGCAACGTGCGACGGACAGCAAAGACGGCCGCGGCATCCGCCTCTCGCTCACCGAGGAGGGTCGCCTGCAGCAACATCGGACGGGCCGCCCCCACGCGCTCGGGGTGGCGAGGCGGATGACTGCGGCGCTCGACAACGACGAGCTGATCGAGCTGAGGGATGTCTGCCGCAAGTTGGTGGCGGCATGAAGCTCGTCGTCGTCAGCGCGGGCGCGAGCGACCCTTCCTCGACCAGCATGCTCGCCGACCGGCTGGCGGCGCGGACCGCCGCCGCCGCCCGCGAGCGCGGGATCGAGGTCTCTGTCTCGACGATCGAGCTGCGCACGCTCGCCAACGAGATCGCCGCCGCGCTCGTCTCCCAGGTGAACGGCCCGGGCCTCAAGGCGGCGATAGAGAAGCTCGCCGAGGCCGACGGGATCATCGCCGCGACGCCGATCTACAAGGCCGGGGTCAGCGGCCTGTTCAAGTCGTTCTTCGACCTGCTCGACAACGATCTGCTGATCGCCAAGCCGGTCGCCCCGGCGGCGACCGCGGGCACCGCCCGGCACGCGCTGGTGGTCGACGAGGCGATGCGCTCGCTGTTCGCCTACATGCGCGCGCTGACCGTCCCGACCTCGCTCTTCGCCGCCACCGAGGACTGGGCCGACACGGCGCTCGAGGAGCGGATCGGGCGCGCCGCAACCGAGCTCCTGGTGCTGATGGAGGCCGGGCTCGCCGAGCGGATCCGCGAGTCCTCCTGGGGCAGCTACCAACACGAGTACGGCAGCGCCGGCGGCGCCGAACTGGAGATCGACCTCGGCTCCGACCTGATGCGCCTCGCGGCGGGGGGAGCTCCCGCGCCTAGGAAATAAGCAGCCCTAGACCTCGGTGATCGCCACTGCCTGCGCGTTGATGAAAGCGCGCATGCCGAATTCGCCGCCGAGCTCGCGGCCGACGCCGGAGCGCTTCACGCCGCCGAACGGGATGCGAGGGTCGGAGGCGGTCATCGCGTTGACGAAGACCATGCCCGCCTCGATGTCGGCGGCCAGCTTCTCGGCCCGCTCCAGGTCCTGGGTCCAGAGCGAGGAGCCGAGGCCGAACTCCGATTCGTTGGCGAGCTCGATCGCCGCTGCCTCGTCGGCGACGCGGACCACGGCGGCGACCGGGCCGAAGGTCTCTTCGCGCAACACCGGGGCGTCGGTGCCGGCGGCGGCGCT
The DNA here is from genome assembly GCA_001898095.1 of Solirubrobacterales bacterium 70-9. GTDB lineage: Bacteria > Actinomycetota > Thermoleophilia > Solirubrobacterales > 70-9 > VAYN01. The sequence continues at coordinate 3,095 of MKSH01000115.1, read as the reverse complement.
GACCACCGTCGGCTCGTACCAGGCACCCGGCTCCTCCGGGGACTTGCCGCCGGTCAGCACCGTGGCGCCGGCCGAGACCGAGGCCTCGACGATCCCGGCGAGCTCGTCGCGCAGGTCCTCGCGGGCCATCGGGCCGAGCTGGGTCTCGGGGTCGATCGGGGCGCCGCGGCGCAGGTCCGCGGCGGCGGTGGCGAAGCGTTCTTCGAACTCCGTCGCCGCGGACTCGACGACGATGAAGCGCTTCGCCGCGATGCAGCTCTGACCGGTGTTCTGGAAGCGGGCGGTGACCGCGACCTCGACGGCCTTCTCCAGGTTCGCGTCGCCGAGGACGATGAACGGATCGGAGCCGCCGAGCTCCAGCACCACCGGCTTGATCGCCCGGCCCGCCGCTTCGCCGACGCTGACGCCGGCGGCATCGGAGCCGGTCAGGGTGACGCCGGCGATCCGCCGGTCCCCGATCAGCTCGC
>MKSH01000115.1:1814-2562 GCA_001898095.1 Solirubrobacterales bacterium 70-9 | reverse complement strand
CGGCGCCGCCGCCCGGATCGCCTGCCAGAGCGGGTAGTTCCAGGGCATGATCGCGAGGACGACGCCGAGCGGGCGCTTCTGCACGGTGACCTTGCGGCCGTCGCCGGTGTCGATCGGTTCGGCGGCGAGGTACTCGTCGCCGTGCTCGGCGTACCAGTCGCAGGTCCAGGCGCACTTCTCGACTTCGGCCTGGGCTTCCTTGATCGGCTTGCCCATCTCACGGCTGACCGTCGAGGCCAGCTCCTCGCCGGCGGCGCGCAGCTCCCGCGCCACCGCGCTCATCAGCTCCGAGCGCCGGGCCCAGGGGGCGGTCCGCCCCGCCCGGAAGGCGGCGTGCGCGGTCTCCAGCGCAGCATCGATCTTGGCGTCGTCGAAGACCTCGTAGGTCTGGAACGTCTCGCCGTTCGCCGGGTCAATCGACTCGACCACCGCACCTGGACTCATCTCGCTCCTTCGCTTCCTTGCGTGGGGGGAATCCGCGGCGCCCCTAGGCGCTGCGGATCAGCTTCTTGTTGACGAACTCGTCGGCGCCGAAGCGGCCGAGCTCGCGGCCGAATCCGGACCGCTTGAACCCTCCGAACGGTAGCTCAACGCCATCGGCGCCGACCACGTTCACGTAGACCATCCCGGCTTCGATCAGGTTCGCCACCCGCTCCGCCTGGGCGGTGTCGTCGGTCATCAGGTAGGAGCCGAGCCCGAACGGCGTCTGGTTGGCGAGCGCCACCGCCTCCTCCTCCGAGGCCACCTT
>MKSH01000115.1:0-1774 GCA_001898095.1 Solirubrobacterales bacterium 70-9 | reverse complement strand
AAGAAGTTGCCGTCGCGCTTGCCGCCGATGACCGCCTCGGCCCCGTTGGCGATCGCCCGGTTCACCTGGTCCTCCAGGCGATCGGCGGCGACGGTCGAGGAGAGCGGGCCGACCTCGGACTCGGCGGAGGTCGGATCGCCGGTCTTGGCACCCGCCATTCGGGCGGTGAACTTCTCCAGGAACTCGTCGTAGAGGGCCTCCTGGACGATGAACCGCTTCGCCGCGTTGCAGGACTGGCCGGTGTTCTCGATCCGCGCTTCGTAGGCCTTCTCGGCGACCGCGTCGAGGTCACTCGCACTGAGGACGATGAACGGGTCCGACCCGCCGAGCTCCAGCACCACCTTCTTCAGGTTGCGCCCGGCGATTTCCGCCACCGCGGCACCCGCCCGCTCCGACCCGGTCACCGACACCCCGTGCACGCGCGGGTCGCCGATCACCCACTCGATCTGCTCGTTGGTCGCGTAGACGTTCACGTAGGCGCCCGCAGGGAAGCCCGCGTCATCGAAGATCTGCTGCATCGCCGCGGCCGATTCCGGGCACTGCGGCGCGTGCTTCAGGAGGATCGTGTTGCCGATGATCAGATTCGGTCCGGCGAAGCGGGCCACCTGGTAGTAGGGGAAGTTCCAGGGCATGATCCCCAGCAGCACTCCATACGGGCTGCGGCGGACCATCGCGGTGCCCTCGCCGCTCAGCAGGTCGAGCGGTTCATCGGCCATCAGGTCCTCGGCGTTGTCGGCGTAGAAGCCGTAGATGTCGGCGGCGAAGTCGACCTCCATCAGGGCCTGCTCGACCGGCTTGCCCATCTCGCGGACGATGATCTCGGCCAGCTCCTCGCGCCGCTCGCTGTGCAGCTCGGCCACCTTGCGGATCAGCGCCGCGCGCTCGGCCACGGTCGAGGTCACCGACCAGGAGTGGGACGCCGCGTCGGCGGAGTCGATCGCCGCGCGCAGCTCGGCGTCGCTGATCTCCGGGTACTCCTTGCCGTTCTCGCCGGTGGCTGGATTGACAACCGCGTAGATGCTCATCGCTGGTGCTGGCCTTTCTTCATCACTTGTTGGTTGGTTGGTCGGTCGATGCGGGGACGGCCGGCGCTCACCAGCCGCCGATCATCCCCCGCAGGACCCCGTAGGGCTCCTCGTCCGGGTCCTCGCTGCGCCCCCGCAGGAAGTCGAGGTCGCAGCCCCGGTCGGCCTGCATCACGTGGTCGAGGAACATCGCCCCGTAGCCGCGCCCGAAGCGCGGCGCGGGCGGCGTCCAGTCGGCGAGCCGCGCCTCGATCTCCTCCGCGGGGACCTCGAGGTCGAGCCGCCGGGCCGGGACGTCGAGGACGATCATGTCCCCCGTGCGGACCGCGGCGAGCGGCCCGGCGAGGGCGCCCTCGGGGGAGACGTGGAGGGCGACGGCGCCGTAGGCGGTGCCGCTCATGCGGGCGTCGGAGACCCGGACCATGTCGCGGACGCCGCGGGCGAGCAGCTTCTGGGGGATCGGCACCGCGCCCCACTCGGGCATCCCCGGGCCGCCGACCGGCCCGCAGCCGCGCAGGACCAGGACCGAGTCGGCGCCGACCTCGAGGTCGGGGTCGTCGATCCGGGCGATCACGTCCTCGATGCCCTCGAAGACGACCGCCGGGCCGCGGTGGGTCAGCAGCCCCGGGTCGGCGGCGGAGGCCTTGATCACGGCGCCGCCGGGGGCGAGCGAGCCGCGCACGACGACCATCCCCTCGGCCGGCCGCCGGGGGCGAGCGAGCCGCGCACGACGACCATCCCCTCGGCCG
>MKSH01000114.1:20932-21396 GCA_001898095.1 Solirubrobacterales bacterium 70-9 | reverse complement strand
CCAAGATCTCGCTGGGCGCGATGGCTGCAGCGCCTCGTGTCCGGCAGGTTACGGCCGATGGGCGCGGCGATCTCCCCAACCACCTGAAGAAGCCTCGGGGAACCTGATTCGGCTCACCGACTTCGACTTCTTCAAGCACTAAGAGGGCAAGCGGACAAGGGCGACCGGGCGTTAAGGAAAGTCATCGACTAATACGCGATCGTCTGCCGGACTGTGAAGCCCCGGCGGCGGCTCGGACCTGCTACTGGAAGACTATTTCGAACCTAAGCTCGGCGACGACTCCGGGCTCACGACCACGACCGAACACGTCGCCCGTCTCGACTGCCCGATCGTCGCCAGGCCGCCGACTAGCAGGAGAACGGGCCGCCGAGCATAAGGACTTCCCGGAGACGCTCGGTCACGTCGAACTCGCACTCAAACCGGGAACCGCGAAAGCCGTCAGCCTGGCGACGCGCCGCGGACGA
>MKSH01000114.1:16525-20825 GCA_001898095.1 Solirubrobacterales bacterium 70-9 | reverse complement strand
GGATCGGGCCGACCCCTGACGTGAGGCCGAGGAGGACGTCGACCTCGGCGAAGATTGATGCCAGCCTGTCGCGGAGATCCTCCCGCCGCCGTGCCGCTTCGTTGAACTCGTCCAAGCCGACCCCTTCGGCGAGCTCCAGGCGGCTTCGCACATCGGCGCCGTAGGCAGACGCTCGCTCCGGCCACAGGCCGAGGCGCCGATGTCCGGCGAGGCCTTCGGCCAAGATGATGGTGCCCATCGTCCCGAATGCCTGGTCGGCCTCGGGCAGGGCGACCTCGTGCACCTCGGCGCCGACCGCACGCATCGCCGCGACGACGCGCTCGAGCGTCGCGAGCCGTCCAGGGTCGGTATCTGGCGGGGCGAGGTCGGCGGAGACGCCGAAGACGACGTCGCGAGCCGGGCCCGGTCGGCAGCGGGGGGCGAGGACGTCGAGGACGATCTCGGCGTCCTCGGGCGTGCGGGTCAGCGGCCCTACCTGGTCGAGGGAGGGAGCGAGCGGAAACGCGCCGCACCGGGGGATGCGGCCGGGGGACGGCCGGAGGCCGACGACCCCGCAGAAGTCGGCAGGGATTCGAACCGAGCCCGCCGTGTCGGTCCCCAATGCGAGCGGGACCTCGCCCGCCGCGACCGCCGCCGCCGAACCACCGCTGGAGCCGCCCGCGATCCGCGTCGGATCCGCCGGGTTCGCGGTGCCGGTGCCGTCGGCGGCCACCGTGGTGATCCCCCAGCCGAACTCATGGGTGCGGGACTTCCCGATCAGGATCGCACCCGCACGCCGCAGCCGGGCGACGGCGATGGCGTCGCCGGGCGCGGGCTCCGCGTCGTCCCTGGTCAGCGATCCGCAGCGCGTAGGACTGCCCCCGACGTCGAGCAGGTCCTTCGCCACGAAGGGGATCCCGGCCAGCGGCATAGAGGCGTCCGGCGCGCGACGGTCGAGCGAGGTCGCCTCGAGCATCGCCTGGTCGAAGCGAGTGGCGACGAGGGCGTGGACGATCGGCTCGGCCTCCTCGATGCGGGCGATCAGGTCCGCGAGGATCTCCCGCGGGGTGAACTCGCGCCGCCCGTACCCCTCGAGCAGTTCGCCGATCGACGGCTTCCTCGGCCCGATGTCACGCAGAGCCATGATCGAGGCGCGGCGAACTTTCCCGCTCAGGCGTCCGCGGGCGTCTCGGGTTCCGGTCCGACGCCCGCGGTGGTCGGACGGGGACCGAACACGTCGTCGATCTGCAGGTGGCGGACCATCGCTTCCGCGGCGGCGTCCGGATCCTCTTCCCGAACCGCGTCGAGCACCGCGTCCAGATGGTCCAGCAGGCCCGGCAGCACCTGCTGGCGGGCGGTGTCCGGGATCTGGTTGAACGCGATGGTGGCCGCGCTCGAGAAGCCGACGATCAATGGGTTGTGCGTCGCCTTCGCCAAGACCCGATGGAAGGCGAGGTCCTGGCGCCGCGCCTCCTCGACGCTGTCCCCATAGACAGCCGGGTCGGGAAAAGCCTGTTCGAGCTCGGCCAGCTCCTCCTCGGTCCGCTCGACCGCCGCCACCCGCGCCGAGAGGACCTCCAGCGAGTGGCGGACCTGAAGCAGTTGATAGGCGGTCAGCGACCGGGCGCCGATCGAGAGGGAGATGAACTCTCCGACGCTCGTGCCGAGCTCCGAGGGGGAGAAATCGGCGACCCGGTAGCCGCCGTTTCGACCGGGGCTCATGGTCAGGGCACGCATCGTCGTCAACTCGCGGAGCGCCTGGCGGAGTGTCGGGCGGCTCACGGCGAACTCCTCGACGAGCTCGCGCTCCGGCGGAAGTCGATCCCCGGGCGCGAGGGTACCGTCGACGATCAGCTCCTTGATCGTGGCGGCTATCTGTTGGGGGGCCGTCTGGACCGGCTTCCCGATGCTGGAGCTTTCCTGGGGGCTCATCGCACTCCTTCAGCGCTTTCTACGGGGCTGTACGCCGTACCGTGGACTCAATCCTAGCCATCTGAAATACGACAGACATTATTTTTGTAAGCAACTGAGGGCAAGATATTTTTCTCTATTCCTGTCTTTCCCACTGTGCTTAGCTCCCCTTAAGAGATTCTTCCGAGTTGTCCGTCGCTCGTCAAAGGGTGACCGAAAGGAGAGTTGTGCGGTCGGATTACGAAAGGCGCCAACCTGAGAACAGGTTCAGGTTCTGAGCCCCTGATCAATTCTTGTCGACGTCTCACCGGTCGACCGAGCTTCCCCACGGTTACTTGAGAACTGACGGCCGCCACACGGTGACCGGCCAAAGTCACCCGCCTACCGCTGGTAGGTCGTTACCAGTTAGGACAGGAGGAACCCCTATGCCATCCCCGTACAGCCTTGGCATCCACAGCCAGGCGTTCATCAGCGCCAACCTCGAGCGGTCGACTCGCTTCATGGTCGACGACCTCGGCCTGCGGCTGGTCAAGCGTACCGTTCATCCACATGATGAGCGCATCGCGGTGGCTCACTTCGGGTTTGCCGACGGCGGGACCGATCAGATAGTCACCTACTATGAGTGGAACCCGATCTTCTATGAGTTCCCGGCCGACGGATTCGTCGATCAGGAGACGACGAAGGCTTCGTTGGATGATCCGCAGGCAGGGTCGCCGCATGGTCGTTGGGGTGCGGGGACCAATCACCACCTGGCCCTTCACACCGACTCTCGTGAGCAGCTCCTGAACTGGAAGCGCCACCTGAGTGATCGCGGATTCCACGTCACCGGGCCGTACTTCCGTAACTACTTCAGTGCGATCTACTTCAATGACCCTGACGGCGCGATATTCGAGATCGCCACCACCGAGCCAGGCTTCGGACATGACGAGGCGGTCCTCGGCAGCGACTACATGAAACCGCCAGAGGAGGCCGTCGACCGGAAGGAGCGGGATATCGCCGCGGAGGTCGCCTCCGAGCCGCACGCCGACATCTCGGCTGAGATGGCATTGCGCGGCTTCCATCACAACACCTCGGTCTCCTCCGATATCGAGGCGGTGACGGACTTCTTCGTCAATCGCGTCGGTGTTGACCTGATCAAGATGACCGACTACCTCGACGCCGCGGACGCGACCCACTACTACTACTCCGCGACGCAGGAGCCACGGCCCGGCCACGTACTTACCTACTTCGGCTTCCCGGGCTACCCGGCGGGACGACTTGGCGTCGGACTGTCGCACCACATCGCACTCACGGCTCGTGACGAGGAAGCGTTGGCGGAGTGGCGAAAGGCGCTGGCCGGTGCCGAGATCGAGGTTGGCGAGATCGAAGACGAGCGGTACTTCAGCAGCGTCTCCTTCCGCGATCCGGACGGTCACCTCTACCGGATAGCGACGCCCCCCTATTTCACTATCGACGAGGCGGCCGGCGAGCTGGGCCAGAAGCTCTGCCTGCCGAGCGAGCTCGAGTCTCGCCGAGGAGAGATCGAAGAGTCCCTGCGGCTGCGACCGGCGCCCACGCCCAGGCGCACCGCGGCCGCCTGACGGCCGATGGATGAAGCACGCTGGTCGTCGGGCCACCATGACGCACTTGGCACTCGCCGCGTGCGTTGGGGCGTCGGGTCGCTCGATTGCCTGCGGGCCGACCTGGAGGAGCTCGGCGCCCGGCGGGCACTCGTACTGACGACGCGGTCGCTCGCGCGGTCGGTGGCGCCGATGGTGGAGGCGGCACTAGGTGCGATCTGCGTCGGCTCCTGCGCGGGCCTCGCCGCCCACGTGCCCGCGAGCGGCGTCGCCGCCGCGACGGATGCCGTCGCGGCCGCTGATGCCGACGCGATCGTGAGCGTCGGGGGCGGCAGTGTGATCGACGCGGCCAAGGCCGTCCTCGTCGCGGCCGCTGCCGGCGGCCGACGGCTGCGCCACGCGGCGGTGCCGACGACGCTGTCGGGATCCGAGTACTCCCACTTCTACGGTGTGACCGAGGACAGCTTCAAGCAGAGCTTCATCGAGGCGGATTCGGTGCCGGAGATCGTCGTCCTGGATCCCATGGCGACGGAGTCGACCCCGATCGATCTCTGGAATGGTTCGGGCATGAAGGCGCTCGACCACGCTGTCGAGGCGGTCCGGGCCCCAGGGGAGCGCCCGATCGGCGACCCGCTCGCGCTGATCGGCATCCGCGAGGTGGCCACGGCCCTCGAGTGGTCCGCCGTGTCCGGATCCAGTGAGGCAAGGCTCCAGGCACAGATCGGCGCCTGGCACTGTTACTTCGCGCCGGCCAACGCGACGCTCGGGCTCAGCCACCGTATCGGTCACATCTTGGGCGGAACCTATGGGGTGCCACACGCTGCGACCTCGAGTATCACCCTCCCCGCGGT
>MKSH01000114.1:12460-16422 GCA_001898095.1 Solirubrobacterales bacterium 70-9 | reverse complement strand
GAAGGAGCTCCCCCGGATCTCGGCGCTGCTGCGAGAGCGCTACCGCCCGAACGTGGATGAACTGGGCCCAGAGGCCGACGAACGCCTCGATCGGCTGCTCATCTCCATCGCGTGAGTAGGGAAACAATTTTCGCTTTTTCCAGGAACTGATTTTCACTATCGTCTCTGAAGTTGCTGAAAAGATGACTGAGCAAACTAGAGGTCCTATGAAGCACGACAAAAAGCGCACCAACACCATGACTCGGGACAACGGTGCCGGGCATGGGCAGAGGGGCGCGCACGCCGCGCCGGGAAACCGGCTTTCCCTCGCCGAGCGAGACCGTCGCTGGACAGCGCTGCTCACCGAGATGCAGCGCCGCGGTTTCGACGCACTTGTCTTCGTCGGTGCCGACAGCCGGGGACAGAAGGGCGCGCTCCGGTACGTCGCCGATTACGATCTCTCCGGACGCTACGGCTACGCGGTGCTCGCGCCCGGTGCGGAACCGGTCTGCATCCTCCCTCGCAGCATGGCCGGGATGCCTCGCAGTACCTGGGTCGAGGACTCACGGTTCCCGCTCAATACGGCGTCAGGACTGTGCGAGGCGCTGAAGCAGCTGCCGTCGCGCGAACGGGTCGGCATCGTCGGCCGGGACGCGATCATGGCGATCGGCGAGTACGAGCACCTCTGCGCCGAGTTGCCCGACACGGAGTTCGCCGACGCGAGCGATCTCCTCGATCGCGTGCGCGCGCAGAAGAGCGAGGAGGAGATCCGCGGGCTAAAGGAGAGCGCCTGGATCGCCGATCAGTGTCATCAGCGGCTGCTCGAGATCGCTCGACCTGGGATGACCGAGCGGGCGCTGAACACGGCGCTGGTGACGGTGATGGCCGAACACGGGGGTGAGGACCCGATCTTCCTGATCATGGACGAGCGGCCCGGTGACGGGCACTCGGCGCGCTATCGGGTGCCGCGCGACGAGATCGTCGGCACCGCGCGGCTGCTGATGTTCTCGATCGAGCTCGTCGGCCCCACCGGCTACTGGGTCGAGCTCTCGAGGATGGTCGCGTTCGCCCAGCCGAGCGACGCGCAATGGCGAGTCCACCAGAACGTCGCCTCTGCCCTGGAGGCCGGTAGGGCCGCCATGCGCCCCGGTGCGTCGCTTGCCTCGGTCCAGGAAGCGATCATCAACGTCACCTCCAAGAGCAATACCCAGCCAGGCCACTGGTGTGGTCACTCGATCGGGCACGACGTGATCGAGGCTGCCTGGATCGGCCTCGGCGTGGTCGAGACCGCGGAGCCCGCGGGCGCCGACGCTCCGACCCACGTCGCCGCCGACATGGCCTTCGCCCTCCATCCCCACCTCGTCCCCGATGTCGACGGGCCCGACGCGAACGGCCCGGTCGGCTACATGTCGAACACCTATCTGGTCGGGGACGATCGGACCGAGGCACTCTCCCGCCATCCCCTCGATCTCGCGATCCTCGGATAGGAGTCACATGACGATCAAGACGCCCGCCGCCGATCCCCGCATCGACCCCTTGCTCGCACCCGTCCTCCAACGACGGGTGGAGTCGATCACCAAGGAGATGGCCGAGATGCTGATCCGGTCGTCTCGCTCGCCGATCTTCAACGAGATCGCCGACCTCGTCGCCGTCGTCTTCGATCGGGAGGGACGGATGCTCGGACAGACGGAGTACGCGGCGATCATCGCCTTCGCCGCCCAGCCGCCGCTCGAGTACATCATCGAGTACTTCGGCGATGACCTGGCGGACGGTGACGTCATCATCCACAACGACGTCTACACGCGCGGCAACCAGAACGCCGACGTTGGCATCTACGTGCCGATCTTCTTCGACGGTGAGTTGGTCGCCTGGTCGGCGTGCAAGGGGCACGTGGCCGACATCGGCGGCTCCACCGCCGGCGGCTACAACCCCGAGAACGTCGAGATCTGGCAGGAGGCCTTCCGCATCCCGCCGCTGAAGATCTACGAGGCGGGCGAGCTCCGGCGCGACGTCTGGGACCTGCTCGGCGCCAACATCAGGCTCGAGATCGTGCTCGAGGATTTCAAGGCGATGGTCGGTGCCTGCACGGTCGGCAAGCGCCGCCTGATCGCCTTGCTCGAGCGCTATGGCCTCGACGTCTTCCAGGTGCACATGGATTTCGTGCTCGAGAGCTCGGAGCGGCTCGTGCGCGCCGAGCTGGAGCGTTGGCCCGACGGCGTCTATCACGGCGAGAGCTGGATGGTGTCCGACGGCATCGACCCCGAGCGGCGCTACCGCATCGCGGTCGAGGTGCGGATCGAAGGCTCCGACATCACCTTCGACTTCAGCGGCAGTGACGACCAGGCCCCGGGCTTCACCAATATGCCGCCGGCCTCGGCCAAGGCGGCGACGCGCATCGCGCTGTCGATGCTCCTCAGCGCCGCCGGCGTCGACGTGCCGTCGAACGACGGACTCTTCATCCCGGTGACCACGGTCTTCCGTGAGGGCTCCTTGCTGAACCCACGGTTCCCCGCCGCGTCCGTGTTCGGGAACCAGATGGTCGACGAGGTCCTGGAGTCGATCATGATGGCGCTGGCCGAGGCGATGCCGGACCGCGTCACCGCGGGCTGGAACCAGCTCCTGCCGATCGCCCTGGCCGGCCGTGATCCCCGTGACTGTGAGCTGTTCGTCGTGCTCGCGGTCTTCCAGCGCGGGGGCGCGGGAGCGAAGCTCGGCGCCGACGGCTGGAACATGGTCGGCTCGCCCGCCGCGCTGCAGATGCGCTCACCGGACCCCGAGATGTTCGAGCTCACCTCTCCGCACGTCTTCGAGTACTGCGAGTTCGACACCGATTCCGCGGGGCCCGGCAGGTGGCGTGGCGGACTGGGGCTGCGCTCCGCCTTCCGGACCTACGGAGAGCCCGAGCACGGCACGACCCACGGCGACGACGTCGCCCTCGAGGGCGCCACGCCGCCGCCCGGGTTGTTCGGCGGGCATCCCGGCGGCCTCAACACGCTGCTGCTGGAGTTCCCGGACGGCACCAAGGCGAATTGGGGCTCCAAGGAACACCAGCCTGATCTCCCCCCGGGCACCCGGGTCGTGGCGACCAACGGCGGCGGCGCCGGTTACGGCGACCCGCGCGAGCGGCCCGCGGAGCTGGTCCTGGCCGAGGTGCGCGACGGCCTCATCTCGCCTGCCGCCGCCCGCTCGGAGTACGGCGTCGCCATCGACACGGGGAACTGGACGGTGCTCGAGGGGGAGACCCGGACGCTCCGCACGATCGAGAGGACCGGGGCGTGAGCTTTCGGATCGGCATCGACGTCGGCGGAACCTTCACCGACTTCCTCGTCGTCGGCGAGGGCGAGGAGATCATCCACAAGACGAGCTCGACGCCCGGCGACCCCAGCCAGGGGCTGCTCCAGGGATTCGACGAGATCGCCGAGATCCTCGGCCGTACGCGGGAGGAGCTGCTCGGCCAGACCACGGTGATCGTCCACGGTACGACGGTGGCGACGAACGCCCTGCTCACCCGTCGGGGCGCCCGTGTCGGTCTGATCGGCACCAAGGGCTTCCGCGACACGCTCGCCATCCGCGACGGGGCCAAAGAGTCGAACTACGACAACGACCTGCAGCCACCCGTGCCCTTGGTCGACCGTTACCTACGGATGGGCATCGGCGGGCGCATCGACGCCGCGGGCGGGGAGGTCGAGCCGCTCGCGGTGGACGAGCTCGAGCAGGCGGTCGAGCACTTCCGCCAGGAGGACGTCGAGGCCGTCGCGGTCTGTCTCCTGCACTCGCCGACCAATCCCGCCCACGAGCACCAGGCGCGGGACGTGCTCGCCGGGCTCATGCCCGACGTCTATGCCTCGGTGTCGGTCGACCTCGTCCCCCAGATCCGCTACTACGACCGGCTCAGCACGACGGTCCTCAACGCCTACGTCGGACCGATCATCAGCAACTACCTCGGACGCCTGGAGGGGCAGCTGCGGGATGCCGGGTTCGGC
>MKSH01000114.1:11729-12437 GCA_001898095.1 Solirubrobacterales bacterium 70-9 | reverse complement strand
GCCCCGCCAGCGGACCCGCGAGTGGGCTGGTCGCCGTGCGAGCACACGGTCTCGACCACTGCCTCAGCGTCGACATGGGCGGGACGAGCTTCGACGCGGCGCTGGTCAAGGACGGCAAGCCGCTGGTGATGAGCGACGGCGTGATCGACCGCTGGCGAACGGCGTTGCCGATGATCGACATCCACACGATCGGCGCCGGCGGCGGATCGATCGCCCGGGTGGACGAGGGCGGCCTCCTCCGCGTCGGCCCGGAGAGCGCGGGCGCAAGTCCCGGACCGGCCTGCTACCGCCGTGGAGGCGAGCGAGCGACGATCACCGACGCCGACCTGGTGCTCGGCTACCTCGACGCCGAGACGTTCCTGGGCGGCAGGATGTCGCTCGACCTCGACGCCGCCAGGCGGGTGATCGAGAAGGACGTCGCCGCGCCGCTCGGCCTCGACGTCGGTCGGGCCGCCGCGGGCATCCATAACTACGCGAACGTCGCCATGGCGGCGGGGGTCCGCGAGGTCACCGTCCGTCGCGGCCTGGACTCGCGCGACTTCCCGCTCGTGGTGGCCGGGGGCGCCGGCCCCGTGCACGCCGCCGCGATCGCCGCCGAGCTGGAGATCCCGATGCTGGTGGTGCCGCGCGAGTCGTCGATCTTCTGCGCCGCCGGGATGCTGCTGTCGGACTTCAAGCACGACCACGTGGTGACGATGAACCGACGCC
>MKSH01000114.1:10061-11663 GCA_001898095.1 Solirubrobacterales bacterium 70-9 | reverse complement strand
GGTGGGAGCTCACCGTGCCGGTGGAGGAGAGCATCGTGACGTCCCCTGATCTCGACGCGATCAAGGTGGCCTTCCATGCCGAGCACGACCGGCACTTCGGTTACTCGGCCCCGGAGATGGAGGTCGACCTTCTCAACGTCCGCCTGCAGGTGGTGGGTGTCACGCCCAAGCCGGAGCTGGGATTGCGGGGCGACGGCTCGGCCGACCCCCGCGACGCCTACCGCAAGCACCGGCCGGTGTGGTCGCAGCTGGAGGCGGGATACGTCGAGACCCCGGTCTACGACGGGGCGAAGCTCGGCACCGGCGCCGCGATGCGCGGGCCGGCGATCATCGAGCTGCCGACCACCACGATCGTCGTGCCAGACCAATACGACGTCGAGGTGGACGAGGCCGACTCGTTCGTCCTTCGACTCAACGAATAATGGCTAGTACAGGAGGAGACCAATGACCAAGATCGCAGTCGTCGGCGCCGGTCAGGCGGGGTTACTAGCGGCCCACGCACTTCACGATGCCGGATACTCGGTGACTCTCTACTCGGACAAGACGCCCGAGGACTTCCTCGAGCGCTCGAGGCCGACGGGTACCGCGGGTCGTTTCAACATGTCGATCGAGTGGGAACGGGAACTTGGGCTCGCGCATTGGGACGAGGAAGCGGACTTCGCCGACGGGGTGTTCCTCACCCTCGCCTTCGAGCCCCGGGTGCCCGTGCTCACCCTCCTCGGCCGGCTCAGCGGGGACTTCTGCGCGATCGACGTCAGGCTGCAGAGCGCGAGCTGGATGCGCGAGCTCGCCGAGAAGGGCGCCCAGGTCGAGATTGAGGAGGTGACGGTCGAGCGGCTCGACGAGATCACCGGCGAGAACGATCTGACGATCGTCGCGACCGGCAAGGGCGAGATCCAGCGCCTGTTCCCGGTGGACGGCGACCGGACCACTTACCAGACGCCCCAGCGACAGCTGGGGATGGTCAACGTCACCGGGATCCCGATCGAGATCCCCTATGCGCCGCACATCCTGCCGATCAAGTTCAACGCCTACCCCCCCTTCGGCGAGGCGTTTTGGGTCCCGTGGTTCTCGAAAGACCACAAGCACTGCTGGAGCCTCGTGTTCGAGGGCAAGGAGGGTGGCCCGATCGACAAGTTCCGCGACGTGAGCAGCGTCGACGAGGCCTGGACCGCGGCCAAGGGGGTGATCGAGGAGTTGATGCCCTGGGACTACGAGTGGCTGCGCGATGCCGAGCCCGTCGACGAGAACGCCTGGCAGCGCGGCGCCTTCGCCCCCACCGTGCGCAAGCCGGTCGCGAGCCTGCCTTCGGGGCGCAATGCACTGGCGCTCGGGGACGCGGCGCAGACACTCGACCCGATCGGCGGCCAGGGCGCCAACAACGGCAACAAGATGGCGAAGAACCTGGTCGAGTGCATTCTCGAGCGGGGCGACGGTCCTTTCGACCCGGAGTGGATGCAGTCGACGTTCGATCGCTTCTGGGATCGCCATCGCCACATCGAGATGTGGAACAACACCCTGCTCGAGCCGATGCCCGAGTCGGGGATGAAGTTCCAGCAGGCCGCCTACGGAGCGAGCGGCCGCGCCGACGACACCAGCCCG
>MKSH01000114.1:8411-9863 GCA_001898095.1 Solirubrobacterales bacterium 70-9 | reverse complement strand
ATGGCACCGCCACGATCGTGGGGCCGGTCTCCGTGCCCACCCGGAAGGAAGGAGGTCAGGTCGCGGGCACGCCTCGCGACCTGACCCGGGGGCGAGTACATCCCACTCAAGGGGAAAAAGGGTTGACTTTTTAAAGGCCAAAGTTTCTGGTTGTCTACTCACTTAGGCCGTTGAGAAAACAATTCGCCGCGAGAGGCGCGGCGAGACTCACGGAAGGAGAATCACGATGGTCCTTTTCTTCGTTCGTTGCCATCCTCAACCCGAGGTTGAGGTCGAGTTCAACGACTGGCATCTTCCGCACATGGCGCGCCTTGCCTCGGTCGATGGATACGACTCGGTGCACCGCTACCGCACGCTGGGCGACGGGCCCAAATATCTCGGCCTCTACGAGGTCCAGGACGACAAGCTCCACGAGGCCCTCGGCGGCGACCTCGATGCCCGTCACCCCAACACCTACATCGACGGCCCCAAGTACGACAACGAGATCCTCCCCCACGTGGACCACTTCGAGTACAGCTTCTACCTCGCCCGCGACGGCCGCGAGGGCGACGTGGTCGGCGACGGCCCGGTCGCGGTCTTCCTCGCCGACCCCGACGAGGGCGAGCGGCCCGCCTTCATCGAGCGCCTCGTCTCCGAGGTCGCGCCGGAGCTCGAGCGCGACCCGCGGGTCGTCTCGACCAGCGTCCGTGAGGCACTGCACGACCCGCAGGTGCCGCCGCTCGGCTTCAGCCCGACCCCCTCGGTCCTGATGCTGATCCAGTTCGCCGACGTCGACGGCGCGCGCTCCTTCGTCGCCGACCCTCCGGCCGCGCTGGCCGAGGAGGGAGCCGAGCTGACCGCCTACGGGCTGGTCGCCCAGCTCTTCCCGATGCCCCGGGAGGAGCTCTTCCGTCCGGAGGCCGGCGAGAAGGCCAAGCAGGAAATCCTCGCGGCGATCGCCGCCGCCGGCGCCTGAGCGGGGAAGGGTGGCCGTTGAAGTCGACATCGTCGACCCGGGCCTGGAGGCGCGGGTGAGCGCCGACCGGTTCGAGGGCAGCCGCATCATCGTCACCGGTGCCGGGAGCGGGATCGGGGCCGCCACCGCCCGTCGCCTGGCGGGTGAGGGGGCGGCCCTCGTCCTCAACGACATCGAGCCCGACTACCTCGATCCGCTGCTCCAGGAGCTGCCCGGCACCGGCCACGTCGTGGTGGCGGGCGACATCTCCCAGGAGGAGACCGCGGAGGAGCTGGTCCGGCGAGGGCTGGAGGGGGCCGGTCGGATCGACGGCCTGGTCAGCAACGTCGGCCTGATGTTCGCTCGCGACATCACCGATACCTCGGTCGAGGACTGGGACCGGGTGATGGGGGTGAACCTACGCGGCCAGTTCCTCGCCTGTCGCGCGGTGGTCCCGCCGATGCTCCGACAGGGCCGGGGCTCGATCGTCTGCCTCGGCTCGATCTCCTCCTTCGTCG
>MKSH01000114.1:0-8321 GCA_001898095.1 Solirubrobacterales bacterium 70-9 | reverse complement strand
GACCCGGCAGGTGCGCCACTTCCACCCCGGACTGACCGAGGAGCAGGAGGACGAGATCTGGCGGGCGGCGGGCGACGAAGGCGTGCCGATGGGGCGGGTCGGCACCGCCGAGGAGGTCGCCGCGGTGATCTCGTTCCTGCTCTCCGAGGAAGCCTCGTTCGTCACCGGGGCCGCCTACATGGTCGACGGGGGCTATCTGGCGCGTTGAGCATGACCGAATCGACCACCAAGACCGACGGCAAGCACCGGGTGTTGTTTTGCATCGGTGTCCTGCAGCCGAACTTCGACGCGCCCGCCGACGTCCTCAAGGAACTGGTCGCCGTGCTCGAACGCGAGTTCGCCGACCTGCGCGGACGCTTCGGGGTCGAGGTGCTGGGGACCTTCGACGACGACATGATCATGGTCGGGCCTTCCACCGCCTTCCCCTGGACCTCCTACATCCTCGCCGACGTGCCCGACCTCGAGGCCGCCATCTCGATCTGCGGCCTGCTGCGTGAGGTGGAGATCGGGGAGCACCGGCTCTGGCGTTACCTGAGGATCGAAGCGCGGATCGGCCGCGCGTTGTTCTTCGGCAATGAGTAGACGTCGGACGCCGATCGGTGGCGCCCTCGATCTCGAGGAGGCGGTCGCGGAGCTCGTCCGCGACGGCGACGCCGTCGCGATCGAGGGCTTCACCCACCTGATCCCCTTCGCGGCGGCCCACGCGATCATCCGCCAGGGACGCCGCGACCTGACCCTGATCCGGATGACGCCAGATCTGGTCTACGACCAGATGATCGGGATGGGTTGCGCGGGCAAGCTCGTCTTCTCCTACGGCGGCAACCCCGGCGTCGGCTCTCTGCACCGCTTCCGCGACGCCGTCGAGAACGGCTGGCCCGCGCCGCTGGAGCTGGAAGAGCACAGCCACGCCGGGATGGCAAACCGCTACGCCGCCGGTGCCGCGCGGCTGCCTTGCGCGGTGATGCGCGGCTACCTCGGTACGGACCTCCCCCGCCACACGCGGGTCGAGCCGATCGTCTGTCCGTTCAGCGGCGAGCAGCTGGTCGCGGTGCTGGCGCTCAACCCCGACGTCGCCATCGTCCACGCCCAGGAGGCCGACCGCCAGGGGAACGTCCAGCTCTGGGGGATCCCGGGCGTGCAGAAGGAGGCGGTGCTAGCCGCCGGCCGCTCGCTGGTCACGGTCGAGCGGATCGTCGAGCGGCTCGAGCCCCGCCCTGGCGGCGTCATCATCCCGGGCTGGGCGATCGACCGGGTCGCCGAGGCGCCCGGCGGATCTCACCCCTCCTACAGCCTCGGGGTCACCGAGCGCGACAACGACTTCTACGTCGCCTGGGACGGGATCAGCCGCGACCGGGAGGAGTTCCTCTCCTGGATGGAGGCGAACGTGCTCTCGGGAGGGACGACCACGTGAGCGCCGAGGCGACGGGTGCCGAGTTGCAGACCATCGTCGCCGCCCGCCTGCTGCGCGACGCCGGCTCGGTCTTCATCGGGGTGGGCCGACCCGGCACGGCGGCGATCCTCGCCCGCGAGATCTACAACCCGGATCTGGTGCTCGTCTACGAGTCGGGGACGATCGGCGCCAAGCCGTCGCGGGTCCCGCTCTCGATCGGCGACGGCGAGCTCGCCGAGACGGCCGATACGGTCGTCTCGGTGGCGGAGATGTTCAACTACTGGATCGGCGCCGGCCGCGTGCAGGTGGCGTTTCTGGGCGCCGCCCAGATCGACCGCCACGCCAACCTCAACTCGACCGTGATCGGTGACTACGCGCACCCGAAGACCCGCCTGCCCGGGGCGGGTGGCGCGCCCGAGATCGCCGCCGGCTGCGAGGAGGTCGTGGTGATCGCCCCGCACGATCCGCGCACGCTGGTCGAGCGCCTCGACTTTCGCACCACGGTGGGCTTCGGCGACGGGCCGGGTGACCGCGAGCGGTTCGGCTACCGCGGCCGCGGCCCGAGCGCCGTGGTCACCGACCTCGGCCTGCTCGAGCCAGACCCGGAGAGCAAGGAGCTCGTGCTGACCCGGGTACACCCGGGCGTGAGCGTCGAGCAGGCGCGTAGGGCGACCGGTTGGGACCTTCGTGTCGCCGCCGAGCCCGAGGCCACCGAGCCGCCCGATGCCGAGGAGTTGAGCGCGCTGCGGGAGCTGCAGGCACGATGAGCAAGGGGACCGCCGCCTACGTCTACGAGGTGGTGCGAACGCCGTTCGGTCGCTACGGAGGCGCCCTGTCCGGGGTTCGGCCCGACGACCTCGCCGCCCACGTGGTGCGGGCGCTGCTCGAACGGGTGCCGGGCTTCGACCCGGCGGCGATCGACGACACGATCTTCGGCAACGCCAACGGAGCCGGCGAGGACAACCGTGACGTCGCCCGGATGGCCGTCCTCCTCGCCGGCCTGCCGACCTCGGTGCCCGGCGCCACCGTCAACCGGCTCTGCGGCTCCTCTCTCGAGGCGACGATCCAGGCGGCGCGGGCGATCGAGGCCGGCGACGCGGAGGCGGTCCTGGTCGGCGGGGTCGAGTCGATGAGTCGGGCGCCGTGGGTGATGCCGAAACCCGAACGGCGGTATCCGGCCGGCGACGAGGTGCTCCACTCGACCACGCTCGGCTGGCGCATGGTCAACCCCGAGATGCCCGGACGGTGGACGATCTCCCTCGGCGAATCGGCGGAGAAGCTGGCCGATATGTACGGGATCTCGCGGGAGGAGCAGGACGAGTTCGCGCTGCGCAGTCACCAGCTCGCCGCGCGGGCCTACGACGACGGGGTGATGACCGAGGTCGTCCCCGTTCCCGGCGTGGACCTCGAGCGCGACGAGGGGATTCGGGCGGACACCTCGCCGGCGAAGCTCGCCGGCCTGCGCTCGGCTTTCGTCGACGGCGGTACCGTGACCGCCGGTAACTCCTCGCCGCTCAACGACGGGGCGGCGGCGCTCCTGCTCGGCTCCGAGGGGGCGGCGGAGAAGATCGGCCGCGCACCGCTCGCACGGGTCGTCTCCCGCGGCGTCCACGGGGTCGACCCTGACGTCTTCGGGATCGCCCCGGTGGAGGCCGCCAGGAAGGCGCTGGCACGAGCGGGCATCGGCTGGGACGAGGTCGACTTCCTCGAGCTGAACGAGGCCTTCGCCTCGCAGTCGCTCGCCTGCCTGCGCGGCTGGCCGGAGCTCGACCCCGGCAAGGTCAACGTGCGCGGTGGCGCGATCGCGATCGGCCACCCGCTGGGCGCCTCCGGTGCCCGGATCGTCGGCCGCGTCGTCGGCGAGCTGAAGCGGAGCGGCGGCCGTTACGGGGTCGCGGCACTCTGCATCGGTGTGGGCCAAGGGCTGGCGCTGGTGGTCGAGGCCGCGTGAGAGCCGCGACCGGGGTGATCGCGAAGGGGCTCTGCCGTGGCCGGCCGATCACGCTGCGCCGCACGCCCGGATGACCTGGGCGGGGTCCTCGGTCTGCCTTTACGGGCACGTCCTCGGCGATCCCTGAAGTCACCTTTCCTTCGTTTTTTCACCTACCTGGCCGAGGCGATCGGGCGTCGCCTACTCCTGGTGAAAAGGGAAACAAGGTTGACTTTTCAATGGGCAACTCTTGTGGTTACCTGCCCTATACGGAACGTACTTTCACACCGACACGGTGGGTCACCACTGGCGGCTGAAGGAGGAGGGACGGAATGACCAGTAACACGAACACCGACGTTCGCCGCTTGTCCGATCGAGTCGAAACCAGCGAAGTCGTTCTGATCACGAACTAGGTCGAGGGCCTCGCCTCCGTCGGCGGATCGCTGCCGGGGGATCTGATCCACCGCGACCAAGCGGTCGCCTGCTGACGGGACCGTCCGACCGGAGATCACGCCCGCGCGCGGACGGGTCTCCCCGCGAGATTTGTAATGTTGATATTTGACACAACATCAAACCCGTTGATACCGTCGAGACGGTCGCCGCCGGCGACACCGAATCCCTTCCCGAAAAGGAACGAGCCTTGAATGTGCTAGCGAGCAAGCCCGTGGCGACAACCCCGACCGGTAAGCGCGGCGGCCGCTCGATCGCGATCAGCGAGTTCGTCACGCGCTACGGAGTCGTGATCGCCTGGCTGCTCGTGATCGGCGTCTTCTCCGCCCTGAAGCCACAGACTTTTGCCACCTGGGCGAACTTCCAGACGATCTTCGGATCCCAGTCGGTCCTGCTGATCCTCACCCTCGGCCTGGTCCTCTCGCTGTCGGTGGGAGAGCTTGATCTCTCGATCGCCGGCGTCATGGCGGTGGCCGTCGTCCTGGTCGGCCACCTCAACGTCACCCACCACGTGCCGGTGGTGCCGACGATCCTCATCGTCCTCCTGTTCGGGCTGCTCGCCGGCCTCGTCAACGCCTTCTTCGTCGTCGTGGTCGGGGTCGAGTCGATCGTCGTCACCCTGGGGATGGGCACCCTGTTGAGTGGCATCGCGGTCGCGATCAACGTCGAAACCGTCAGCGGCATCTCGGAAAGCCTCGTGAACGCGGTCCGCGGCCACCTCCTCGGCCTTCCGTACTCCTTCTGGTACGCGATCCTCCTGACGGTAATCGTCTGGTACCTCTTCAGCCTCACCCCACTCGGGAGGCGTATGCACTTCGTCAGGGTGGGACCTCAGGTGGCACGCCTCTCGGGCGTCAGGGTCGACAGGATCCGGGCCGGCGCGCTCGTCGCCACCAGCCTCATCGCGTCACTGGCGGGGATCGTCCAGGCCTCGCCGCTCGCCGCCTCGAGCCCGACCGTCAGCGCCGCGTACCTGCTTCCCGCGTTCTCGGCCGCCTTCCTCGGCTCGACCACGATCCAGCCCGGTCGGTTCAACGCCTGGGGCACTTTCGTAGGCGTCTACTTCCTCGTCACCGGCATCACCGGCCTCGAGCTCCTCGGTCTCTCCGGGTGGATCGAAAACGTCTTCTACGGCGGTTCGTTGGTGCTTGCCGTCGCCCTTTCGCGACTGGTCGCTCGCTATCAGCGTCGGCTGAAGATCAAAGAGGGACAACTAGGTGAGTCGGCATCCAAGCCGACCGCAGACACTCGGGCAGCAGGCGAGACCGCCCGCCTTCCCGGAGGAGAGGAGAGGTAATGAGAGGTAAGTCAACGCCCGGTGGGGCCAAAGGCGGGCTGTTGCTAGCCGTCGCCGCGCTCGTGGCGCTCGCCGCTCTGGTCGCTGGATGCGGCGGCGGCTCGTCCAGTTCAACCACCAGCTCGGGCGGCTCGAGCGGGGAAACCAAGACGACCAGCGAAAGCGGCTCGGAAGGCGGCTCGAGCAGCAGCAGCAGTGGTATCGCCATGGCCGAAGAACAGCTGCACGAAGCGTTGGAAGGCCCGAGCAAGTTCATCACGCCCGGTCCCGGCTTCGATGCCTCCAAGGCGAAGGGCAAATCGGTCTACATCGTCGCGGCCGACCTTTCGGTCCCGTTCATCAAGGAACTTACGGAAGGCACCGTCGAAGCGCTCGAAAAGGCGGGCGTCCACACCACCGTGGTGGACCACAAGGACAACCCCGCGACGGCCAACCGCCTGATCGAACAAGCAGTCTCCCAGCACGTCGACGCGATCATCACCTCCTCGCTGCCGGCCGCGGTGATCGCGCCGTCGGTCGAACAGGCGAAGGCTGCCGGGATCCCGGTGGTCCAGGAGTTCGAAACCGATCCCGGTCCGCTCAGCGCGGAAGCGAAGAAGATCGGCATCTCGGCGCAGCTGACCGAGTGCAGCGGGTGTGCCGGAGAAGTGCTGATCGACTGGGCCACGGTCGAGTCGGAAGGCAAGATCGACGGCGTCGGGTTCGAAAACAGCGGCATCCCGTTCGGCAAGTACCAGGTCGAAGCGATGAACAAGCGGCTCGAAGAAGTCTGCCCGGGCTGCAGCCTGAAGTGGGAAGACGTCCAGACGCCTGAAAACTGGGCGACCAAACTCCCGACGCTCGCCCAGACCGCGGTGCAGGACCCATCCGTCAATTTCCTGTTCCCGGTCTACGACAACATGGCCGAGCTGATGGTCCCCTCGGTCCACGCGGGCAACGCGACCGAACGGGTGAAAATCGCCACCTACAACGCGGATAAAGCGCCGCTGGAAGCGCTGGCGAAAGGCGATGTCATCGCCGCCGACGACGGGCAGCCCACCGGCTGGCTGGCGTGGGGCGCTGCCGACCAGACGCTTCGCCTGCTGAGCGGCGTGAAGCCGGTCGTGGACGAGAAAGTCCCGCTGCGCCTGTTCGACGAAAGCAACATCGGATCGGTGGGCCTGAACGAACCGAGCGAAACCTGGTTCAACAGCCCGCCGTACAAAGCCGGGTACGAAAAGCTCTGGGGACTCGGCTAGTCCGATGACCGGCGACACGCCCCTGATCTCGATCCGGAACCTGTCGAAGACCTTCGTCGGCAGGACCGTCCTGTGGGACTTCAGTCTCGACGTGGCACCGGGGGAGATCAGGGGCCTCGTCGGTCAGAACGGATCAGGCAAGTCCACCCTCATCAAGACCCTGGCCGGTTACCAGGGTCCTGATGAGGGGGCGAGCCTTTCCGTGCGCGGCAAGGACATCCCGTTGCCGTTGAAGCCGGCGGATCCCGAGGCCCTGGGGTTCGCCTTCGTCCACCAGGACCTCGGACTCCTGCCGTCGGAGACCGTGGTCGAGAACTTCCTCCTGACCGGCATGCAGACCCGCGGTCTCGCCCCGATCGCCTGGGATCGGGAAAGGCGACGGGTCGCCGCGAGCCTCGAACGCTTCGGCGTCGAGCACTCGCCGGCCGACACGGTCGACTCGCTCAGCGAGGTGGATCGCGTGATGCTCGCGATCGTCCGGGCGTTGGACCATCTGCGCGCCCATGACAGCGGCCTGCTGATCCTGGACGAGCCGACGGCATACCTGCCACGCGACGGGATCGACCGACTCTTCACCGTCGTGCGCGAGGTCGCCAGCGCCGGCTTCGGCGTCATCTTCGTGACCCATCGTCTCGACGAGGTGCTCGCCCTGACCAGCCGGGTGTCGGTGCTCCGCGACGGCAACCTGGTCGCCGACCGCGCCACCGAGGAGTTCGACGAAAGAAGCCTGATCGAGTCGATCCTCGGCTTCCAGCTCGACGAGCTCTACCCCGAGGCCGCGGGTCAGGCTTCCCACGAGACCGTTTTCAGTGCCCGGGACGTCCGCAGCCGGGAGGTCGGCCCGGTCTCGTTCGATGCGGGTCGCGGTGAGGTCCTCGGCCTCACCGGTCTCCTCGGGATGGGCTGGGAACAAATCCTCTACATGCTCTTCGGCGCGGACGAGCAGGCCACTGGGTCGATTGAGGTCGACGGCGAGAGCCACGACCTCTTCGGCCTTGACCCGGTCCAGGCGGTCGAGGCGGGCATGGCCCTCCTGCCGGCGGACCGACAGCAGAACAGCGGGGTCGGCGAAGCTTCGGTCCAGGAAAACCTCACCCTGACGACGCTCCGGAAGTACTTCCGCGGCGGCGCGCTGCGGCTTCGAAGCGAGGCGCGCGACGCGGCCGCCATGCTGGAGGAGTTCGACGTACGACCGCCCGATCCGAAGCGCAGGCTGGCAACGCTGAGCGGCGGCAACCAGCAGAAGGTCCTCTTGGCGAAGTGGTTCGCCGGCGAGCCGAGCATCTTTCTCATGCACGAGCCGACGCAGGGCGTCGACATCGGCGCCAAGAAGCAGATCTTCGGCCGCATCCGCAGTGCGGCCGAAAGCGGCGTCTCGGTGATCATCGCGAGTGCCGAGTACGAGGACCTCGTCCATATCTGCGATCGGATCATCGTCTTCCGCGACGGCCTCGCCTCCGCCGAACTGCGCGCCGAGGGGTTGACCCAGGAGCGACTGATCGATCAGTGCTTCCGAGAGCCGGAAGCCGCGGGAAGTGCTTGAGGTCGCGTGAAGATGTCCGTCCCGGACCGCGACGCATTCCGCGACGTCGTCGGCAGGCTCGCCAGCGGCGTGACGATTCTGACCGCGCACTCACAGGGGCACGATTTCGGGATGACCGCGAGTGCGGTCGTCTCGCTGTCGCTCGAACCGCCGATGATGCTGGCCTGCGTGCATCGAAAGGCGCCGACGCGCCAGGCGATCAGCGACAGCGGCACCTTCGCGATCAACGTGCTCGACGAGAACCAGGCACATATCGCCGAGCGTTTCGGGGCTCCGGCCGACGACAAGTTCTCCGGCCTGGAGCTTGAGCGCGGTGCCGGCGAGGTGCCGGTGTTGGCGGGGGCCCTGGCCCATCTCGAGTGCAGCGTCGTCGAGGACGTCGAGGGTGGGACCCACAGCGTCTTCCTCGCCAAGGTCGATCTCGCCGAGGCGCGCGAGGGCGCGCCCCTCGCCTACTTCCGCGGGCAGTTCGG
>MKSH01000113.1:18758-23799 GCA_001898095.1 Solirubrobacterales bacterium 70-9 | reverse complement strand
CCTTGGCGTCAAATACCGTGACGCTGCCGCCAAGCTGTTCGGCTTCGGCGTTCATCGCTTCGCCGACCGCCTTCATGAATTCGTTCGTACCGACGACGGTGAGGAATGCCAACTTCCGCTTCGCCGGTTCAGGTTCCGCGTATCCGGTCGGGAGACCGGACTCCTTGCTGGTGAACTTGACTTCTTTTGGTTCGGACGAGGATGAGCTGGCGGTTTCGGTGGTTTCAGACGAGCTTTCGGAACTGCTTGAGCTTTCACTCGAACTGCTGCCACTGCCTCCGCAGGCGCTGAGGGCCAACGCCGCCAGTACCGCAATAGCTATCAGGAGCAATACCGCCGACCGAGATTTGGTAGATCTGGTGTTACTGTGCAAGGGGACCTCCCGAAGGGTTGGGATTGGATCTGCTCACAGCCGATCGAAGCGTCGGGTAATTCACGAGACCATCGACGATAAGGGAGGTCCGCCCCATGAAAGAACGTGATTTGTCCAACCGGCTAGACCGCCCGTCGGCCCGGGCATTGGCGGGAATCGGGATCGAAAAATCCTATGGAGGCGGGCACGCCCTGCGCGGGGCTTCGCTGGAGATCGCCGCCGGCGAAGTACACGGGTTGATTGGTGAGAATGGTTCTGGCAAGTCGACGATGATCGGGGTGCTCTCCGGCCAACGGCGTCCCGACCGGGGCCAGATACTCGTCCAGGGTGAGCCGCGAACGTTTTCCGGTCCGGCGGAGGCACTGGCCGCCGGGATCGTCGTCGTCACCCAGGAGACCACGCTGGTGCCGGAACTGTCGGTGACCGAGAACGTGCTCCTGGGCCACCGGCTGGTGCGGACGGCCCGCGGGATCGATTGGGCCGCCAGCCACGAGATCGCCGCCGGGGTGCTCCAGCGCCTGCGCCTGGACGTCTCGCCCTCGCGGTTGGTCGGCACCCTGCCGATCGATCAGCAGCAGATGGTCGAGATCGCCCGGGCGATCTCGATGCGGGCGCACACCGTGATCCTCGACGAGCCCACGTCGGCACTGACCGAAGACCAGGTGAAGTCCCTCTTCGGTGTCATCCGCGATCTGCGGGCCGAGTCGATCTCGACTCTTTTCGTCTCCCATCGTCTGGCCGAGATCTTCGCCTTGACCGATCGCACGACCGTGCTTCGCGACGGCAAGACCATCACCAGCGCGCCGACCGCGGAGTTCACCCGCGACTCGCTGATCGAGGCGATGGTCGGCCACCCGGTGCCGCCGACCGGATCCTCTTCCTCGCGGCGGCAAGCTCGCGAGCCGGCGGTGCAGGCCCGCGACGTGACCTGCGAGGGGCTCGGACCGCTGACGCTCGAGCTGATGCCCGGCGAAACCCTGGGTATCGCCGGGTTGGTCGGCTCGGGCCGCAGCCGGCTGCTCGAGGCCCTGGCCGGGTACATCGATCTCACCTCTGGCTCGGTCGCCTTCGAGGGCGAGGCGGTGGAGAGCCTGAGTCCGGCAATGGCGATGGCCCGCGGCATCGCCTTCGTGCCGTCCGACCGTAAGACCGAAGGGTTGGTGCTGATTGCCGGGGTGGCCGAGAACCTCGGCATGGTGGACTCGGCGCGGCGCAGTCGCTTCGCCCGCCCGAGTCGCGACACGGCCGAGCAACGTGACATCGTCGAGCGCTACCGGATCAAGATCCCCTCACTGGACGCACCGGTTGCGACCCTCAGCGGCGGCAACCAACAGAAGGTCATGTTGGCCAAGTGGCTTCGGTGTGATCCGCGTCTGATCCTGCTCGACGAGCCGACCCGGGGTGTCGACGTCGGGTCCAAGGCCGATATCTATCGGCTGATCGAGGAGGCGGCAGGCAAGGGTGCGGCGGTGGTGGTCAGCTCCTCCGAGAACGACGAGCTGCGGGAGGTGGCGGATCGAATCCTCGTACTCTCACATGGGCGAATCGCCGCCGAGTTGGCCCCGGACGAGGCGACCGACGCGGCGATCGCGTTCCACGCAATGGGCGCGGGCGCGGAGGCCGCCTGAAGCACCCCGCTGTCGGCTAGAGCCACTCGCGCCAAGCGGCGCGGAGTCGCGCGGCGACGAGCGGCATCAGGTCGGGGCGGAGGCCGGCGAATGAGAGGCGCAGGAAGCGATTGCCGCGATCGTCGAGGAAGAACGAGTCGCCACCTTGGACGGCGACGCCGTGCTGTGTCGCCTGGGCCGCGGCACGCCTTGCATCTCCACCGGGGGCGGCGATCCAAAGGAAGTAGCCGCCTTCGGGCATCCGGTAGAAGCCGCCGAGTTCCTCGTTGAGCGCCTCGGTGAGCGCCGTCGCGCGGTCCTCGAGGGCCTGGGCGACGGTGGCGAGGTGGGCCGGGTATTCCTCTGAACTGCAGAACTCCAGGGCCACGCCGTGGGCAAAGCGGCCGGGGGCGATGTAGGTATGGCTGGCGAGGTCGTACACCTCATTCCGGTGGCGCTTCGGCACCATCAGTGCCCCGACCCGCATGCCCGGGGCGACGGTCTTGCTCAACGAGGTCATCAGAATCACGTGCTCAGGGGCGAAGCTGTGAAGGGTGGGGGGTGGCGCCGCGCCGAAGGAGAGGTCCCGATATGGGTCGTCGGTGACGACCGGGAAGTCGTAGACGCGAGCGAGCTCGATCAGCCGGCGTCCGGCCTGCGCCCCCAGGGTGGCGCCACTGGGGTTCTGGAAGGTCGGGATCACGTACACGAGCCGCGGGGGGCCCGCACGATGGATCTCCCGCTCGAGCGCGTCGAGGTCGAGGTCCATGCCGTCGCGGTCGAGCGCCACGATCCGGCCGCCACCGCGGCGGATCGTCGCAAGGGCGAAATCGTAGGTCGGCGCCTCGACCGCGCTCCAGGCCCGTCCCCGGTTGAGCGTGGAGCCGAGCAGGTCGAGGCCGTGCAGGGAACCGTTGGTGAGGATAACGTCATCCACGCAGGCGCCCGAGCGCTGCGCGAACCAGGTTCGCAACGGGTCGAGCCCGGCCGCGTCGCCGTAGAGCAGCACCCCGGCGGGACCGTTGAGGGCGCGCTGTGCCGCCCTGCGCAGACCCTCGACCGGCAGAAGATCGGTGGAGGGGACACCGCGGGCAAGGGACAGGAGCTCGTCGGGCACGCCTTGCCTTATATGTGCGCCGGCGACGACCCCAGCCGTGAAAGCGTCTTGCCCGTGGGACCGGAGGGAGGTGGTCTTGCATGCGAGACGTCCGGAGGCCGACGGCGGTTGCGCGACCCGGGTGGCTCGACTAGAAACCGGGCCATCCCAGATGTCCTCCGAGCCCCGCACAGCAAACCACGAAGTCGCTCCCGCAAGCGGCGGCCGCATCGGTGTCGACACCGGTGGCACCTTTACCGACCTGGTCTACGTCGGCGGCGACGAGGCGCTGCGGGTGACGAAGGTTCCCTCTACCCCCGCCGGGCCCGAGCAGGCGGTACTGGCGGCGGTCGAGGAGACGGTGTCGGTCGACGAGCTGCGGGCGGTCAGTCACTTCGTGCACGGCACAACCGTCGGGCTCAACGCTCTGCTGACCCGCAGCGGCGGTCCCGTCGCCCTGCTCTGTACCGAGGGCCATCGCGACGTGCTGGAGATCCGCCGCGGCCGCACCGACTCGCCCTATCAGGTCTTCGTTCCGCGGCATGACGCGCTTGTCTCGCGGCCACTGCGGCTGCCTGTCCGCGAGCGGGTCGGGGCCGATGGCTCGGTGGTCCAGCCGCTCGTGGTCGGCGACGTCCGCGGCGCGGTGGCCGATCTGAAGCGAGCGGGTGTCTCGGCGGTGGCGATCGCCTTCATCAACAGCTACGCCAATCCGGATCACGAGCTGGCCGCCGCGCAGCTCCTGCGGGACGGGGGGTTCGCCGGCGAGCTCTCGCTGTCCCACCAGGTGTCGGGTGAGTACGGGGAGTATCCACGCACCTCGACCACGGTCATCGACGCCTACGTTCGCAGCGCCACCGCGGGCTACCTCGGACGGCTGGAGTCGGGCCTGCGGGAGCGCGGCTTCGACGGGCAGCTGCTGCTCACCCGCTCGGGCGGCGGCGCCTTCACCGTGGCCGAGGCGATCGCCAGGCCGTTCGAGGTGATCATGTCCGGCCCGGTCGCCGGCGCCGCCGGCGCCGCCGATCTCGGCGTCCGACTCGGTAGGTCCGATGTGATCGCCGCCGACGTGGGAGGGACGAGCTTCGATACCTGCCTGATCACCGACGGCCGGATGCCCTTGGAGTACCAAGGGGAGGTGATCGGGATGCCACTGCAGACCCCGTGGATCGACGTCAGGTCGATCGGCGCCGGCGGTGGCTCGCTCTGCACGGTCGACCAGGCGGGGCGCCTGCGGGTCGGGCCCGAGAGCGCCGGCGCCCGGCCGGGACCGGCCGCATACGGCCACGGCGGTCAGGTCGCCACGGTGACCGACGCGGCGGTGGTCCTCGACCTGTTGCCGTCTTCTGGCCTGGCCGGAGGGCTCGCCCTCGATCGAGAGGCCGCCGTCCGGGCGATCGGCGCCGTCGCCGATCCGCTCGACCTCGACCTCGACCTCGCCGCCCACGGGATCCTCGTCCTCGCCGCTGCGAACATGGCCAACCCGATCCGGGAGATCGCGGTCGAGCGTGGCGCCGACGTGCGCGACGCCGCGCTGGTCGCCTTCGGCGGCATGGGGCCGATGTTCGGCGGCCTCCTTGCCCGCGAGCTCGGCATCGCGACGGTCGTCGTGCCCGTCGCATCGGGAGTCTTCTCGGCGGTCGGGCTGCTCGGCGCCGACGTCGTCCGCACCGCCGCACAGACCAGCATCCACCCGATCGCCGACGGCTCCATCACGGCGGTCAACGTGGTCCTGGCAGAGCTCTTCTCGCAACTTGCCGAGCGTTCCTCGGCGGGCGACACCGGCGAGAAGGAGGTCGCTCTCGACCTCCGGTACTCCGGCCAGGAGCACCACATCACGATCGACGTCGCCAGTCGCTCCGGGGTCGTCACCGCGAGCGCGGCGGAGATCGAGGCGGACTTTAGCGCCACGTACGAGCGGCTCTTCAGCATGACTCTCGACCTTCCGGTGGAGACCGTCGCGTC
>MKSH01000113.1:16465-18722 GCA_001898095.1 Solirubrobacterales bacterium 70-9 | reverse complement strand
GGTCGATGATGCTGCGGCGGCGGGAGGAGTTCACCGTCCACCGGCGCGAGGCATTGGCTGCGGGTGCGACGGTCGCCGGGCCGGCCCTGGTGCTCGAAGGCACGGCGACGACCTATATCGACCAAGGATTCGAAGGAGTGGTGCATGACGACGGAAGTCTCATCCTCACCGACCTGGACGCCTAGCCATCCGGACGGGGTGCTGCACGTCCCCCAGGCGGGCGGGCGCGCCGACGAGTCGCTCGACCCGATCGTCGTCGAGCTGATCCGGAACGGCCTGAACTCCGCCGCGGAGCAGATGAAACAGGCGCTCGTACGGACCTCGTTCTCGCCGATCGTCTACGACGTCCTCGACTTCGCCGCCGCGCTGTACGACCGCGACGTGAACCTGATGGCGCAGGCGCCGAGCCTGGCGCTGTTCATGGGGACGATGGACGCCTGCGTGGAAAGCTCGGTCGCCGCGGTCGGCGGCGTCGACGCGCTCGAGGCAGGCGACATGATCGTCACCACCGATCCCTACGCGACCGGCTCCCACCCCCAGGACGGGGCGATCGTGATGCCGATCTTCGTCGATCGCGACCTGATCGGCTACGCGGCGATCAAGGCGCACTGGCTCGACTTTGGGGCGAAGGCGCCGTATTGCAGCGACACCATCGACGTCTACCAGGAGGGGACGATCATCCCAGGTGTGAAGCTCTATCGCGCGGGTGAGCGCGACGAGTCGATCTGGCGGATCATCCGTGCCAACACCCGCGTCCCCGACTTTCTCTCCGGTGACCTGAACGCCCAGATCGTCGGCGTGCGGACCGGCGCCGCAGCGGTCGGGGCGCTGGTCCGGCGCCACGGAGTGGAGGCGTTCGGGGCGGCGCTGCAGCGGATCTACGAGACGAGCGAGGAGCACATGCGCGGGGCGCTGGCGGCGATCGCCGACGGCCGCTACGTCGGTCGCAACCAACTCGACTCCGATGGTGTTAACGAGGGCACGATCCCCTTCGAGGTTTCCTTCGAGATCCGCAGCGACGACTGCCTGGTCGATTTCTCCGCCGCTCCGGACGCGGTCGGCGGCCCGGTCAACTGCCCGCTGCCCTCGACGATCTCGGCGGCCCGGCTCGTGCTCACCCTGCTCGCCGCCGGGGGTGAGCCGCCGAACGCCGGCCACTTCCGCCCGATCGCGGTGGCGACGCGGCCGGGTTCGATCTTCGATCCGCGCTCCCCTTCGCCCGTCTACCTCTACGGCTGGCTCGCCGTGCAGGCCTGCGAGGCGCTGCTGCGGGGCTTCGGCGAGGCCGAACCTGAGCGAGCGGTGGCCAGCTCGGGTGCCGACCTGATGGCGTTGACCTGGTGGGGGCGGCGTGAGGAGACCGGCGAGTACTGGCTCGACGGCACTCCCTATCCGACCGGCCAGGGTGCCGCCGCCACGGGTGACGGCGGGATCAACATGCACCTGATCGAGAACTCCGCCCAGTTCGAGTCGATCGAGATCTGCGAAGCGAAGAACCCTCTGCGTTTCGAGCGCTTCGAGCTCGCCCCCGACTCGGCCGGTCCCGGAAGACAGCGCGGTGGGCTGGGCATCGACATGGCGATCCGCTTCCTCGCCGATGCCGAAACCACGGTGATCGTCGAGCGTACCCTGGAGCCTCCTGCCGGGATCGCCGGCGGCGGCCCCGCCCGCCCCAACGACGGCAACATGGAGTGGCCCGACGGCAGTCGCGAGCACGTGGTCAAGGCGACGAACCTGAAAGTCCCGAAGGGCTCCTGCTTCCACGGCACGATCGCCGGCGGCGGCGGTTATGGCCCGCCCGCGGAGCGCGACCTCGACGCGATCCACGCCGACCTCGACGGCGGCTATCTGACCGAGGAGCACGTACGCACCCACTATCCGCAGGCCGCGGGTCTTCTGGACCGGCGATGAGCGGCAACCCGGCCACGCCGCTGGCGTACGCGGAGCTACATCGCGAGCGCTTCGTCGAGGAGCTGCGTGAGGCATGCCGGATCCCGTCGGTCTCCTCCGAAGCGGGTCCGGCGATGCGCGAGATGGCCGATTGGCTGGTGGCGCGCCTGGGCGGCCTCCTGGACGAGGTCGACCTCTACGAGGCGCCGCAGGGGGCCCCGGTCGTGATCGGCACGATGGCCGGCGAGTCGCCCTCGACCCTGCTGCTCTACTCGCACTACGACGTGCAGCCGGCGGGACCGGCGGCGGCCTGGTCCGTCGACCCGTTCGCGGCCGAGGTGCGCGGCGACCGGATGATCGCCCGAGG
>MKSH01000113.1:8097-16443 GCA_001898095.1 Solirubrobacterales bacterium 70-9 | reverse complement strand
GTGGGCGCCCGCCGGTCACTGTGCGTTGGCTCTGCGACGGCGACGAGGAGGACGGCAGCGTCGCGCTCCGGCACCTCGTCGAGAACGCCCCCGACCTGATCCGCGCCGACGCCTGCCTCTGGGAGAGCTATCTGAGGCGCGCCGACGGCAGGCCGCAGGTCGGCTTCGGGGCCCGCGGCCTCCTCCACGTCGAACTGTCGGTGTGCCTGCTGGCCCGTGACCAGCACTCTTCGCTTGCCTCGCTCTACCGCTCCGCCCCCGCCCTCCTGGTGGCTGCCCTCGACACGCTCCATGACGCCGACGGCCGGGTCGCGATCGACGCGTTCCACGACGATGTGATCGCGCCGGAGGCCGCCGCCTTGGCGCTGGTCGACGACCTCGAACCGCCGGCTGGATCGGCGGTGGCGATACCCGGGGTGGATCCGTTCCTCACTGCCGTCCCGGGCGAGCGGATGCGGCGGCTGATCTACGAGCCGACCGCCAACATCTCGGCGATCTGGTCGGGACACTCACCCGACCAGCCCGTGACCGTGCTCCCGGCCGCGGCCCACGCCACGGTCGACTTCCGCCTCTCTCCCGGGCAAACGCCGGCGGCCGCCTGTGCGCGGCTGCGCGGGCACCTGGCCGCGCGCGGGTTCGACGAGGTCGAGGTGCGCGTCCTGGGCGAGTTCCTTCCCTCCCACAGCCCGGTCGACACACCGCTGGCCGGCGCCGTGGTCGACGCTGCGGCGGACACGCTTGGCGAGCCGGAGGTTTGGCCGATCGTGCCGCCCTCCGGCCCGCTGCACCTGATCACCGACGGACTCGGAGTCGAGCAGGTGACGCCGGCCGGCTGCACCCGTCCTGACAGCGCAATCCACGGGCCGGACGAGCAGGTTCGGCTCGACGACTATTTCGACGTGGTTCGCTTCAACGTCCGCCTGTTCGAGCTGCTCGAGGAGCGCGGTGGCGTCCTCTAAGTCGGCCGAGGCGCGGCTCGTGGAGCTCGGCATCGAGCTGCCGCCGGCACACGCGCCGGCGGGCAGTTACGTGCCGGTCCGGCGGGTCGGTGACTTCGCCTACGTGTCCGGGCAGGGCCCGCTGATCGAGGGTTGCGAGGAGCCGGTCACGGGCAAGGTCGGTGAGGCGCTCGATCTCGACCAGGCCAGGCGCGCCGCCTACCTGACCGGGCTGAATGTGCTGGCCGCGCTGCGCGCCGAGGTCGGTTCGCTCGATCGGGTGACCGGTCTCGTGAAGCTCCTCGGCTTCGTCAATGCTGCCCCTGGCTTCGTCCGCATCCCTGAGGTGATCAACGGTTGCTCGGACCTGATGCAGGAGGTGTTCGGGGAGGATGGACGGCACGCCCGCTCGGCGATCGGCGTCGCCGAGCTGCCCTTCGACATCGCTGTCGAGATCGAGCTGATCGCTGCGGTCCGCGACTGAGCAGGCGCGATACTTCGGTCGCGGTCGCCTCAGGCGGGCAGGGTGCGCCGTAGCCAGCTGAGCCAGTTGCCGCCGAGCACGGCGCTGCGATGCTCTGCCGGGACCACGCCGGCTACGCGGCGGAGATCGGCGACCGTGTCGATCTCCCGCGGCGACTCGCCTGCGCCGACGCCGCCGTCGAGATCGGATCCGATCCCGACCCGCGACCAGCCGACGATCTCGGCCAGGTAGCGCGCATGTGAAGCCCACTGGTCGGACAGCGTCGGCAGGTTACCTCGCTGGACGCTGCCGCGCTCGAGGAAGTCGGCGACCATCGTCAGGCCGACCACCGAGTCGCGTTTGGCCAGCGCCTCCAGCACGAAGTCGGGAAGTTGGCGGTCCGTGTCGCTGAGGCGCTGCGGGTGAACGTGGGTGGCGCAGATCGGTCCCGGGAACTCGAGTGCGCGCGGCAGCGCCTCCTGCGCGAGGTGGGAGAGATCGAGTGCCATCCCGACGGTGGCCATCTCGGCGAGCAGCTCCTCACCGGCCTCGGTGATCGGACCGGGGGAGCCGGTTCCGCCCGCGTACCGGGTCCCCGACCACGACAGGCCGATCAAACGCAATCCGCGCTCATGCCACCGGTGCACGTCGGCCGGTTCGACGATCGGGTCGGCGCCCTCCATCAGGATCACCAGACCGGGCAGGCGATCCTCCGACCACTGCTCCATGTGTCGGTCGAGCTCGCTCACGGTGGTGACGATCCGGACCCGGCCTTCGTCCTCCCAGCTACGGTAGAGGCCCAGCTGGCGGAGGCCGATCTCCTCCGCCTCGGCGGGCGTGTCGTAGGGAGGCATGGTCTCCTCGTCGGTCGGCACACCGTGGTTGAGGCCGCGCCGGTGCGGGACCCCGAAGAGCGTCGCGAACGCCACGGCGATGCCGCCCCGGCGCAGGTCCGGCAGGCTGACGGTGGCCAACAGCGAACGGTGGGTCTCGTTGGCGCGGCGGGTGTGGGCGTCGACCGTGAAGTCGAGACCGGCCCCCGCGTTGGCGGCCAGGTCGAGGTGCCCATCGACGATCGGATCCATGAGCGGATTCATATCCGCTCATGGATCACCGCAGGCGCGGATGCCCCCAAAGTCTGAGATACGAGACTTCGATGGCAGATCGGTGGATGGCTCGAAGGAGCGGTCCGCAGGTACTCTTCGGGTGCATGTCCAGGATGTCTTCGCCGACCGCCGCCGTCAATTCCTCGGTGCGAACACCACGGCGGACCGGCTCCGGCGTCAAGTCGGCAGAACGGGCGATGCGGGTCCTCGCCGTCCTTGCCCGCTACGCGAAGCCGGTACCGACGATGACCCTGGCGCGCGAGTGCGACGTCCCGAAGAGCAGCATGCACCACCTGTTGAACTCGATGCGGGCCAGCGACTTCGTCGTCTACTACGAGGAGGAGCGTGCCTGGGGCCTCGGCATCGCCGTATTCGAGCTCGGCTCGGCCTACCTTCGCAGCGAGCCGCTCCAGCGCCTCGGTCATCCCCTCCTGGTCGGGCTGGCGAAACGCAGCGGGCATACGGCCCACCTCGCCATCCTCCACGGAACCGACGCGCTCTATCTCGACAAGGAGATTCCGGGTGACGGCGCTCCGGCGCTGGTGACCGAGGTCGGGGTGCGCCTGCCCGCACACCTGACGGCAGTCGGGCAGGCGATCCTCTCGACACTTCCGGAATCGCAGGTGCGGGCGCTCTATGGACACGGTGAGTTGGTTTCGCGGACGGGAGTCGGAGCGACCGCCTTGGACACTCTGCTCACCGATCTGGGGGACGCCCGCGACCGCGGCTTCGCCTTCGAGGAGTCGATGACCTCCTCCGGGATCTGCTGTGTCGCCGCCCCGGTCATCTCGCACGAGGGTTTCGCCGTCGCCTCGCTCGGCGTCACTTTGGCGGTCGAACACGCGTCGCCGGCGGTGATCAAGACCGTCGCCGAATTCGTCTGCGACGCCGGCGACAGGCTTTCGGGTTCGGTCGGCGGTAGCTCGGCCTGGCTGATCGAGCGCGCCAGCCCGGACTGAGCCCGGGTCCGTCGGGCTGTCTCGGGGGCTGGACGCTCGCTGCTTGCGCACGACCGCCGTCGGAGGACAATCGATGGAGGCCCCCGGGTCCAGGAATCTCGATGTCCGCCACTGCTTCTTCGATCACCAGCAAGCTCGTCCTCGACGGGCACCTGACGGCAGAGCAGATCGTTGCTGTCGCCTTCGGTGCGCCAGTGGCACTAGACGAAAGCGCGCTTGCCCGCGTCGCCGAGAACCGGCGGAGCCTTGAGCGTGAGCTCGACGATGGTCGCTCGATCTACGGTATCTCGACCGGCTTCGGCGCATTGGTCACGGAGACGGTCCCGGCCTCCCAGCAGGCACGACTGCAGTTGAACCTTCTTCGCAGCCATGCTGCCGGCGTCGGTCCCGAACTCCCGCGCGAGGTGGGGATGACTTCGGCGCTGATGACGCGTCAGGCACTCGACCGCCTTGAGCAGATCGTCGCCTACGAGCTCCTCTGCGCCTGTCAAGGCACTCGACCTGGACCCGGGAAGCCCGGGCTGACCATCCAGGGCGTACACCGCGCCGTCCGCGCCGCGGTCCCTGTGCCGGATGTGGATCGGCCCCCCGCCGACGACCTGGTGGCCGTTCTGCCGCTCGTCCAGAGCGACGGCATCCTGGTCGCCGACGACCTGTAGTAACAGGGTCCGTGGACAGGCAGCGCTCTCCTGGTCCCTCGGTAGGGTGGAGGGACCCCTGATGTCTCGTCGCGTTCGGTTGAAGCTGTTGCCCGTGCTGCTGGCCTCGGTCAGCCTGCTGCTGATCGGCGTCGTCTACCTCGCCGAAGGGCCGGAAGAGATCCTCGCGGCGCTGCCGCTGGTCCTCATCTGCGTGGCCCTTGGGTTCGACTTCTACCCGGGGGAGGAGCTGATCCAGCGGCTGGCGAGGCGCCGCCCGCAGCGCCGCCCGGTTCGTCGTCTCGCCGCCGCCCGGCGCGCCGCTCCACGCGCGCTGCGCCCCCGGGGGTCCGCCCTTCTCGCCTTCAATCTCGCTACGCGACCGCCTCCGCTCGCGGTCGCCGGCTGACGCTCACCACCGCTGTTCGAGGCGCCCGCAAGGGTCGCCTGCGGCCGTGCGCGCACCGGCGCGCTCGTCCGAGGACGAGCTGAGCAAAAAGGCACAGACCACCCAGAGATTGGGGAAATAGCAATGAGATTCATCACGCGCTCGCGCGCGGCGGTCGCTGCCGTCGCGCTGGCCCTGGCCGCCGCGCCGGGCCTCGCACTCGCCCACCAAGGGCACCACAACGCCGCCGCCGCGGCGACGGCGCCGACCCGGAAGGTCTCGATCGACTTCGCCGCCGTCGCCGGCTCGAAGCCGGTCACCTGCGGCAAGCCGATCACCGGCCTCGGCACCGCCTCGACGACCGCCCAACTGACCGACCTGCGGTTCTACGTCACCGACGTGAAGCTGCTCCGCAAGGGCGGCGGATCGGTGCCGCTTACCCCGCTGGCCGACTCGCAGTGGAGCTACTCGAAGGGCGACGCGGCGGTGACGCTGATCGACCTCGAGAACGGGACCGGCGGCTGCGCGGCGGAAGGGACGAAGGTGATGAACGCCGCCGTCACCGGCACCGTGCCGAAGGGCAGCTACACCGGTATCAGCTACAGCGTCGCCGTGCCCGACTCGCTCAGCCACACCGACCTGACGACGATGCCGGCGCCGCTCAACAACACGGCGATGGCCTGGTCGTGGCAATTCGGGCGCAAGTTCATGAAGATCGAGGTGAGCGAAGACGGCGGCCCCGCCTGGGCGGAAAAGACGTTCTTCGTCCACATCGGCAGCACCGGCTGCGAAGGCAACCCGGCGGCCGGCGCGGGGGTCAAGTGCAGCCTGCCGAATCAGGACGAGGTGACGCTGGCGAAGTTCAACCCGGCGAAGCAGAAGATCGACGTCGACCTGAAGGCGCTGCTGGCCGGAGTCGACGTGACCGGCGGCACGGGTTCGGCGATGCCGATGATGGAAATGGAAGGGATGGGCGGCACGGGCGGCTGCATGTCGGACACCAGCTCGCCCGACTGCAAGCCGATCTTCGAAGCCCTCGGGATGAAGCTCGGAACCAGGAAGACGATGGCGCAGACGACGTTCCGCGTCGTCGGCAAGTGATGATGGCGCGGGATCGCGGCGAGGACCGTCCGGCGGTCCCGCGCCGCTTTCGCCGCAAGGTGGGGACGGTGGCGGCGGGAGTCGCCGCCGTCGCCGTCTACCTCATCGGCATGCAGGCAGCGGGCGCGCTGACCCCTCCTCAGGTGAACAACCGCTGGGCCTGGTCGCTGCCGCCGGGGATGCCGCAGCCTCGCGTCCCCGCCGATAACCCGATGACCCGCGGCAAGGTCGCGATCGGTCACCGGCTCTTCTACGACGTCCGCCTCTCGGGCAACGAAACGCAGTCGTGCTCGACCTGCCATCAGCCGCAGCTGGCCTTCACCGACGGCAAGACGACCTCGGTCGGCTCGACCGGCGAAACGTTGCCCCGCAACTCGCCTTCGATCGTCGATTCGGCCTACCGCACCACGCTGACCTGGGCCAACCCGGCGCTGACCTCGCTCGAAAGTCAGATGGACGTGCCGCTCTTCGCCACCCATCCGGTCGAGCTCGGCGTCAATGACAGGAACAAAGGCGCGATCCTGAATCGGCTTCGCAAGGACCCCTGGTACGCAAAGCGCTTCCCGCGCGTCTTCCCCACCGCCAAGCATCCGGTCAGCTGGACGAACGTGATCCGCTCGATCGCCTCGTTCGAGCGCAGCATCGTCTCGGCGAACTCGAAATACGACCGCTACCTGCAGGGCAAGGCGGAACTGAGCGCGGAAGAGCGGCGGGGGATGGACCTCTTCATGGGCGAGGAAGGCGAGTGCCACCACTGCCACGGCAGCTTCCTCTTCGATGATCAGGACACCTACGTGGGCTCGCCCGAAGAACGGCCGAAATTCCACAACACCGGGCTCTACAACGTCGGTGAAACCGGTGAATACCCCTATCCCAACCGCGGCCTGTATGAAATCAGCGGCAAGGCGAAGGACATGGGCGCCTTCCGGGCGCCGTCTCTGCGGAACGTCGTCCGCACCGCCCCGTACATGCACGACGGCTCGGTCGCGACGCTGAAGGAAGTGGTCGAAAACTACGCCGCCGGCGGCCGCGTCATCACCGAAGGGCCGTACGCCGGCGACGGGCGCAAGAACCCCCACAAGGATCCGCTGATCTCGGGCATCCACCTGAGCGAAAGGGACGAGGAAGACCTCGTCGCCTTCCTGACCACGCTGACCGAACCGGACTTCTCGAAGATCTCTCGGTTCGCGGACCCGTTCAAGCACGGCAAGAACGCCGCGAGAGGAAACGATGAATAGACACGAACTCTCCGGCCGGCGCCGCCGGTCACACGCTCTCGTCGCGCTGCTGATCGCCTGCCTTGCGCTGATGCTCCCGGCGGTCACCTCGGCCCACGTCGAAATCCTCGGCACCGGCCCGAGCAAGACCGCGAAGACCAGCCTGAAGCAGGTCACGGTGACCCTGAGCGGCCCGATCCGCAGTGGCTCGCTGAAGGTCTTCGGACCGGGAGGCGAACAGGTCTCAAAGGGTGCGGGGGGACGCGACCCGGGCAACTACAGCGCTCTGCTCGCAACCCTGAAGGGTGGCCTCGCACCCGGGCGCTACGCGGCGAAGGCGGTCTGGGTGAGCGCCGACGGGCACCGACAGAGCTCGACCTTCCACTTTCGGCTGACCCGGTGAGGCGGGGCGGCCTGTCGCTGGCTCTGGTCTTCGGGCTCTGGGCCGTCATCACCACGAGCGCTGCGGCTCACATCCAGGTGAGCCCGACCGTCGCGGCCCCAAACGACACGGTCAAGTTCACGGTGCTGGCCCCCGGCGAGCGGGCGCCGCACCGCTCCATGGAAGTGATCCTGAAGGTTCCGCCCGAAGTGTTGGCCTATTCGTTCGGCGAAACCCCAGGCTGGCGGCGCACGACCCAAGACTCGGACAACGGCTCCATCGGGACGATCGTCTGGAAGGGCGACGCCGAGCCGGACGGCTTCGTCGAATTCTCCTTCCTCGCCGCGACGCCGCCAAAACCCGGCAAGATCGCCTGGAAGGCCTTGCAGGTCTACGACGACGGCAAGGTGGTGCGCTGGATCGGCGGCCCGGCTTCCGAAAGCCCGGCGCCGGTGACGGACGTCCGGGCGGACGCACCGCTGCAGAACGCCGGCGGCGAGGGTGCGGACGGCGCAGCCTCGGCCGGGCGGGGCACCGAGCTGGACGCCGGCGCGATCTCGACGAATGTGGCGCAGTCGGGAGGCGGAGGTGATGGGCTGGATCGCCGATTGGCGATCGCCGCGCTCGTCCTCGCCAGCATCGCCCTGGCCGTGGCGGTGCGACGCCGCGGATGAGCCTTCCGGGGATACGCGACGCCGAGGTGACCCCTCGCGGCGATCCCCAGGGCAACGTAATGTCCGGAGAGTCCCGCAAGCCAGCATGCATTGCGAGTCGAAGATTTGGCAGCCTAGAGCCAAGATGCCTACCACCCGCAAACAGCCGTAGCCCCCGATGCCGATCTACGAGTTCGAGTGCGAAGGGTGCGGGGCGGTGTTCGAGGAGCTGGTCGCGGCCGACGTCGCGGCGCCGGCCTGTCCCGAGTGCGGGGCGGAGCGGACGCGGCGGCTGATGTCGGCGGTGTCAGCGCCGAGCCGGATGCCGCGCGGGGCCGGGGTGCGGTCCGACGAATCGCGGCGGCGGGAGAAAGTGGCGGCGCGGCAGGACCGGATCACCGAGTCGCGCAAGCGGCGGGCGGCGGGGGAGAAGCCGTGAAGGGGCTGATGACGGGGGGAGCGGGGCGATGAGCGCGACGGATGCGGCAGAGCGGCGCGAGG
>MKSH01000113.1:5199-8002 GCA_001898095.1 Solirubrobacterales bacterium 70-9 | reverse complement strand
GGCAGGGGCTGCCGTTCGTCGGCCGCGCCGGGCAGTTGCTGAACCAGCTGCTGGAAGAGATCGGGCTCTCGCGCGAGGACGTCTTCATCTGCAACGTCCTCAAGTCCCGGCCACCGAACAACCGCGACCCGCAGCCGGGGGAGATCTCGGCCTGCGAGCCCTACCTCTGGGAGCAGGTCCGGTTGATCGAGCCCCGGGTCGTCTGCACGCTCGGCAACTTCGCCACCAAGCTCCTCACCGGCAGCCCGACCGGCATCACGAGGGTGCGCGGCACGCCCCAGATCCATGAGCTCGGCGGTCGCACGGTTCACCTGCTGCCGCTGTTCCACCCCGCCGCGGCACTGCGCACGCCCGCCGTGAAGGAGCAGCTGCGGGCAGATTTCGCGACGATTCCGGCACTGCTGCAGGAGGCTCTGCCGGCGCCGCTGCCGAGCGCGGCGGAGATCGCCGAGGAGGAAGTCCGCGAGGAGATGGCGGAGCAGCCGCCGCCCGCCGATCAACTCGGTTTCTTCGGCGATCCCGGCTCGTGAGCGCTCGACGCACCGAAACCCGCTCTGCGGTGGAGACCGAAGCGGTCGGCGCCCAGCTCGCCGGCCGGCTCGAGCCCGGCGACGTGGTGATCGTCTCCGGCGAAGTCGGGGCGGGCAAGACGACGCTGATCCGCGGCGCCGCCCGCGCCCTCGGCGTGGCCGAACCGGTCACCTCGCCGACCTTCACGATCGGCCGGCGCTACGCCGGCGGCCGGCTGCCGATCTCCCACCTCGACCTCTACCGGCTGGAAGACCTGGAGGGCGAGGACCCGGCCCTGCTGGGGGATTACCTCGGCCCGGACGGCGTCGCCTTCGTCGAGTGGCCCGCCGCCGGGACCGGCCGGCTCGGCCGCCCCGCGGTCGAGGTGCGGCTCGAGCACGCGGGCGAGGAGCGACGCACGATCGAGATCTCCGCTCCAGGGCGCTGATCGGCGTTGCCGCTCCGTTCGTATGCTGAAAGGGTTAGTGGAACCAGGCATCGAAGAAGCGCGTACGCGCGTAATCGAGACAGGAGGGGTTTGCGGATGAAGAGAGGAATGCTGTCGGCGTTGGCACTGGCCGCCCTGGTGACCGGGTTGCTGGTCGGCGTCAGTCCCTCGACCGCCGGGACCCCCGCCTACAAGCACTACATCGCCTGCGGCCTCTCGCGGAAGGCGAAACCGGCGCACGTCTGCCCGGTCGGGAGCAAGAAGGGCGCCTTCTTCAAGAGCCTGAAGGGCGACGTGAAATACACGGTCTGCGTCAAGTTCCCGAAATCTGAACACCTCTGCACTGAAAAACCGCAGGAAGCCGAACAGGGAACGCTCTACGTGAACAAGATCACCTCGACGAGCGTCGGTCGGCACCGGGTCACCTGGTTCGTCAAAGGCAAGAAAGTCGGGACCTCCGTCTTTCGCGTGAAGTAGGGGCTCTCCGGAGGCGGTCGATCTTGGTCGTCGTCGGCTTCGACACCGCGACCCCCGACACCGCCGCCTGCGCCTGGCGCGACGGCGAGGTCTTGGCCGAGGCCCAGCTCGGGCTGAACGAGCGCGGGCGCCCGCGCCACGCGACCGGCCTGCTCGCCGAGATCGAGCGCTGCGCCGAGGCGGCGGGCGGCTGGGCGGGTGTCGACCTGCTCGCGGTCGGGCTCGGGCCCGGCTCGTTCACCGGCCTGCGGGTGGGGATCGCGACCGCGAAAGGACTCTCGGTCAGCCTCGGGCTGCCGGGGCGCGGCGTCTCCACGCTCGACGCGCTCGGTGCCGGGATCGCCGCCGCGGGCGCCCCCGGGGACCGCCTCGCCGTGCTCGACGGATATCGCGGCGAGATCTTCGTCGCCCTCTACGACGGAGCCGGGGAGATCGTCTGGAAGCCCGCCGTGATGCGGCCCGAGGCCCTCGCGGAGCGGCTAGCCCAGGTGTCCGAGGCCCCCTCGGTCGCCGGTTCCGGGGCGGTACGATTTCGTCACGAGTTGGAAGGTGCAGGCGGGATCCGCATCCCGGACGACGCCGATCCCGTCCACCGCGTCGCCGCGCGTCACATCTGCGCCCTGGCGGCGGCGGGGAAGGGCTCCGAGTCACTCGATCCGATCTACCTCAGACCTCCAGACGCGGAGCGTTGGCGTGAGCGAGATTCTTTCCAGAGAGCAGACTGACCGCCCGATCCCGGGCGGGATCGAGGTGCGTCGGCTCGCCTACAGCGACCTGCCGGCGGTGATCTCGATCGAGCGCCGCTCCTTCCCGACTCCCTGGTCGCTGGCGATGTTCGTGCTCGAGCTTTCGAAGCCGAGCGGCATCTGCCTCGCCGCCACCCGCGGCGACGAGCTCGCCGGCTACGTGGTCTGCTCGCGCTACGACCAGGTCTGGCACCTGATGAACGTCGCCGTATCGCCGGACCACCGCAGCCACGGCGTCGCCGGCGCGCTGCTGCGCAAGCTCTTCGACGAGGGCCGCGGCAAGCTGCCCTTCACGCTCGAGGTCCGCGTCACCAACCGGCGCGCGATCGGCATGTACGAATACTTCGGCTTCCGCTCCGCCGGCGTCCGTCCCCGCTACTACCACGACAACGGCGAGGACGCCCTGATCATGTGGCTCGATTGATGTGGCCCGCCCGCGGCGGACGCGGAAGTGAGTGAGCGAGGCTTCCGGCGATGACGAGCGCGAACGAGCGAGAGCAGAGCACGCGGGCGAAATTGATCCTCGCGGTAGAGACCTCCTGCGATGACACCTGCGCCGCCGTGCTCGACGGCGGGCGCATCCTCTCCAACGTGATCTCCTCGCAGGCCTCCGCCCACGCGG
>MKSH01000113.1:4653-5052 GCA_001898095.1 Solirubrobacterales bacterium 70-9 | reverse complement strand
GCTGATCCCTGTCGACCACCTCCAGGGCCACCTCGCCGCCAACTTCCTCGAGCCCGAGCCGCTGGAGCCGCCGTTCCTCTGCCTGGTCGCCTCCGGCGGTCACACGCTGCTGGCGGCGGTGCGCGACCACGAGGGGCACGAGATCCTCGGCCAGACCCTGGACGACGCCGCAGGCGAGGCCTTCGACAAGTCGGCGCGCCTGCTCGGCCTCGGCTACCCGGGCGGCCCGCTGATCCAGAAGGAGGCCGAGTCGGGCGACCCGGAATCGTTCGAGATGCCGGTCGCGATGCAGCGCGACCCGGGCCTCGACTTCTCCTTCTCGGGGTTGAAGACGGCGCTCGTCTACCGCTGTCGGGAGCTCGGCCCGGAGGAGGTGCAGGAGCGTCGCGCCGACCTCGC
>MKSH01000113.1:3741-4505 GCA_001898095.1 Solirubrobacterales bacterium 70-9 | reverse complement strand
CACCGACAACGCGGCGATGATCGGCTCCGCCGCCCGTTGGGCGCGCCCGGTAGCCTACCCCGACTACCTCGGCTACGAC
This sequence comes from Solirubrobacterales bacterium 70-9, assembly GCA_001898095.1. GTDB lineage: Bacteria > Actinomycetota > Thermoleophilia > Solirubrobacterales > 70-9 > VAYN01. The sequence continues at coordinate 4,426 of MKSH01000113.1, read as the reverse complement.
GCCTTCGCCACCGGCGAACGGATGGCCGCATGACCGAGCTCGACGGGCGGCCGACCGAGGTCGTCGTCTACTCCCGTCCCGGCTGTCATCTCTGCGAGGAGGCGATCGATTCGCTGCTCGCCCTCCATTCGGAGGGATACCGCTTCCAGCTGCACGAGATCGACATCGAGAGCGACGACCTCCTGCTGCGCCGCCATCTGGAGAAGATCCCGGTGGTCGAGGTCGACGGGATCGTCGCCTCCGAACTGCTCTTCGACGAGGCGGGTGTGCGCTCCAGGCTCGATACTGTGGGGGCATGGCCGACGTGATCGACGAGATCCAGGCAGCCGGGCTGCCGGTCGAAGGCGAGCGCCTCTCGCTCGGGGTCGCCGCGCGCCTCTCGCGCTACCTGCAGGTGCTGACCCAGGCGCGCAAGATGGGGCGCGAGACGATCTCCTCGCAGGAGCTCTCCGAGTACACCCACATCAACCCGACCCAGATCCGCCGCGACCTCTCCGGTTTCGGCAAGTTCGGCAAGCGCGGGGTGGGCTACAACGTCGACTCGCTGGTCTCCGAGATCCGCAAGATCCTGCGCACCTCGGGGCAGCACAACATCGCCCTGTTCGGCGCCGGCCACCTCGGCCAGGCGATCGCGTCCTCGGCGATCTTCGCCGACCACGGGTTCCAGGTGGTTGCCGTCTTCGAT
>MKSH01000113.1:1313-3727 GCA_001898095.1 Solirubrobacterales bacterium 70-9 | reverse complement strand
GCCGACGAGGAGGTCGTGGTCGGGGTGCTGGCGGTGCCCGCCGCCGCCGCCCAGGGAGTTGCCGACCGACTGGTGGAGGCCGGGGTGAAAATCATCTTCAACTACTCCGAGCAGCTGCTGCAGGTGCCGCCGGAGGTCACCGTCCACACTTCCAGCCCGGCCGTCGACCTGCTGTACGCGTTGTACTTCTACCTGGCCTGAGGCCCCTTCCTTGACCCTCGATCTCGACGGTGCTCGCGAGCGGTTCGAGGACTCGACCGATTTCACCGTCGGGCTCGAGGAGGAGTTCGCGATCCTCGACCCGGAGACGCTGGAGCTGGCGCACCGCTACGAGGACGTGAAGGCGGCCTGCGACGAGGACGAGGTGCTGACCGAGGCGGCGGCGGGGGAGCTGATCGCCTCCGAGATCGAGATCCGCTCCGGGCGCGGGGAGACCTTCGGCGCCGCGGTGGCCGCCCAGCAGGAGCGCCGCGACCGGCTCTTCGCCTTGGTCGACTCGATGGGGCTGGCGCTGGGGGCGATGGGGACGCATCCCTGGGCCTATTACCTCGACCAGCGGATCATCGACACGCCGCACTACAACCGGCTGCGCGAAGAACTCGGCTACGTGGCGCAGCGCAACAACACCTGGAGCCTCCACGTCCACGTCGGCGTGCGCGGGGCGGACCGGGCGATCGCCGTCTGCGACCGGCTGCGGGAGCTGCTGCCGGCGCTGCTCGCCGCCTCCGCCAACTCACCCTTCCTCGACCGCCGCGACAGCGGTCTGGCCTCGGTGCGCTCGGAGATCTTCACCCGGACGTTCCCGCGCTGCGGGGTCCCCTCGCCGTTCGTCGACTGGTCGACATACGCGAGCTTCATCGAGCTGTTGCAGCGCACCGACTCGGTGGTCGAGTCGACCCAGCTCTGGTGGAGCGTGCGGCCCCATCACAGCTTCGGCACGGTCGAGGTGCGGATCTGTGACGCGCAGACGCGGGGCGAGGAGGCCACGGCGCTGGCCGGGCTGATCGTCGCCTGCGTCGCCCAGACGGCGATCGACCTGGACGAACGCGGGGTGGAGGGCTGGCAGCCGCTCGCCGATCGCGAGGTCGAGGAGAACCTCTGGCGCGCGATCCGTTACGGCTCCGGCGGCAAGATGATCGACTTCCGCGCGGGGGAGGAGGTGGAGACTCGCGTCGTCTTCGAGCGCCTCCTCGCCTGGACCGAGCCCGCCCGCGCGAGCCTCGGGATCGAGGTGCCGCTGCCTGAGCGCAACGGCGCCGAGCGGGCCCGCGCCGCCTTCGCCGAGGGCGCCTCGTTGGAGGACGTCTACCGCGCCTCGGTCGCCGAGACGGCCGCCACGTACGCCCGCGCGGCGGACCCTGCCGACAGCATCTGAGCGCTCTCACCGAATAGGCGGAGCGCTCTGACCAAACGGGCGGAGCGCTCAAGCTCCGATCGCTCATATACGCTGCCGCCGGGAAAATTCCACCGGAGGAAAGTGACTTGACCAGCTTCTTGAGGGAATACGGTGTAGTCGTCGCACTTGTATGTGCTGGAGCCGCAGTCGCGTACGGACTTCTGATCACCCAACGCCTGTTGTCGAAATCGCCCGGCAACGAGCGGATGCGAGAAATCTCGGGCGCGGTCCAGGAAGGCGCACAGGCCTACCTGACGCGGCAGTACACGATCATCGCCGGGGTCGCGATCCCGATCGCGATCCTGCTGCTGCTGCTGCAGAACTACAAGACCGCGATCGGCTTCCTGATCGGCGCGACGCTCTCGGGCGCCACCGGCTTCATCGGGATGAACGTCTCGGTCCGCGCCAACACGCGCGTCGCCGAGGCGGCCCGCGGTGGGGTGCCGCCGGCGCTCGACGTCGCCTTCAAAGGCGGCTCGGTCACCGGCCTCCTGGTCGTCGGCCTGGCGCTGCTCGGCGTCGCCGGCTACTACGGGATCCTGGTCATCACCGGCTCCAGCGACAAGGAGGCGGTAGACGCCCTGATCGGGCTCGGCTTCGGCGGGTCGCTGATCTCCGTCTTCGCTCGGCTGGGCGGCGGCATCTTCACCAAGGCGGCCGACGTCGGCGCCGACCTGGTGGGGAAGGTCGAGGCGGGGATCCCCGAGGACGATCCCCGCAACCCGGCCGTGATCGCCGACAACGTCGGTGACAACGTCGGCGACTGCGCCGGCATGGCGGCCGACCTGTTCGAGACCTACGCGGTGACCTCGGTCGCCGTGATGCTGCTCGGCGTCCTGTACTTCGAACCCCAGTACGCGCGGGAGGTGGCGATCTACCCGCTGGTGCTGGGCGGGATCGCGATCATCGCCTCGATCATCGGGGCGCTCTGTGTGCGGACCACCAGCGACAAGGTCGAGGGGGCGCTGTACCGCGGCCTGTTGATCTCCGGGATCCTCTCGATCGCGGCGTTCTACCC
>MKSH01000113.1:746-1241 GCA_001898095.1 Solirubrobacterales bacterium 70-9 | reverse complement strand
GATCACCGAATTTTATACGGCGACCCGCTTCCGCCCGGTGAAGATGATCGCCGAGGCCTCGGAGACGGGGCACGCGACGAACATCATCGCCGGCCTCGCCCAGGGCTTCCAGTCGACGGCCGCCCCTGCCCTCGTCATCGCCCTGGCAATCCTCGCCGCGAATCAACTGGCGGGCATCTACGGGATCGGGATCGCGGTGGTGGCACAGCTCTCACTCTGCGGTCTGATCGTCGCCCTCGACGCCTTCGGGCCGATCACCGACAACGCCGGCGGCATCGCCGAGATGGCGGAGTTGCCGGAGGAGGTGCGGGCCGTCACCGATCCGCTCGACGCGGTCGGTAACACCACCAAGGCGGTGACCAAGGGCTACGCGATCGGCTCGGCCGCCCTGGCCGCACTGGTCCTCTTTGCCGCCTTCCGCAGCGAATTGAAAGCCGAAGCCCCTTCCGGCTTCGACCTCAACTCGTTGTTCAACCTGACCAGTCCCGACGTGCT
>MKSH01000113.1:0-653 GCA_001898095.1 Solirubrobacterales bacterium 70-9 | reverse complement strand
CCCGGGATCATGGACGGGACCGAAAAACCCGAGTACGGGGAAACGGTCTCGATCGTCACCCTAGCGGCGCAGAAAGAGATGATCCTGCCCGCCTTGATCCCGATCATCGTGCCGGTGATCGTCGGCATCCTCAGCGTCGACGCGCTCGGCGGCCTGTTGATCGGCGTGATCGTGGTCGGCCTCTTCGCAGCGATCTCGATGACCGCCGGCGGCGGTGCCTGGGACAACGCGAAGAAGCTGATCGAGGACGGCGCCCACGGCGGCAAAGGCTCACCCGCGCACGAAGCCTCGGTGACCGGCGACACGGTCGGCGATCCTTACAAGGACACGGCCGGCCCGGCGATCAACCCGATGATCAAGGTCGCCAACATCGTCGCGATCCTGATCATCCCGATCGTTCATTTCTGAGCCATCCGGCCGGGGAGGGGCCTGAGGTCCCTCCCCGGCCGGTTTGCGTTCGCACTTCCCCGTACCGACTACGGGAAAGTGCGAACGCCTGGGGCCAGCGCCGGGGCGGGGTGACTCGGTGCGCCTGCGACCCGACGGGCGGCGCGACCCGGGGCGCCTGCGGCGGGGGACGGCTAGCGCGACCCGGAGGCCCTGCGGCCGGGGACCGGCCGTCCCGGGCGTCTCGGAGGCGACCCGGGCAGGCT
>MKSH01000112.1:13487-13928 GCA_001898095.1 Solirubrobacterales bacterium 70-9 | reverse complement strand
CCGGCGGCAACGGGATGGCGCTCGGCGCGATCGCTGCCTGGTTCGCGATCCGCCGCGCCGAAGCGCACGGGGCGATCGACGAGGAGTACGACCTGGTCGGGGTCGCGGTCGCCGCGGTAGTGGTGATCGCGCTGCCGCTCTTCGCCCCGACCGCGGACTTCTTCTCCGCCTTGGTCGGCGGCGCCGTCGGTGGCCTCGCCGGGCTGGCGGCGACGACTCTCCACCACAAGGAATAGATGCCGAGCGACCAGCAGCTGGAAGCCGCGATCGAGCGGCTGATGGAGGCAGAGCGCTTCGCCGAGGCCGAGCAGGTGGTGGCGCGGGCGGCGCCGCAGTTGCAGAAGGTGCTGGTGGCGGCGCTCGCCGAGGGCGGCTGGTTCGGCGAGTCGCACGAAGCCGAGTCGCTGCGCGCGGCCACCGTCCCCGACCCGGACGAGCGGC
>MKSH01000112.1:9978-13373 GCA_001898095.1 Solirubrobacterales bacterium 70-9 | reverse complement strand
AAGTTCCACGGCCAGTCCTGCTTCGAGCTTTCCCAGGGCGACACCACCGTCCTCACCGACCCGTTCCTGAAGCCCCACAACCCGGTCGCGGTCGCCACCGCCGACGAGGTCGAGCCGACCGTGATCGCGATCAGCCACGGCCACGCCGACCACATCGCCGACGCGGTCGCGGTCGCCAAGCGGACCGGTGCCCAGACCGTCGCCTTGGTCGAGATCGCCGGCTGGCTCGGCGAACAGGGGCTCGAGAACGTCAGCGACCCGAACTTCGGCGGCACGATCAGCTTCGATTGGGGATGGATCAAGTTCGTACCCGCCTGGCACACGAACACGCTGCCCGACGGCACCGTGATCGGCAACCCGGCGGGGATGCTGATCAACCTCGGCGGCAAGACGATCTACCACACCGGTGACACCTGCCTCTTCGGCGACCTGAAGCTGATCGCCGAACGCAACCCGGTCGACATCCTGATGCTGCCGATCGGCGGCCACTACACGATGGACCGCCACGATGCCGTGGTCGCGGCCCAGTTCGTCGGCGCCGACACGGTGATCCCGATGCACTTCAACACCTTCCCGCCGATCGAGACCGACGCGGCCGCCTTCAAGGCCGACGTCGAAGCGGCCGGCGCGGGCACGGTCGTGGTGCTCGAGCCGGGGGAGACGCACAGCGCGTAGGGGTTCGGGGGTTTGCGGCCAGGGACGGCTGGCGCGACCTGGAGGCCTTGCGGCCGGGGACGGACGGCGCGACCCGTGGCCCCTGCGGCCGGGGATCGGCCGTCCCGGGCGTCTCGAAGGCGACCCGGGCAGGCTGCCCGCTTGCCTCCGAGACGCCCGGGACGCGAGGCTTTCCGGGGGAAGTGCGCAGGGTCCGTGCGCCCTGCGGGGACATCCGTCACCCTCCGGGACGCCCAGGACGGTGCGTTCGCACTTTCCCTTCCCATGTACGGGAAAGTGCGAACGCACCGGGGGATGGGGCGGCGGGAGGGTCGCGGGCTTGACGATCTCCTGCCTTCCTCGAGGGAGATGCGGGGGACGTGACGGAGACTCCACGTCCCCGGACGGTCGGGGGATTGCGCGGTTCCTTATCCGCCTATATCGCGGATAAGGAACCGCGCCAGATCCTGACCGGTGAGGATCCCGGCATCTCTGTGACGCCTGCCCTCCCCGGCGCGCGGCCCGTCGCGATCCCCGGCGCGCGCCTCGCACCCATGCCTCCCCCCGCGGACCCGGCCCTCTCGGATGCGGTCACAGCCTGCCCGGACCGCATCCGAGAGGGCCGCGTCCCTTGTCCGTCCCTTTCCGGCCCGCCGGAGACCGGCCGTCCCCCAAAAACTGGCCAGCCAGCCAGTCCGGTGTTAGCCTCGCTCCACGGGAGTCGACGGAGGAGGATCGGATGGAGGCGAAGGAGGCGGCCGGGATTCGGTCGCGGACGCAGCGGGCGGACTATCAGGCGACCGCCGATCCGGCGCTGAACGAGGCGGCCGATCGGACCGCCGATATCAAGCTGCTGGATTACGGCGAGCTTTATGACCTCTGGGAGCGGCAGCAGTGGCAGACCCAGGAGTTGGACTTCAGCCAGGACCGCGAGGACTGGCACGAGCGGATCCCGGGGGAGGAGAGGTTCCAGCGGCTGTACGGACTGTCGTCGTTCTTCATCGGCGAGCAGAAGGTGGCCGAGGAGTTGGGGCCGATCATGCGGGCGGCGCCGACCGAGGACCAGAAAGTCTTCCTCTGCACCCAGATCGCCGACGAGGCTCGGCACGTGAGGTTCTTCGAGCGCTTCTACCGTGAGGTCGGGGTGCTCGAGGCGGACGGGCTCGCCGAGATGCTGGCCGAGACCTCGGCCCACCTGAACGCCGACTTCGGCAGGCTCTTCGACGAGATGTTGGGGCGGCGGACCGAGCGCCTCTCCCGCGAACCGGAGGACACCGAGGCGCTGGTCGAGGCGGTGACGCTCTACCACATGGTGATCGAGGGGATGCTGGCCCTCACCGGGCAGCACTTCATCATCGAGTTCAACGAACGCGAGAACACGCTGCCGGGGTTCGTCGAGGGATTCGGCAACGTCGCCCGTGACGAGCATCGCCACGTCGCCTTCGGCTCCGTCTTCCTGCGCGAGAAGGCGAGTGAGGACGAGCGCTACAAGGCCGCGATCCAGCGCACGCTGGAGGAAGCGCTGCCGGTCGCCGACGGCGTCCTCCTGCCGCCCTGGGCGGAGGGCGGCGACGACTTCGAGCTGTTCGGCTACTCGCTCGACGAGACGAGGCAGTTCGCCGCCACCTGCCTGATGCGACGCCTCAAAGTGATCGGCCTCGGCTGAGGCCGGATGAGTTCGCAGTTAGCCACAACTGTTGTGGCTAACTGCGAACGCCACTACGGGGTGATTTCGGTCGCCGGGGGCACTTCGACCGGCGTTTCGATCACCGGCGGCGTTTCCGTTTCCACGGGCGGCGTTTCGGCGGGCGGCGGGATCGTGGCCGGCGGGGCGGTGGTCGCCGGGGGCGGCGTCGGCGACGATGGCGTCGTCGACGGGGTTTCCGGGGTGACGGTGACGGTGACGGTCCCTTTGCCGGAGTGGGCGCCGGGGACGGTGGTCGGGCTCGCCGCGGTAGCGGATTCGATCGCTTCGACGCCGCCGGTGTTGGCGCCTTCGAGGTCGGAGCCGCTGGCTTCCGGCTCTTCGACCACGACGTTTTCTTCCGGCGCGGCGATTTCTTCGACCGGGGCGACTTCTTCGGTCGACGCGACGGCCGGGGCGGTGACTTCCGGCGTCACGGGCGCAACGGCGACGGCGTTGGAGGAGATCGCGGGCTTGTTGCTTTCGATCACGCGCTGGGGTGAGACCTGCGGTTCGATGCCGCCGCTGCTCACCGGGGTGGATGCGATCACGGCCGGGGCTTCCTTGGCCACCGGCGCGAGCGGGGTCGAAGAGTGGTGTTCCTTCGGCAGCTCGACTGCGGCGCCCGCGGTGATCACCGCGGCGGTGACCACGCCGGCGACCGCCTTGGTGCCGAGCGCCCCGCCGAGCGCGCCGCCGATGCCACCGAGGCCGCCGGCCGCGCCGGTGCCGCCGAGCGCGGCGCCGAGCCCGCTCGCCGCGCCACCCGCGGCAGCCGCGCCGCCACCGGCAGCGGCACCGCCTGCCGCGGCACTGCTCGCGGCGGAGGAGCCGCCGAAGCCGAGCTTGGAGAGGATCACCCCCTTGAAGGCGAGCAGCACCGGGACCGGGAAGATCGCCGCCAGCAGCTTCTCGTTGGAGCGGACCTGGGAGCGGAAGTCGGCGCATTCCTCGCACTCGCGGACGTGGCGCCGGACCGGGGCCGAGACCTTGCGCAGCCCCTCGGCCGCTTCGGAGAGCTCGACCCGGACCTCGCCACAGGTCAGCAGGCGGGCCT
>MKSH01000112.1:8972-9921 GCA_001898095.1 Solirubrobacterales bacterium 70-9 | reverse complement strand
CTCCATCGCATCGGCGATCTCCTCGTAGGAGAGCGCGTCCATCTCGCGCAGCAGGAGGGCCGAGCGCTGGGTCTCAGGAAGTTTGTTGACGTCGGAGATGATCTGCCGGAACTCCTCCCGGTTGTGGACCTTCTCCGCGGTCGAGGCGGCCTCCACCTCGGGGACCATGTCCATCGATTCCTGCGCGTCGGCGCTCGGTTTGCGCAGGTGGTTGAGGCAGCGGTTACGAGCGATCCGGTAGAGCCAGGGGCGCAGGTTGATCTCGCGCTCGTCGGCCAGCATCGCCCGGTAGGCATTGACGAAGACCTCCTGCAGCACGTCTTCGGCGTCCTCGGTCGACCCCAGCATTTGGCGGCAGAAGCCGAGCAGACGGCCCTGGTACCGATCGACGATCGCCTCGAACGCGCCGGGATTGCCGTTGCGGGCCATGGCGATCAGCTTCTCGTCGCCCTGCAGTTTCAGCAGGGGCGACTTACGGGCAAGGAGCCCGCGGCGACTGGCGTGACTGAGTGCTGATGCCTCCAAGGTTCCCCTCCTGGGAAGACTGTCCGGTGGCTCTGAGACACGGTAACAACGACCGAGTTGCGCCCCTCGAACTTTTATTGCGCGTTTACTGGGCCTACGATCCGCTTGCCCGGGTGGCGAAACTGGTAAACGCGGCGCCCTTAAAAGGCGCTACCGCACTGCGGTTCGCGGGTTCGAGTCCCGCCCCGGGCACTGAAAAACGGCGGCGGCTGTAACAACGAGCGGCGATCTGACATTAGCCCGGTAGTGCTTCCAGTCGAGGAATCTCCGGAGCAGGGCGAGGACATCTACCGCGGCCGCTTCGAGCGCTGCTTCCGCGAGCACTACGCGCGCCTGCTCGCCTTCGCCCTGCGGCGGGTCGCCGGGCGGGAGACCGCCGAGGAAGTGGTCGCCGACACCTTCGCCGTCGCCTGGCGGCGGCGCG
>MKSH01000112.1:8508-8943 GCA_001898095.1 Solirubrobacterales bacterium 70-9 | reverse complement strand
GCCACGACCTCGGCCTGCGGCTCGTCCACGAGGCCGAGGCGGGGGCGCCCGGCTCCGACCCGGCCGAGTCGCTGGCCCTCCGCGATGCCTTCGCCACCGCCTTCGCGAAGCTCACCGAAGGCGAGCAGGAGGTGCTGCGGCTGGTCGCCTGGGACGGCCTCGACGTGGGCGAGGCGGCGCGGGTCCTCGGCTGCTCGCAGGGTGCCTTCCGGGTCCGCCTGCACCGGGCCCGGCGCAAGCTCGCGCAGCGACTCGACGCGGCGAAACCGCTCGACCAGGGGTGTCCGTCCACGCTGTCCCGACCGGCCGAGGAGGCCCGATGATGATCCGCAGGAGCCGTACCGACGCGATGGTCCGGATGCGGACCGCCAACCCGTTCGACGCCGGGGAGCTGGCCGCGGCGATCGACGAGGCCGAACTGGGCCGCGCGATGCG
>MKSH01000112.1:0-8416 GCA_001898095.1 Solirubrobacterales bacterium 70-9 | reverse complement strand
GCCACCGCGTCGCCTCGGCCGGCTTCGGCCTCGCCTGCATCGCGGTGATCGCGCTGCTGCTCGTCCTCGGCGGCGGCTCGGTCGACTCGGTCAGGGACGGCGGTCGCCCCACCTACGCCGCCGCCGCGGTGAAGGTCGCCGAGGCGAACCCGCGGCTGCTGATCACCGCGCCCGGCTGGTCGATCGTCCACGCCAACGCCTTCGCCACCGAATCTGGCGGGCTCACCTATAAGAAGGCCGGGCATCCGGTGCTCGGGCCGAACGGCGTGAGCGCGGTGATGAACTGGGCGCCCGCCTCGGGCTACCGCGACACCCTGCGCAGTTTCAGGCGGGACGGGAAGGCGACAAAGGTGGCCGTGCTCGGCCACCAGGCGAGCGCCTTCCAGCTCAACGGCGGCGCCGCCTATCTCGTCGTCCTACCGCCGCAGGGCAGCGTCTTCGTCACGCTCTCGCTCCCCGCGGCAGAACACGAAGCGCTGCTGCGGTCGGTGCGCGCCGTCGGCGTCGATCGGTGGCTGGCGGCGATGCCGCCGGAAGTGGTCCAGCCGACCGATGAATCCGAAGTGATCGCCTCGATGCTGCAGGGCGTGCCGCTGCCACCCGGCTTCGACGTCTCCTCGCTCGAATCGGAGCGGGTGCTGATCAATCGCTACGAGCTCGGCCAGGCGGTCGCCGGTGCGGTCGCTTGTGGGTGGATGGAAAGCTGGGACGCGGCGAAGCGCTCCGGCGACACCGCCACCGCCGAAGCGGCCGTCGCCGGGATGAGCAGCGCGCGGCACTGGGCCGTCCTCGTGCAGATGGTCCAGGAAAAGGGCTTCGAAGGAGACGTCTTGCCCGCACACGGGGTCGGCTGGCCCTCCTACATCGTCGAGGCCTCGCGTGAACTCGCCGCGGGCCATCTGCGTCGCCGACCTGGCGTGCGGTGGATGCGCGACGCGCAAGGGAACGTGATCAGCATGGGGTACTCGAAAGACACGGCCCCGGCGAGCTTCCTCGGCTGTCACCTGGGTGGCTGAGGAGGGCGGACCCCGCCGCCCGGGCGGGCCGGCCTCCGTGACATCGATCGGTGTCGTATATAAGATGCCCGCCATGGCTGAGCACGGAGGGCGGATCGTCGCCAAGGTTCTGAAGTCGCGCGGGGTGGACACGCTGTTCACGCTCTCAGGCGGCCACATCTTCTCGATCTACGACGGCTGCAAAGCCGAGGGGATCCGGATCGTCGACGTGCGGCACGAGCAGACCGCCACCTTCGCCGCCGAGGGGATCGCCAAGGCGACCCGGGGGGTCGGGGTGGCGGCGCTGACCGCCGGGCCCGGGGTGACCAACGGGATGAGCGCGATCGCCGGCGCGCAGGCGAACAACTCGGCCGTAGTGGTGCTCGGTGGGCGTGCCCCGGAGATGCGCTGGGGGTCCGGCTCGCTGCAGGAGATCGACCACCTGCCGTTCGTGACGCCGCTGGTCAAGTCGGCGGCGACGGCGAAGGAGACCGACGAGATCGCCGCGATGACCGCCGCCGCCCTCGACGCCGCGGCCACCGCGCCGAGCGGCCCGACCTTCGTCGACTACCCGATGGACGTCGTCTTCTCGGAGGCCGAGTTCGAGGTTCCCGCGGTGCCGGACTTCCCCGCCGCGACCGCCCCGCAGGGGGTCGAGGAGGCGGCGGCGTTGCTGGCGAACGCCGAGCGGCCGGTGATCATGGCCGGCACCGGCCTCTACTGGGCGCGCGGCGAGAACGAGCTGCGGGCGCTGGCCGAGGCGCTCGGCATCCCGGTCTTCCTCAACGGGCTCGGCCGCGGCTGCGTCCCGGCCGACCACGACCTCTCCTTCAGCCGTGCCCGCTCGACCGCGCTGCAGGGCGCCGACGTCGCCCTCGTGGTCGGCGTGCCGATGGACTTCCGGCTCGGCTTCGGCGGCAGCTTCGGCGAGGAGACGAAGATCGTCCGCCTCGACGTGGCGCCGAACGCCCTGACCGCGAACCGGCTGCCCGACCTCGACCTGGTCGGCGACGTCGCCGCCGGGCTGGCCGCGATCGCCGCGGCGGCGGGGGAGGGGCAGCGGTCGAAGCCCTGGGTCGAGCAGCTGACCAACGTCGAGGCGGAGGCGCGGGAGAAGGAGCGCGAGCAGCTCGACGACCCGCGGGCGCCGCTCCATCCGGTGCGGATCTACCGCGAACTGGACCGGGTGCTCGACCGCGACGCGGTGGTGGTCGGCGACGGCGGTGACTTCGTCTCCTACGCGGGCCGCCACATCAACACCTACGAGCCGGGTTGCTGGATGGACCCGGGCCCGTTCGGCTGCCTCGGCGCCGGCCCCGGCCAGGCGATCGGCGCCAAAGTCGCCAACCCCGACAAACAGGTCTGCCTGCTGCTCGGCGACGGCGCCTTCGGCTTCGCCGGGATGGAGTTCGAGACGATGTCCCGCCACGGCCTCGGCGTCGTCGGGGTGATGGGCAACAACGGGATCTGGGCGCTTGAGCACCACCCGATGAAGTTCCTCTACGGCTACTCCGTCGCCGCCGAACTGCGGCCGGAAACGCGCTACGACGAGCTGGTCGAGACGCTCGGCTGCGAGGGTGTGATCGTCCGCGAGCCCGACGAGTTGCGCCCGGCGCTGGAGAAGGCCTTCTCCTCCGGCGTGCCGACCTTGGTCAACGTGATCACCGACCCCGAGGTCGTCTACCCGCGGAAATCGAACCTGGCGTAGGGGTGCGGTCGCCTGGGGACGGGGAAGGGTTCTTTTCCCTGCGGCCGGGGACGGGCGATGCTTCAGGCCCCGGAGGCCGGGGACGGGAGGCCTGGGCGTCTCGGAGGCGACCCGGGCAGGCTGTGGCCGCCTCCGAGACGCCCGGATGCGGAGGACCTGCGGGGGATCGGTATGGATCCGGGGGGAGCCGCGAGGGATCGGGGCGGGGACGTGACGTCTCCCGAGGGAAGTGCGCACCCCGCCGTCCCCGGCGCCCCTTCCCGACGCCTTCGTCCCGACTCCCGCCCGAGATCGGGCCGTGACCGGTACCTCCGCCGCCCCCTCGACCTTCTCCATGCCGGAGCCCGGAGAAGGTCGACCTCGGGGCGCGCCGGGATGCCCTGAGTGAGTTGAGCACACCCTGGTGTGTTCAACTCACTCAGGGCCTCGGAACCTCCTTAGGGAACGTGGAGTTCCGCACGACTCCGCGGAGTTCGGCGCCTCCCGCGCGCGCCTCCCGCGCTTCTCCCCGTCGGGACCGGCGCGCACCCGCACCCTCCGCCGATCCCCCGCCCGCGACCGCATCCCCGCCGTCCTCCCGACACCCGGCCCTCTCGGAGGCAAGCGGGCAGCCTGCCCGGGCCGCCTCCGAGAGGGCCGGGTCCCTCGCCGTCCCCGCGCCCCGCCCGTCCGCTGAAGTCGGTTCGGAAGGGCCATAAAACGAGAATCGCCCGTCATATGACGGGCGATCCGCGCGGATCCCTCAGGACGGGCAGGGGTACGTCTTCAGGGACCCTTTTTTGACGGGCTCAGACGGCGGGAGGCGCCATGATGCGGCAATCGCCCAAGCCCTATGCCAAGGGCAAGGTGAGGCGAACCCCTCCTCGTCCCCGGTCCTAGAAGTATTGCCAGGGCGTGAGGGATTTGTCCACCGCTTCGTGCGTGGAGTACCAAAAATTAGGTAGACGGGTAGGCCATTTGTGGGGGTTGAATCCCCCAAACCACCCGTTTGTCCCGTTGGCTGAACAGCCAGTGTCCATCCGGTACTGTCGACTATCCCGACCGCGGTGACATTGTACTTAAATGGAATCCGCTAACGCAATCGCCGCTCCGTACAAAATGTCGTGCTCGGACACGGTGATGCGGCCCAGATCGAAGGCACGCATGATCTCGACGAGGGTGACGACGCCGGCGACGATGGTCGGGGCGCGGTCGGCGTGGAGGCCTGGGATCTCGACCCGCTCGGCCAGCGGCGCCGATGCCAGCTGGGACAGCATGCGCTGGATACTGGGCAGCTCGAGCACGTGGCCGTGGACGCGTTTCGGGTCGTAGGGCACGAGCCCCAGCTCGATCGCCGCCAGCGAGGTCGGCGTTCCCGCCACGGCGATCCCCTCGACCGCGCCGGGCGCCTCGGCGGTCGCTGCTTCGATCAGCCCGCGCAGGTCGATGGCCACCGCTTCCAGCTCCACCGGGGTCGGCGGGTCGGAGGGCAGGTGGCGCTCGGTATGGCGGACGACGCCGGCCTGCAGCGAGACGTGCCACTCGATCTCGCGGCGCTTGCCGACGATCAGCTCGGTCGAGCCGCCGCCGATGTCGATCACCAGGGTCGGGACCTCGGGCGAGTGCTCGGAGGTGGCGCCGAGGTAGGTGAGCCGGGCCTCTTCCTCGCCGCCGAGGACGCGGGCGGAGAGGGCGAAGCGCTCGCGCAGCTCGGCGACGAAGGCGCTGCCGTTCTCGGCGTCGCGGACGGCGCTGGTGGCGATCGCGTCGATCCGTTCGGCGCCCAGCTCCTGCAGCGTGGCGACGTAGGGGTCGATGGCGGCGCAGGCAGCCTCGATCGCCTCGGCGGCGAGCCGGCCGCTGAGGTCGACGCCGCGGCCGAGCCGGGTCACGGTGCTGCGCCGCTCGATCGGGGTCACCCGCCCGTCGGCGACGTCGGCGACGAGCAGCCGGGTCGAGTTGGAGCCGATGTCGATGACGGCGACGCGAGGGGGGGCGCTGGGCATCCCGCCCACCCTAGATGGCCCGCTGGGTAGCCGGGCCGCTCAGTGGCTGGTGTGTTGGCGCTCCAGGCCCTTCGGATCGACGCGCCAGACCTCGGCCTCGGCGCTGGAGAGGGCGCAGGGGAAGATGTCCTCGTCGCCGGCCTCGACCCCGGCGAGGATGCCGGCGGCGACCTCCTGCGGGGAGGAGTGGGGGATCGAGGGATGGGCGAGCATCTCGGTGCCGATCCCGGCCGGGTAGACGCCGTGGACGCTGACCCCGCGCGGGCGCAGTTCGGCGCGGACCGCCTGGGTCATCGAATGGGCGGCGGCCTTCGAGGCCGAGTAGCCGGTCAGCGGCGGGATCGCGGCGAGGCCGGCCATCGAGAGGACGTTCACGATCGCCCCGCCGCCGTTTCCCTCGATCACCGGGGCGAAGGCGCGGACCATCGCGTAGGTGCCGCCGAAGTTCGTCGCCATCTCGCGGGCGACATCGTCGGGCGGCGCGGTGAGGCCGGGGGCGAAGGCGGCGGCGCCCGCGTTGTTGATCAGGACCGTGGTGTCGCCGGCCAGCGCCGCGGCGGCGTCGACCGCGTCGTGGTCGGTGGTGTCGAGGGCGACGGGGACGACCCGGTCGGGGTCGAGGGCGACGACCTCGTCCAACGCGTCGGGGTTGCGGGCGGCGGCGTAGAGCCTCGCGACATCGTTGGCGAGAAGCATCTCGGCGAGCACCCGCCCCAGTCCGCGATTCGCCCCGCTGAGGAACACCACGCCCCCCGTGAGGCGCGATTCCGAGGGGGACCCGCCGGAACCTCCCCGCTGTTGTTCCGCCGGGTCCCCCTCGGAATCGCGCCCCGCCTGAGTCATGGCGCCACCACTGCCACCGACTTCACGTCGACGAACTCGAGCACGCCCCACTCGCCGAGCTCGCGCCCGAAGCCGCTGCGTTTCACGCCGCCGAAGGGCAGGCGGGGATCGGAGACGACGATCGTGTTGATGAAGATCATCCCCGCGTCGATCTCCGCCGCGACCCGCTTCGCCCGCTCGACGTCCTGGCTGAAGACGGAGGCGCCGAGGCCGAAGTCGGAGTCGTTGGCGGCGTCGATCGCCGCCGCCTCGTCGGGTACCCGCACGACCGCGGCGACCGGGCCGAAGGTCTCCTCGCGGAAGACCCGCATCTCCGGCTCGACCCCGGTCAGCACCAGCGGGTCGACGAAGGAGCCGGGGCCGCCGTGCTCGAAGCCGCCGACCAGCGTGGTGGCGCCGGCGGCGATCGACTCCTCGACCTGCTCGCGCAGGGTGTCGACCAGGTCGGGGCGGGCGAGCGGACCGACCTGGGTCGCCGGGTCGGTCGGGTCGCCGACGACAAGCGAACCGATCGACTCGGCCAGCTTCGACTCGAACTCGTCGGCGACCTGATCGGCGACGATGAAGCGCTTCGCCGAGATGCAGGCCTGGCCCGCGTTGATGTTGCGCGCCCGGGTTCCTTCCTTGACCGCGAGATCTATATCTGCGTCGTCGAGGACGACGAACGGATCGGAGCCGCCGAGCTCCATCACCGCGGTCTTCAGCTCGCGCCCGGCGAGCGCGGCGACCTTGGAGCCGGCGAGGTCGGAGCCGGTCAGGGTGACGCCGCGGACGCGGCGGTCGGCGATGATCCCCTCGACCGCGCGCGGCCCGACCAGCAGGGTCTGGAAGACGCCGTCGGGGAAGCCCGCCTCGCTGAACATGCGCTCGATCGCGATCGCGCACTGGGGCACGTTGGAGGCGTGCTTCAGCACCGCGACGTTGCCCGCGGTGAGCGCCGCCGGGGCGAAGCGGAAGACCTGGACGTAGGGGAAGTTCCAGGGCATCACCGCGAGGATCGTCCCCAGCGGCTCGAAGCGGACGTAGTTCTCGTCGTTGCCGCCCTCGATCGCCCGCGGCGCCAAGAGGTCCGGCCCGCGCTCGGCGATGTAGTCGCAGAAGACCGCGCACTTCTCCACTTCGGCCTTCGACTCGGCGAGGATCTTGCCCATCTCCAGGGTGACCAGCCCGGCCAGCTCGTCGGCGTTCGCCCGCAGCGTCTTCGCCAACTCGCCGAAGAGCGCGGCCCGCTCGGCGACCGGCCGGCGGCGCCACTCGCGGAAGGTCTCCTCCGAGAGCCGCAGCGCTGCCTCGACCTGCTCGGGGGAGAATGCGTCAAAGGTGGCGACCTGCTCGCCGGTGGCCGGGTTGACGGACTCGATGCTCATCTACTGCTCTCCTTTGATCTCGTAGGCGTCGGAGCCGCTGCGCCGGGGGACGACGACGGCGAGGAAACGGGCTCCGTCGGGGCCGGCCTGGAGGCCGTGCTCGAGGTCGGCGGCGACCGCGTAGGTCTCGCCGGGGCCGAGCTCGTGGCGCTCGCCCTCGACCTCGAAGACGACGGTGCCCTCGAGGACGACGGTGATCTGCTCCTCGGGGTGGGTGTGGATCGGGAAGCGGGCGGCGGGCTCGAAGGAGTAGGAACTCACCGTCGCCTGCTCGGTGTGGTTGGTGCGCCGGCTGATGCCGGGGAAGGGGTGCTCGAGCTCCGGTTCGGCGCCCGCCCCGCGGACCGGCGGCGTGTCGGCGGCCACTAGAGCACCGCCGTGGGGCCGGGAGGGGCACCGCAGGAACCGGTGACGCCGATCGGCGGGGCGGAGAAGAAGACCTCGTGGCGGCCCGCTTCGGCGCAGGCCTCGGCCAGCCGCTCGAAGTCGAACATCTCGCCCAGCAGCAGGCCCATGTAGACGACGGCGGGGATGTGGAAGGGCTGGAAGCTGTCGGGCAGCTCGTTGGGCCGGACCTCGACGCCCCAGGTGTCGGAGGCGACCGCGGCGACGCCGTGCCCGGCCAGCCAGGGCAGCGTGTAGAAGCTGAGGCCGGGGGCGTCGCCGCCCGCGTACATGCCCCAGCCCTCGACCCGGCAGCGGGCGAGCATCCCGGTGCGCAGGAGGACGATGTCGCCCTCGCGGATCTCGGTGCCGGCGAACTCGACCGCGGCGTCGAGCTGGTCGATGTCGATTGCGTGGCCGTCGGGGAGCCACTCGACTCCCTGGGCGCGGGGGAAGTCGAGCAGGACGGCGCGGCCGACCAGGGTGTCGCGGAGGGCGACCGCGTCGCAGGCGGGCGCGCCCTGGGCGGTGACGGTGGCGGCGCGGCGGTCGTTGTACATGCGGCCTTCGTGGAAGACGTGGGAGAGGGCGTCCCAGTGGGTGGCCGACTGGAGCGGCAGGACGACGGTGTCGTCGGCGTAGCCGACCCCGCGGGGGATCGGTTTGCCGAGCAGGCGCTGCTCGCCGGCGGCGTGTTCGGCGCCGGTCAGGGTCGAGTAGCGCAGGCAGTTGTGGCGGCCGAGGTAGCCGGTCTGGGGACCGTCGAGGTCGAAGGGGAGGCCGAGCCCGACGACCTGGCCGAGCTCCACCGCGCGGGCGGCGTCGCGGACGATCCCGCGGGTGATCAGGTTGGTGGTGCCGCGCTCGTCGCCGTCGCCCCAGCGTCCCCAGTTGGAGTACTTCGCGATGTACTCCGCGAGGACGTCGCCCTCGACCTGGGCGCCGCCGTGGCCGGGCCCGCCGCCGGCGGCATCGGGGCTCAAGAGGGCTCCGGGATCGAGGTCTTCGCGGCGCCCTTGAGCCCGAGGATCTCGCGCGCCTCGTCGGGGGTCGCCGGCTCCAGCGAGAGCTCGTCGAGGATCCGCACCGTGCGCTCGACCTGGGCCGCGTTGGACCCGGCGAGCACGCCCTTGC
>MKSH01000111.1:49454-49697 GCA_001898095.1 Solirubrobacterales bacterium 70-9 | reverse complement strand
CGCCTCGCGGATCCTGCACGAGCCGACCCGCAGAATTCGCCGCGCTGCCGGCCACGACGACGCCTACCAGTACGTGAGCGCGCTGCGCGAGCTGTTCGGGCTCGACGTCGAGACCGAGGTCGAGTCGGAGGCCGACGCGGCGGGCAAGGTCACCGAGCTGCGCCCCGGCCAGGGCTGAGCCGCGGCCTTGGCGCTGCGGATCGCCACTCGAAGCAGCCAACTCGCCCTGACCCAGGCGGGGAT
>MKSH01000111.1:46965-49074 GCA_001898095.1 Solirubrobacterales bacterium 70-9 | reverse complement strand
AGGGCGAGATCGGCTTCCGGGTGCCGGCCGACCGGATGGTCCCGGCGGCGGGCCAGGGAGCCCTGGCCGTCCAGGTCCGGGCGGGCGACGAGGAGACCGCGGCGGCGGTGCGGGCGATCAACGACGCGGGCGCCTTCGCCCGGCTCCGGGCCGAGCGCGCCTGCTTCACCCGCCTCGACGCCGACTGCTCGACCCCGATCGGCGTCCACGCCAAGATCGATGGCGACTCCCTGCGGATCGGAGCCTTCGTCGGCCTCCCCGACGGCAGCGAGTGGATCCGCGACGAGATCGAGGCCGCCGCCTCCGACCCGACGGCCGCCGGCACTGCCCTGGCCGAGCGCCTCGCAAGCGCCGGCGCCCCCGACCTCCTCGCCCGCGCCGCAGAGGCCTCATGAAAGCCTCCACCCCTCCCCCGCCCCACGATGTTGATGGGCCGAAAAGCGCTGATATAGAGCGCTTTTCGGCCCATCAACGCGGGGGTTCGGTGTGAGGGCGCGGGGCGGGGTCGTGTACCTGGTCGGGGCTGGGCCGGGGGATCCGGGGCTGATGACGCGGCGCTCGCTGGAGCTGATCGCCGAGGCGGACGCGATCTACTACGACCGGCTGATCCCGCCGGGGGCGCTCGACGGGGCGCGCGAGGACGCGGAGCTGATCTACGTCGGCAAGCAGCCGGGCGTCCCCTCGGTGCCGCAGGAGGAGATCGGCGAGCGACTGATCGAGGCGGCCCGCGCCGGGCGCAGCGTCGTGCGGTTGAAGGGCGGCGATCCGTTCGTCTTCGGCCGCGGCGCCGAGGAGGGCGAAGCGCTGCGCGAGGCGGGCGTCGAATTCGAGGTAGTCCCCGGGGTCACCGCGGGAGTCGCCGCCACCGCCTACGCCGGGATCCCGGTCACCCACCGCGACGATGCGTCCGCCGTGGCCTTCGTCACCGGCCACGAGGACCCGGAGAAGGCCGAGACCGCCCTCGACTGGGACGCCCTCGCCTCCTTCCCCGGCACCCTCGTCTTCTACATGGGCGTGAAACGCCTCGGCGAGAACGCGTCGGCGCTGATCGCCGCCGGGCGCAGCCCCGACGAGCCCGCGGCGGCGGTCGAACGCGGCACCTGGCCGGGACAACGCACCGTGAGCGCCACCCTCGGCACGATCGCCGCGACGGTCGAGCGCGAGGCGGTGAAGGCGCCGGCGTTGATCGTGGTCGGCGATGTCGCCGCGCGCCGCGAGGCGATCGCCTGGCTGGAGCGCCGCCCGCTGCACGGCCGCACCGTGGTCGTCACCCGCGCCCGCGCCCAGGCGAGCGGCCTGGCGGCGACCCTCCGCGGCCTCGGCGCCACCGTGGTCGAGCTCCCCGCGATCCGGATCGAGTCGAGGATCGACACCGCCGAGGTCCGCGCCGCGGCGACCGCGATCGCCGACTACGACCTCGTCTGCATCACCAGCCCGAACGGCGCGAACCTCCTCTTCGATGCCCTCGCCGCCGCGGGCCGCGACGGCCGCGCCCTGTCCGGGGCGACGGTGGCGGCGATCGGCCCCGGCACCGCCCGCGCGCTCGCCGCCCACGGCGTCGCCGCCGACGTGATCCCCGAGCGCTTCGTCGCCGAGGCACTGGTCGAAGCACTTGCGGGCGTCGAGGTCGCGGGCAAGAAGGTCCTCGTCGCCCGCGCCGCCGAGGCCCGCGACGTCCTCCCCGACGCGCTGAAGGACCGCGGGGCCGAGGTCGACGTCGTCGCCCTCTACGAGACGGTCCGCGAGACCCCCGACGAGAAGGCGATCGAGGCTGCCCAGGCCGCCGACTACGTCACCTTCACCTCCTCCTCGACGGTGAAGAACCTCGCCGACGCGCTCGGCGACCGCTTCCCGCCGGCGGCCCGCATCGTCTCGATCGGCCCGGTGACCAGCGCCACGGTCCGCGACGCCGACCTCGAGGTTGCGGTCGAGGCCGACCCCCACGACGTCACCGGCCTGCTCGCCGCCCTCCTCGCCGACGCCGCCACCCACTGAGGTGAGCGACCGTGGAGACTTACTCGGTCTATGACCGAGTTTCTCTCCACACCCTTCGGCTCCCCGCACCGTCACTTCGCGCGGGTCGGGTCGACGAACACCGTCGCGCGTGAA
>MKSH01000111.1:41540-46812 GCA_001898095.1 Solirubrobacterales bacterium 70-9 | reverse complement strand
GCCCCGGCATCGCGTGCAAGGTGAAGTGGCCCAACGACATCCACCTCGAGGGCCGCAAGCTGGCGGGCATCCTGATCGAGGCCCGCCCCCAAGACGGCTGGGCGGTCCTCGGCGTGGGCCTCAACTTGACGATCGCCGAAAACGAGTTCCCGCAGGACCTGCGAACCCGCGCGATCTCCCTGTGCGCCAATCGCCCACCCGGCCCTCATGACCGCCAAGACGAGATGAGGGCCGGTTGGGCGAGCGAGGCGTCGGCTTCCCTGAGCTCAGCCCTGACCCGCTGGATCGACGCCGACTCCGATCAGATCCTCACCGAGTGGCGCACTCGCGACGCCCTCCGCGGGCGCGACGTCACCTGGGAACAGGGCTCCGGCGTCGCCGAAGGAATCGACGAGCGCGGCTACCTAATCGTCCGACTCGCCGACGGCGACAGCATCGCCCTCGGTGCCGGCGATGTGCATCTGACCGCTTTCTGAGCCGTCGTCCGCGGCGGCTTTCGCTTTCGCCGCTTTCGGTTTCCGTTTGGCTTTCGGTTTCGCCGCTGCTTTGGCTTTCGGTTTCGCCGCTGCTTTGGCTCTCGCCGTTTTCGCTTTGCTCGCTTTGGCTTTCGCGGCTTTAGGTTTGTCCGCGTCGGTTTTCGCCGTTTTCGCCTTCGCGGCTTTGCGTTTCGCCGGCTTCGGCTCCGCGTCCGCCGACGACTCGCCGTCGGCCGGGACCTCGCCGTCGCCCGTCGGCGCAGCACCGCCGTCCTCGTCCTGCCCAGCTTTCGTCGTTTTGCGGCGGCGAGCGCGTTTGGGTTTCTCGGCGGGCTCGTCGTCGCCGCCGGCCGCACCGCCGGCCTTGGCGTCAGCGTCACCGGTGTCGCTCGCAGCGCTCAGGTCCCCGGCGTCGCCCTCGGCGCTCGCGTCGCCCTCGGCGGCGTCGCGCGCGTCCGCCCTCGCTTTGCGCCGCCGGCTCCGTTTGCGCTTCCGCGCGGCCGCGTCGCCCTCGCCGTCCTCCGGCGCGCCGCCGTTGCTCGAGCCCTCGGCCTCGATCCCGTCGCCGTCGAGCATCTCCTCGGCGGTCCCGTTCTGCAGCGCCTCCGCCGCCGAGCCGTTCTCGCCGTTCTCCCCGTCGCCGTTGCCGCCGCCGCGCTTGTTGCGCTTGCGCCGGCGCTTGCCGCCTTTGGGGAAGTTCCGCAGCAGCTCGCGGGCGACGGCCGACGGTTTCCGAGCCATCCGCATCCGCGCCCCGCGCAGCCCCTCCTCGCCCTCCGGCGTGTGCGAGACCGCCGCGGCAAGCAGCGCCACCGCCAGCCGGCGATCCTGTTTGCGCGCCGCGTGGACCAGCCGGCGGGCGTTGCGCCCGTGGGCCCGCCCGCTCGAGTTGACCAGCAGGCCGAGCAGCCGCTTCGTCTCCGGCCAGCGCTGCACCGCGTACTCCTCGTGCAGTTCCCGCGTGTAGCCGGCGAGCCGCCAGACCCACGCCTGCGCCTGGTCCCGGCGCCCGATCCGTTTGTCGATCAGCGCCTGCAGCATCGTCTTCGTCCCCGCCCGTTTGTCCTCGCGGCTCCAGGTGCCGACGATGTCGATCGCGTCGTCGAAGGCGTCGGCGTCGCCGAGGTCGGCGATCTCCCCCAGCGCTTTCAGCCGCAGCTGCGCGTTGCGGTTGCGCTGCACGCAGGTGAGCAGGAAGCGGCGACGGAGCTCTTTGGTGCGGTCGTTCTGCAGCATCGCGCGGGCGCGCCGCCAGCCCTGCGTGTTCACCCGCGCCCCGGCCAGCGCCGCCCAGGCGTGCTGCTCCGGGTAGTCGAGGTTCTCGACCGCGATCCGCCAGATCTCCCGTTCGAGGACCTCCATCCGTTTCTCCTCGACGTCGGAGACCGGGACGATCCGCCGCTCCACCCGCACCTTGCGACCGCGGCCGCGGCGCACCGGCCCGACCACGATCGCGCCGCCGCGGTAGACGTCGCGGTCGAGCAGGCTGTGCAGGGTGACGATCGTCTCGTCGTGGGTCGTCGCCGGGTGGACGAAGTCGATCACCAGGCCCGCCTCCTTGCCCGGCGCGCGCCGGGTCACGCGACCGACCCGCTGCTGGTAGATCCGCCGCGAGGCGGTCGGCGCCAGGTGCATGCAGATCGTCGCCCGCGGGCTGTTCCAACCCTCGGCGAGCAGCTGCGCGTTGCAGAGCACGTCGACGTCGCCGCGTTCGAAGGCGGCAAGGATGTCGGCCAGTTCGCGCTTCGGCGTCTGCCCGGAGACCGCCTGGGCGTTGATCCCGACCGCGCGGAACGCTTCCGCCACGTTGTGGGCGTGCTGGACGCCCGCCGTGTAGAGGACGCCCGGCGTTTTGCGGAAGCGCGACTTGTAGAGGTCGGCGATCGCGAAGTTGAACGGGCCTTGGTCGAGCAGCGCCGCCAGCTCCTCCTGGTCGAAGTCCTGGTCGACCTCGCCTTTGCGCAGCGGCACCTTGGCGATCGTGCGCACGCCCGGGCCGGGCGGGATCCGCAGGCAGCGCAGCGGCGAGATGACGCCGCGGCGGGCCGCCTGGGCGAGGTCGAAGCGCGAGGTCTGGGTCGGGAAGAGGTCGGCGACGTGGCGGGCGATCAGCGCGCCGGTCGCGGTCATCCCGATGAAGACGGGGCCGGGCCAGGCGCGGATGCAGGCGCTGGTTTTCTCGCCCAGCGCGGTGTGCGCCTCGTCGCAGATGACCACCGAGTAGGCGTCGGAGACTTTCTTGTGGTTGCGGACGAACCACTGGTAGGTCTCGACCGTGACCGGGCCTTCGGCGTCGTCGCGATTGCCGAGCAGCGGCGGGCGCAGGCGCTCCTTGTAACCGCGGTCGGAGATCTCGCCGATGAACTGGTCGACCAGGTTGCGGCGGTGGGTGAGGATCAGGACGCCCCCGGTGCGGGTCGCCTCGATGAAGCCGACCGCGGCGACGGTCTTGCCCGCGCCGGTCGCGTGCTCGAACCAGAAGCGGCGCGCCGCGCCCGGGTCTTCGGCGGCCTCCTCGACCACCTCGTCTTCGTCGTCGGGGGCCGCTTCGGCCCAGTCCTGCGGCTCCTCGTCCTCGGCCTCGTCGGGAGCTTCGTCTTCCTCCTCGCCTTCCGGCGCGGCGTCGTCGACGATCTCCACTTCGTCGGTCTCGGGCTCGTCGATCCCCGCTTCGCCCGCTCCCGTATCGCCGGCCGCGGCCGAGCCGACCTGCTGCTGGGCCATCAGCTCGGCCAGCGTGCCGGCCAGCGCGTCGACCTGGTGCGGGGAGAGTTCGGCGCCGTCGCGCAGGGTCGGCGTGTCGGTGGCGAGGAAGCGCTCCAGCCCGAGCAGCAGCGAGTAGTTGCGGCGCCACTCGATCGAGGGCTCGCTCGCGCCGCCGTCGATCTCCTTCAGCGCGTGGTCGAGCGCCTCGCGCCGGGCGGTGCCGGGAGCGAGCGCCTCGGGTCCCTCGCCGTCGAGCAGGAACGGCTCGCGGGCGAACTCGGACGCACGCTCGATATCGGCGCTACTTGGGACTGCCGCGCCAGCGGCAACATCGGTGGTATTGGCCATAGAAGGCTTTGGGTGTCTGCCCCCGGGCGCAACAGACTGGGCGACCGCCGGGCGAGTGGAACGAGGGTTACGGGAAGCCGCTAGGTACGTCCCCCCGAGAACTCATGAGGTCCGCGAACCGCGAACCGAACGTATTCGTATTGTAATCACGGAGCGGATGAGACGGCGGATCACACTGGCACTCGGGCTGTTCGCGGGTCTCGCCTTGGTCGCGTTCGTGGCGGGCTGCGGCTCCTCGGGCGGGGGCAACTCCACCCATCCCGACTACGAAACCGCGCTGAAAGGCGCCCCGGCGCCGCTGGCGAAGCTCTACGGCGAAGCCAACCGGGTGCTGCCCGGAGGCAAGGACGCGCTGGAAAAGCGGATCGGCGAACTCGGCTATCCGGCGGTCGTCAACGTCTGGGCGTCCTGGTGCGGTCCCTGCCGCTACGAGTTCCCGATGTTCCAGGAAGCCTCGGCGAAATGGGGCAAGAAAGTGGCGTTCCTCGGCGCCGATTCCGAAGATTCCGAAAAGGAAGCGGAAAAGTGGCTCGCGGACAACCCGGTCCCGTATCCGAGCTACTACGAAACGGGCTTCGACTACGCCGCCTCGCTGAAGGCCAGCGGCCCGCCCGACACCGCCTTCTACAACGCCAAGGGCGAACTCGTCTACGTGAAGCTCGGCCAGTACGCGCACGAGTCCGATCTGGAAGAAGACATCAAGCGCTACGCGCTGGAAGGCGCATAATCAAGGCATGGAAGCGTTCGTCGTCATCGCCTTGATCGGGATCGGGTTGCTGGCGGCGGAGCTGTTGCTGCCGACTGGCGGGATCCTCGCGGCGCTCGGGATCGCCGGGCTGGTGGTCGGCGGGATCCTCGCGCTCGATTCCTCCGACAGCGCCGCGGACTGGATCGGCGGCGCGCTGATCACCCTCGCGGTCCTCTCCGCGATCAGCTTCTTCTTCATCACCCGCAAAGTCCTCCGCACCACCCGCAAGCTGCCGAAACGGGCGGGGACCGAGGAAATGGTCGGCGGCGAGGCGGAGGCGCGCTCGGCGATCGACCCGACCGGCAAGGCGTTCATGCGCGGCACGCTGTGGTCGGCGCGACTGGTCGACGGTGTGGAGCCGGTCCGTTTCGGGGATAGAGTCACCGTGGAGGCGGTCGACGGGCTGACGCTCGTGGTGCGGCCCGCCACCCCAGCCGGGCAGTCCCAGGTCTCCAACGCCACCAATCAAGGAGCGAGCTGAATGGCCGCAGTCGGTGCCGTCGTCATCGTCATCATCCTTTTCGCCCTGATCGGCGTCGGGCTCTCGGTGCGGGTGCTGCGCGAGTACGAGCGCGGCGTGATCTTCCGGCTCGGCCGGCTGATCGCCACCAAGGGGCCGGGCCTGATCCTGCTGATCCCGCTGATCGACCGGATGGTCAAGGTCGAGCTGCGGACGGTGACGCTGAGCATCCCGCCGCAGGAGGTGATCACCCGCGACAACGTGCCCTGCCGCGTGAACGCGGTCGCCTACTTCCGCGTGGTCGACCAGAATCGCGCGGTGGTCGAGGTCGAGAACTACCTCGTCGCCACCTCGCAGATCTCGCAGACGGCGCTGCGCTCGGTGCTCGGCAAGGCGGAGCTGGACCAGCTGCTCGCCGACCGCGAGCGCCTCAACGAAGACCTGCAGAAGATCATCGACGAGTCGACCGAGCCATGGGGCGTGAAGGTCACCGCGGTGGAGATCAAGGACGTCGAGATCCCCGACCAGATGCAG
>MKSH01000111.1:34080-41511 GCA_001898095.1 Solirubrobacterales bacterium 70-9 | reverse complement strand
CCGAGGGCGAGTTCCAGGCCGCCCAGAAGCTCACCGACGCGGCCGACATCATCAGCACCAACCCGGCCTCGCTGCAGCTGCGCTACCTGCAGACGCTGCTGGAAATCGGCTCGAACCAGAACACCACGGTGGTCTTCCCGCTGCCGATGGACGTGCTGGAGCCGTTCGTCGGCGGGATGAAACCGTCGAAACCGCGGCCGAAAGCGCCGGCCCCTCCCGGTGGCGGCGAGCCGGTGCCGGGCGTGCCCGACTCGGGGCTGCCGGCGGAGCCCGATCCCGGCCCGGGACCCGTGGTCCCGCCCGAGGACGACGCGCCTGCGGCGCCCGACACGGGTGGGCGTCCGGCGCCCGGCGTCGCCGCGCCCGAGGACACGGATCTGCCACCCTCCCGCTCCTGAGCACCGGACCCGAGATCCGCATCGACCAGCTGAGTGGGCTGAGGACGATCCTCGCCCCGGGTCGCGCCGCGCGGCCGGACAACTTCACCACGCGGCGCTCGGAGCCGAAGGGCCCGGACGGGTGCCCGTTCTGCGAGGGCAACGAGGACAAGACGCCGCCCGAGCTCTACGCGCTGCGCCCCGACGGCAGCGCTCCCGACACGCCGGGCTGGCGGACTCGCGTGGTGCCGAACCTCTACCCGGCGCTGGGGGCGCCCGACGACGGGCCTCCCGGCAGCCCGGAGGCGGAAGCGGGCTCGTTCTCCTCCAGCGGCGACCCGCTGCTGACCTCGCGGCGGAGCGGCGAACCGGACCTCTTCGGCGCCCGGCCCGCGACCGGGGCGCACGAGGTGCTGATCAACTCGCCCCGCCACGTGACCGCGATGGCCGAGCTCGACGACACCGAGATCGCCGACGCGGTGGCGACCTGGCGCGAGCGGATGCGGTCCCACCGCGATGCCTCCTACCAGCAGCTGATCGTGAACGAGGGCGGCGGCGCGGGCGCCTCGCTCGAGCACACCCACGCGCAGCTCTACGCGCTGCCGTTCGTGCCCGCGGCGGTGGCGCGCGAGCGCGAGCGGGCGGGCGCCTACGGCGAACGGACGGCCGGGGCGGGGCTGCTGGCCGACGTGCTGGTCGAGGAGGTGCGCCGGAAGTCCCGCCTGGTGGCGATCGACGACGAGGCGGTGCTGATCTGCCCCTGGGCCTCGCGCTCGCCGTTCGAGCTGCGGGTGGTGCCGCGGCGCGAGGTCGGGCGCTTCGAGGAGGACGGCGGCGGCGCGGCGATGATCGCCACCGCGATGCGGGTCCTCGCCGCCCGCTTCGGCGAGCCGCCGGAGCTGAACCTCTGGGTGCGCACGGCGCCGAAGGACGCGGAGATGTTCCACTGGCACGTCGACATCGCCCCGCGGCTGACGACCAAGGCCGGCTTCGAGCTCGGCACCGGCGTCGACATCAACATCTACCCGCCGGAGCAGGCCGCGTCAGACCTGCGCGAGTGCCTCTGACGCCGTTCGACCCGGCGCATCTCTGCGTCCTCGGTCGCTCACGTGCAGAGCACGCTTCGCTCCCTGCGTCCTTGACCTGCTTGGTCGATCGACGTCAGATCACGACCGGGGCGGCCAAGACCGAGTCGAGCAAGCCGGGGAAGCGGGCGTCGATGTCGTCGCGGCGGAGGCGGCTCATCTTGCTCGTCCCCTCCTTCCACTGTTCGACCAGGCCCGCCTCGCGCAGCACCCGGAAGTGGTGGGTGCGGGTCGATTTGGTGATCTCGGGGGCGAAGCTGCCGCAGGGGCGCGGCTCCTCGCTGAGGGCCAGTTCGGCGACGATCCCGCGGCGCTGCGGGTCGCTCAGAGCGTGCAGCACCAGGGAGAGATCGATCTCCTCGCGATCGGGAATCTCGAAGCTCATGGGCCACATGATACGACGATCATCAAACTTTGTGGTACGTTGACCATCGAACTATGCGCAGACTCCAGAAAGACGCGCTGCTCCTGACCATCTGCCTGGCGCAGTTCATGGTCATCCTCGACATCTCGATCGTCAACGTCGCGCTGCCGAAGATCCACGAGTCGCTCGGCTTCTCCGACACCGGCCTGCAGTGGGTGGTCAACGCCTACACGCTCACCTTCGCCGGCTTCCTGATGCTCGCCGGCCGCGCCACCGACCTGATCCCCCGCCGCCGGGTCTTCCTGATCGGCGTCGGCCTCTTCTCCCTCGCCTCGCTCGGCTGCGCCGTCGCCGACGGCCAGGGCGTCCTGATCGGCGCCCGCGCGGTCCAGGGCTTCGGCGCCGCGATCGTCTCCGCCGCCAGCCTCGCCCTCGTCACCGGCTCCTTCAAGGAGGGCAGCGAGCGCAACCGCGCCCTCGGCCTCTGGGCCGCGATGGGCGGCGTCGGCGGCACCGCCGGCGTCCTCCTCGGCGGCGCCCTCACCCA
Source organism: Solirubrobacterales bacterium 70-9 (assembly GCA_001898095.1). Classification (GTDB taxonomy): domain Bacteria; phylum Actinomycetota; class Thermoleophilia; order Solirubrobacterales; family 70-9; genus VAYN01. Next base: position 39,138 of record MKSH01000111.1, on the reverse strand, counting down.
GGGCTTCGACTGGCCCGCCGTCTTCATCATCAACGTCCCGGTCGGCATCGCCGTGCTGCTCGCCGGCCGCCGGCTGATCCCGCACGAGGGCGCCGTCGCCCACGAGCGCAAGCTCGACCTCCCCGGTGCGGTCCTGATCAGCGGCGGCCTCACCGCGATCGTCTACGGCATCGTCCGCACCGACTCGCTCGGCTGGGGCGCCTCCGGCGTGCTGATCCCGCTGGCGCTCGGCATCGTCCTGCTCGGCCTTTTCGCCCTGGTCGAGGGCAAGCTCGCCGCCGACCCGCTGATCCCGCTCGACGTCTTCAAGATGCCGACCCTGCGCGCCGCCAACCTGATCGTCGCGCTCCTCTTTGCCGCGATGTTCGGCATGTGGTACTTCGTCTCCCTCTACCTGCAGGAAGTGAAAGGCCAGGACGCGCTGGTCGCCGGCATCTCCTTCCTGCCGATGACGCTGCTCGTCTTCGGCGGCTCCTTCACGGCGCCGAAGCTGGTCGCCCGGTTCGGCGTCCGCACGACGCTGACGATCGGCATGTCGCTGGCGACGATCGGCTTCCTCGTACTGGCGACCGTGGACGCGAGCAGCGGCATCGAGGTCGCGATCCTCCCCGGCGGCATGCTCGCCGCGCTCGGCACCGGCTGGTCCCTGGTCCCGGCCACGATCGTCGCCGTGAAAGGCGTGCCCGCCGCCCAGAACGGGCTGGCCTCGGGCGTCGTCAACACCTCGCGCCTGGTCGGCGGCACGCTCGGCCTGGCGGTGCTGACGACGATCGCGACGTCCCACACCAACGACCTCCTCGCCGCCGGCACGAGCCAGCCCGACGCGCTGACCAGCGGCTACAAAGTCGCCTTCCTGATCGGCGCCGGCCTCTGCTTCGCCGGCGGCACCGCCGCGCTCACCCTCCTGCGCGGCCGCCCCGAGGCCGTCCCCCAGACCGCCTAGCCCGAGTGCGTTCGCACTTCCGGCCGCTATGCGGCCATTTCTGCGAACGCCACTTGTGGCCGCGCGTTCATGGTCGGCGTGTAGGGTCAGTCGGCCTTGGCGCCCAACCCGCGACCGATCCCGCGCTTCATCGCCGACACGAGCCAGGAGGGCATCGCCGGCGGCCGCTTCTCGGCGCGCCTGCGCGAGGCCTTCGTCGGCGCGGTGAGCGACATCGCCGACCTGCCCGCCGGGGCGGCCGTGCCGGAGGAGGTCGACTGGTTCCCGGAGCGCGCCTGGGGCGGCCGCGTCTGGGTCCCCTGCTCGGCCCGCACCGAGAGCGAGGAGGGCATCCTCGAGCTCTACGGCCACGTCTCCTACGACCTCCCCGAGGGCGACGGCGACCCCTCCGGCTTCCGCGCCACCGCCGACTTCACCGACGTCCTCGCCGAGGACAACCCGGACTGGAAGATCGACCTCAACGACGACGTGATCGGCCGTTGGCGCGGTGAGAACGGCCGCGCGGGCGCCGTCACCCTCGTCTGGGGACGGCCCCTCGTCCGCGGCGCCGTCGCCGCCACCGCCGAGCTCGACGGCGAGACCGTCGACCAGGAAGAGATCGTCCGCGACCGCTTCTCCCTGGTCGCCCTCGACGCCCTCGAGGCCTACGGCGACGACGTCTTCATGGAGGTCAAGCTCTGGAGCCGCCGCGCCATGGAGCTCGCCGCCGAGAGCCTCTACGCCGCCGTCGAAGAGGACGAGCCCACGCCCGACGCCGAGAGCTAGCCGGGGCCCACGCCGCGCGCCGTATCAGCCACAATCCCGCCCCGGGCCCCGATAGCTCAGCTGGATAGAGCGGTCCCCTCCTAAGGGACAGGCCGGTGGTTCGAATCCACCTCGGGGCATCGCCACGCGGTTAGCGGCGGGACCGCTTTTGAATAGGGTTCCCAAGGCAATCAACGTCTGACCGAGTTCCCGGGGAGGAACGACTTGAAATCTCGTGCCCGCGTCCTGCTCCTTGCTGCATTCACCGTCGTCCTCCTCGCCCTGCCGGCGACAGCCGGGGCGGCGAAGGTGCCCAGCTCGGTCCCGGTGGTCCCGGGCAATCCGTACTACCTCCTGCTGAAGGCACAGGCCGAGCCCCAGGTCACCTACGGGCAGAAGGTCGGGACCTGCGCGATCGAGACGGAGACCTCCTGCCCGGCGGCCGACCTGACCGGGGCGAAGCTGAACGCGGCCAACCTCGCCTACGCGAAGCTGAGCGGCGCCAACCTCAGCGGCGGCGAACTGGTGGTCTCGCTCGGGTCCTTCCTCGGCGCCGCCGGGGCCGACTTCAGCAAGGTGAACTTCATCGGCACCTCGCTCGCCTACGCGAACCTGCGGAACGCCAACCTGAGCGGCGCGACGATGACCTTCGCCGGCTTCACCAACGCCGACATGCGCGGCGCCAAGCTGGTCGGCGCGGACGGCTACTTCGGCGCGATCATCGGCTCCGACCTACGCGGCGCCGACATGCAGGGGATGGACTTCTCCAACTCGGACATCAACGGCACCGACATGCGGGGTGCCGACATGCGGGGAATGAATCTCACCAACGCCGACTTCACCGGGTCGCGGCTGGGCGGCGCCGACCTCAGCGGCTCCAACTTCTGCAACACGCTGATGCCGAGCGGGAAGGTGATCAACCCGGTCAAAGGCCTCTGCCCCGGTCAGATCAGGCCCGGCCCTGCCGGCGCGAAGCCGATCGACGTCCCCTCGAGCAGCCCGCTGTTCCCCGCCGTCTACGCGCTGCAGGTGGGGACCCAGGTGCAGGCGGGCGAAAAGGTCGGCGGCTGTGAGATCGAGGCCTTCACCAAATGCCCGCACACCAACTTCAAAGGCAAGAGCCTGCAGGGCGCCTTCCTCGCCTACGCGAAGCTGAACGGCTCCGACCTCCATGAAGTGAGCTTCCCGCTCGGCTCGCTCGCCTACGCGGACGCGACGAAGGCGAAGTTCGACGGCGCCAACCTCGGCGCCACCGCGGTGGTCGACGCGAACCTGCGCGGGGCCTCACTGCGGGGTGCCCTGCTGGGGCTGACCGTGATGAGCGGCGCCGACCTGCGCGGGGCCGATCTGACCAAGGCAGACGGCCGCTCGGCCGCCTTCGAGAAGGCCGACCTGCGCGGCGCGACCCTGGCCGATGGGGACTTCTACGGTTCGGACTTCGCCGGCGCTGATCTGCGCGGGGCCGATCTCCGCGGTGCCAACCTCGGGGGCGCGGTACTGGCCGGGGCGCAGCTCGGCGGCGCCAAGCTCGGCGGCGTGACTTTCTGCGACACCGTGATGCCCAACGGAACGCTGCGCAACCACGGCGGCCACTGCTCCGAATGACGCCGGGCGCCAGGGCGCCGACCGGCTGGGAAGAATCGTTCGTCCGCGGCTTGGGCCACGGCGACAGCCTGCCTTGAACCGACCCCGCATCACGAGCGCGCCGGGCCGCGATGGCTACGCTGCTGGGATGGCGACCACCACCAGCAAAGGCCCCACCGGACAGGTGGTCCCCTCGGTCCTCCGCGCCGGGAGGATCCTCGAGGCCCTTGCCGCGGGGCCGCCGACGGCGACGCTGGCGGAGCTGTCGCGGCGGCTGGACATGCCGCGCAGCAGCACGCTGGCGATCTGCAACAGCCTGCTTGAGGCGGGGCTCCTGCTGCGCGACGCCGACGGCGCCTACCGGCTCGGCCCGCAGGTGCTTGAGCTGGGCCGCGCCTACCTTGGCCAGACCGACCTGCTCTCCGAGTTCGGGCGGGTCACCTCGGAGTCCGGCTTCCTCCCCGCGCAGACGCTGATCTGCTCGGTGCTGCGCGGTCGCGACGTGGTCTACGTCGGCCGCCGCCCGGGCGCCAGCCCGCTCGGCGTCGCCTACGAGATCGGGCTGCGGCTGCCCGCCCACTGCACCGCCAGCGGCCTGGCGATGCTGAGCACGCTGGACGAGGCGGAGCTGGACGAGCTCTACCGTGACGCCGGGGAGCTCGAGCAGCTGACCCCGAGCTCGATCTCGACCCCGGCGGAGCTGCGGAAGCGACTGGCGACGGTGCGCGAGCGGGGTTACGCGGTCGACGACGGCGAGACCGCGGCGGCGATGATCTGCCTCGGGGCGACCGTCCGCGACGACGCCGGCGCCGCCGTCGGCGCGGTCGCGGTGAGCATGCCGAAAGGCGCCCGCTCGGAGGCCGAGCTGGCCGACGACGCGGACGAACTGCGACGCCTCGCCGACCAGATCTCGCGCGGTCTCGGCGCCCCCTGAATCGCCGTCCGCATTTACCCCACGTATATGGGGGTAAATGCGGACAGAGAGCCCGGCCCTAGGCCGAGGTCGGGAACGAGAGGTTGCGCTCGGTCGGCCCGGCGTCCGGCCAGCGCGTGGTGACCGCCTTGGCCCGGGTGTAGAAGCGGATCCCCTCGGCGCCGTGGATGTGGTGGTCGCCGAACAGCGAGTCCTTCCAGCCGCCGAACGAGTAGTAGGCCATCGGCACCGGGATCGGCACGTTCACGCCGATCATCCCGACCTGCACCTCGCGCTGGAACTTGCGCGCGGCGCCGCCGCTGGAGGTGAAAATGGCGGTGCCGTTGGCGAAGCTGTTCTCGTTGATCAGCTCGATCGCGGCGTCGAGCGTGTCGACGCGGACGATCGCCAGGACCGGCCCGAAGATCTCGTCGCGGTAGATCGACATCTCGGTCTCGACCTTGTCGAAGAGGGTCGGGCCGACGAAGAAGCCGTCGCCGTCGACCTCCAGCTCGCGGCCGTCGACCACGGCCACCGCCCCGGCCTCGACGCCCTCGCCGATGTAGCCGGTGATCCGCTCGCGCGCCTCCGGCGTCACCACCGGTCCCATTTCCGACTCCGGCTGGTCGCCGGGGCCAATCTTGACCTCGCGCGCCTTGCGCTCGAGGTGCTCGACCAGGGCGTCGCCCGCGTCGCCGACCGCCACGGCCACCGAGATCGCCATGCAGCGCTGGCCGGCCGAGCCGAAACCAGCCGCGATCAAGTGGTTGGTGGCGAAGTCGAGGTCGGCGTCGGGGAGGACGACGGCGTGGTTCTTCGCCCCGCCGAGAGCCTGCACGCGCTTGCCCGCGGCGGTCGCCCGCCCGTGCACGTA
>MKSH01000111.1:33045-34048 GCA_001898095.1 Solirubrobacterales bacterium 70-9 | reverse complement strand
CGGCGGCGACGTCGGGGTGGTCGAGCAGCGCGTCGACCGCGACCTTGTCGCCGTTCACGACGTTGAAGACACCGTCCGGGAGGCCCGCCTCGGCGTAGAGGTCGGCGATCAGGGCGGAGGCGGAGGGGTCGCGCTCGGAGGGCTTCAGCACGAAGGTGTTGCCGGACGCGATCGCCATCGGGTGCATCCACATCGGCACCATCGCCGGGAAGTTGAAGGGGGTGATCCCGGCGCAGACGCCGAGCGGCTGGCGGAAGGAGTGGGTATCGACATCGGTCGACACCTGGTCGGAGAACTCGCCCTTGAGGAGGTGGGGGATGCCGCAGGCGAACTCGACCACCTCGAGCCCGCGGATCACCTCGCCCTTGGCGTCGTCGAAGACCTTGCCGTGCTCGGCGGAGATGATCCGAGCCAGCTCGTCGACGTGGGAGTGGACCAGCTCACGGAAGGCGAACATCACGCGCGCACGCTGCGCCAGCGAGATGTTGCCCCAGGTCTCGAAGGCGGTCTTCGCCGCCTGCACCGCGCGGTCGACGTCGGCGGGCTCGGCGAGCAGGACCTCGGCCTGGGCCTGGCCGGTGGCGGGGTTCCAGACCGGCGAGCGCCGGGTGCCCTCGCCGGCGGTCGCGGCGCCCGCGATGCGGTGTTCGATGGTCTTGGTTGAGGCGGTGGTGGTCATGGGATCGTGGTCACCTTTGTTCAGATATCTGAATGACTGTCGGGATGCTGAACAGAAGGTAACAGCTATCCACGCAAGGGCGCCATCGAGAGGTGAGAGGACACGGAGACGGCTACCGTACGCACGTGGCCGACGCCCGTCCCCAGGACATCCTCACGCCGATCACCGAGTCGGCGATCTTCCTCACCGTCTGCGTCGACCAGGGCGGCGAGGAGGTGGCGAAGGAACTGCTGCCGGATCTCGGCGGGCTGCGCCGGTCGGTCGGCTTCCGGGCGCCGGAAGCGCGGCTGAGCTGCATCGTCGGGATCGGCTCGGAGCTCTGGG
>MKSH01000111.1:27187-33036 GCA_001898095.1 Solirubrobacterales bacterium 70-9 | reverse complement strand
GCATCCCTTCCGCGAGCTGAAGGGCGCCCGCCACACCGCCCCGGCGACCCCCGGCGACCTCTTCTTCCACATCCGCGCCGACCGGCTCGACATGTGCTTCGAACTGGCGCGGCTGATCGGCAACCGCCTCGGGCCGCACCTGCGGGTGATCGACGAGGTGCACGGCTTCAAATCCTTCGACGAGCGCGACCTGCTCGGCTTCGTCGACGGGACCGAGAACCCGGAGGGGGTCGAGGCCACCGAGGCGGTCCTGATCGAGGACGACGAAGACCCGGCCTTCGCCGGCGGCAGCTACCTGATCGTGCAGAAGTACAGCCACGACCTCGACGCCTGGAACGCACTCACGGTCGAGCAGCAGGAGGCGGCGTTCGGCCGCACCAAACTCGAGGACGTCGAGTTCGCCGACGAGGACAAGGCCCCCGACTCGCACCTGACCCTCAACGTGATCGAGGACGAGGACGGCGAGGAGCTGCAGATCATGCGCTTCAACATGCCCTTCGGCCGGGTCGGCGCGGGCGAGTTCGGCACCTTCTACATCGCCTACGCCCGCACCCCCGCGGTCACCGAGGAGATGCTGGAGAACATGTTCCTCGGCAAGAGCGGCGCGGCCCACGACCGCATCCTCGACTTCTCCACCGCCCACACCGGCAGCCTCTTCTTCGTCCCCAGCCTCGACTTCCTCGACGATCCGAGCGTCGGCGCGTCCGCTGAGGACGGCGCCGCGCCCGAGCCGCCGGCGCCCGCCGACGGGTCGCTCGGGATCGGCGACCTGCGCAGCTGAAAGCCGCGTTCGCGGCCGGGCTAGCCGCGCGGCTTCAGCGCGATGACCGGGATCTTCCGGTCGGTCTTCTGCGCGTATTCGGCGAACTGCGGCTGCTGCTCGGACTGGATCGCGTAGATCCGGTCGCGCTCCTCGCCGGTGACCTCCTCGGCGGTGACGTCGACGGTGTCGGCGCCGATCTCGATCGAGACGGCGGGCCGCGCCTTCAGGTTGTGGAACCAGCCCGGGTTGTTCGGCGCGCCTCCTTTGGAGGCGAAGATGAACCACTCGCCGCCCTCGTCCAGATAGACGAGCGGGGTGACGAACTCCGTCCCCGATTTCGCCCCCACGTTGTGCAGGAGAAGCAGAGGTTTGCCCTCGAACATGCCCCCGGCGGTACCGCCGTTGGCGCGGAACTCCTCGATCACTCCGGCGTTGAAATCGTTCGGCGTCGTCGTCATGGACGGAACTGTAGCCGGCGACGATCGTCGGCAAGCGAGCTTGCCGTTCCCCGGGCCGCAGCAACTTCGGCGGCCGAGACCCGTTTAATGACCAAGGCCTGTGATCTCCGGACCCGGCATACGTCTGCGCGCCCATTTCCCGGTCGCCGCCCTCGTCCTCCTCGCCGCCTTTGCGGCGACGCTCGGCGCGGGCCGTGCCGAGGCCGCGGGCGGGCGCAGCGTCCAGTTCGAGGGCCACGCGGTCCACGTGCCGCAGGGCTACAAGGTGGTCCGGGTCGGCGCCCACTCGCGGACCTGCGTGCGGCTCGACCGCCGGGTCGTCTACCTCGGCGGCCCCTCGGCCGAACAGCGGTGCCCAGCCGGGCCGATCCTCGGCAAGCGACGGGCGATCGTCGTCGGCTCGAACCAGGCTCGTCCCCGCGCGGCCCGCGCCTCGGCCTCGCGCGCTACCGACCCCCCGGCGACCGCCTCGGTCAGCGGCTCGGTCTTCACCGGCCTCGGCTTCGACACCTGCAGCGCTCCCTCGAGCAGCGCGATGGCCGCCTGGGCCGAATCCCCCTTCCGCGGCGTCGGCATCTACATCGGCGGCGAAAACAGCGCCTGCTCACAGCCGAACCTCAGCTCCAGCTGGGTCAGCGCCCAGACCACCGCCGGCTGGCACCTGATCCCGACCTACGTCGGCCTGCAGGCGCCGACCTCGAGCTGCAGCAGCTGCGCCAAGCTGACCGCGGTCGCGGCGGCCACGCAGGGCGCGGCGGCGGCCGAAGACGCGGTGACCGAGGCGATCGCGATCGGGATCGGCACGGGCAGCCCGATCTACTTCGACATGGAGTCCTACTCGCCGACCGCCAGCGCCACCAAATCCGTCCTCACCTTCCTCGAAGCGTGGACGAACAAGATCCACGAACTCGGCTACGTCTCCGGCGTCTACTCCTCCAGCGGCTCCGGGATCGCCGACCTCGCCGCCCAGTACGGCACCGCCTACCCCAGCCCCGACAACATCTGGATCGCGAACTGGAACGGCGCCGAAAACACGCTCGACACCGTGGTCCCCTCGACCGCCTGGCCCAACCATCAGCGCATCCACCAGTTCCGCGGCGGCCATAACGAGACCTGGGGCGGCACGACGATCAACATCGACAGCAACTACGTCGACGGGGCGACGGTCGGGGTCGGCACGCCGGCGGTCGGTGAATCGGACCCGATCGGGGTGCTCGAACTCACCGGCGCCCCGGCCAAAGGCCAGGTGCGGGTGAAAGGCTGGGCGTTCGACCCCGACTCGCCCGCCGAAGTCCTCTCGATCAACGTCGTCGTCGGCGGTCGCGAAGGCCAGAAAGGCGTCGAAACCTTCGAACTGGGCCCGGTCGCGAACATCGTCCGCACCGACGTCGCCGCCACCCACACGACCGCCGGGCCGAACCACGGCTTCGACGTCCGTTTCAACACGATCAAGTCGGGCCCCGAGCCGATCTGCGTCTACGCGGTCAACGTGGCGCTCGGCGGCAACCGCCTGCTCGGCTGCAAGACGACGACGATCCCGGTCGCGATCACCATCTCCGGCCTGCGCGCGACCCGCAGCGGGATCGCCGTCAACCTCACCTGCGAATTCCCCGCCGGGCTCGAATGCCCCGGCCACCTCGGCCTCCGCACCACCTACAAGGTGTCCACCCCGCGCCGCCGCAAACCGCCGCGGATCCACGCCGTGACCCGCTCGCTCGCCCAGCGCACCTTCCACCTGAACGGCGCAAGCTGGCACCGTTTCGTGCTGCCGCTCTCGGCCGGGGGACGGAAGATCCTGCAGGAACGGGGCAAGCTGCGGACGCTGCTGGTCGCCTCGATCCCCGGCGGACAGCGCTCCGCCGGCCTGCCGCTGGAATCGGCCGCGGCGCGCCGGGCGTCGGCGCGCCGCTAGCGACTCTCAGTCGCCGAGCGCCTCGCGCAGGCGCGCGATCTCGCCCTTGAGGTCGAGCAGGTCGGCTTCCAGCCGGTCGAGCCGCGCCGTCTCGTCGGCGACCGACGGTGCGGGCGGGGGAGCTCCGTCTGCGATCATCCCATCTTCAGGCACGGGATCGCCAAGATCGATCTCGACCGCGTCCTCGCCGCCCAGCACCTGCTCGTAGCGGTCCTCCTTCTGCCCCGGGCGGCGGGGATGGCGGATGACGTAGCCGCGCCCGATCAGCCGCTCGAGCCCCTCGCCGACGGCGGCGAGGTCGGCGAAGCCGCCGGAGTAGCGCTCGGTCCGCTGCTTCAGCTCACCCGGCGTCTGCGCGCCGCGCAGCATCAAGACCGCCAGCAGCGCCAGGTCCTGGTCCTCGACCGACAGGGCGTCGGCGAGCAGGTGGCGGTACTTGCGCGCCCGCGATCCCGCCCCGCTGGTCAGCCGCGTCCAGCCGCGCAGCGCCGTGCGCCGCAGGGCGTCGGAGACCGTCTGCTCGTCGTAGTCGACGACCGGGTCGCGGTTCGTCGACTGGTTGCAGGCGAGCCGCAGGGAGTTCAGCGAGAGCGGGTAGGCGTCCGGGGTCGTCCGCTGCTTCTCGACCAGGCAGGCGACGACGCGGATCTCGACGGCGTCGGGAGCGGCGGGCACGGGCGCTCCGGCCTAGGCGCGGTCGGGCCGCTCGGGGTAGAGCTCGTCGATCGTGCAGAGGGCGCGGAAGGGCGCCGCGGCGGCGGCTTCGATCCGCTCCGCCGCGCCCGCGAGGCGGTCGACCACGGCGATCACGCCGGCGATCTCGAGCCCCTCCTCGCGGCAGCGTTCGATCGCCTTCGCGGTCGAGCCGCCGGTGGTCACCGTGTCCTCGACCACCAGGCAGCGGACGCCCGGCTCGACCGGCCCCTCGACCCAGCGCTGCAAGCCGTGCTGCTTTTTCTCGCCGCGGACGAAGAAGGCGACCAGGTCGTCCCCGGATGGCCCCGCGAGCGCCGCGCAGGAGGGCGCGATCGCCGCCGTCGCCGGCCCGCCGACCGCCGTCGCGCCGACCTCGTGCGCCGCCGCCGCGATCAGCTCGCCCGCCGCCCGAAACCCGCCCGGCCGCATCAGCGTCCGCCGCGCGTCGACGTAGTACTGGGCGGTCGCCCCGCTCGCCAGGGTCACTTCGCCGATCACCAGCGAGTGCTCGCGCAGTTCGGCGACGAGCGTCTGCTTGGCGGCGTCCAGGTCGGTCATGCGATGCGCACTCTACGCGCCGCTAGAAGACGAAGATCGACTCGCCGAAGTGAAGCTGTTCGTAGATCCGCGGCTGGTCGGCGATGAAGGTCCGCAGGCAGCCGTGGCTGGCGGCGTAGTTCGGGACTTCGTGGTAGCCGTGCACCGCGTAGCCGTTGTGCCAGTAGAAGGAGTAGTACATCCCCTCCGAGTTGTAGCCCGGTTCCTGGCGGTAGAACTCGTAGTGGCCGGTGATCGTCGGCGTCGAGGGCTTGCCGGAGGAGATCGGGTAGATCGCGAACGGCTTGCCACCTTTGATCAGCACAAGGACCTGAAGGGCGAGCGGCGCCTCGACGTGTTCGCCGGCGTCCGGGTACTTGACGTGGTAGGCGCCCTTGTTTTCGAAGACCGACTTCAGCAGCCCCGGGCCCGCCTTTTTGGTGCGGTCCATGTCGTTGACTTTGCGGTAGGCGAGCACCTCGCGCCCGAGCCGCGCGGTGAAGCACTTGCCGCCGCCGCTGACGTAGCCCATCTCCGCCAGGTGGGACTTGAAGGCGCCGACGACGTCCGAGCATTCTCCCGGGTTCAGCTTCGGGAAGCTGACCGTCCAGCTCTTGCGCACGGTCGAGTCGCCGCCCAGGTTCGGCGTCGCCACGTGCTTGGCGGCGACCGCGTACTTGCCGCTTTCCTTCACCACGACGCTCGATTCGAAGGTGCCGGTTTCGTTCGGCCCCGGCTCGATCGCGACCTGGCGGCCCGCGATCTGCTTGCCGTTCAGGTAGAAGGCGACTTCGACGTGCTGGCCTTCGACGTAGGGCGAGACCGTGCCGGTCACCGGGACCGTGTCGAGGATCGTCGCCTTGCCGCCCTTGAGGCCGCCGACGTCGATCTTCACCGTCGCCTTCGGGACTTCCGGCTTGGCGGCGGGCTTCCGTCCCTGTCCCGCTTCCTTGCCGGGCGCCGCGGCTGCGGCGGTGGGCACCGCCAGGAGCACGGCGGCTCCGACGGCGAGGGCAAGGCGACGGATCACGGGCGAAATCGTACTCACAAACGCGGTCTTACTGGCTCGCGAGGGCGACGATGTTGTTGAGGATGTGCAGGAGCATCCCCGGGACGATCGACCCGGTCCGCTCGTAGAGCAGCGCCAGCAGGAAGCCGAAGACGATCAGCGGCGGCACCGCGGTGATCCCGGTGATCGCGTGCAGGGCGCCGAAGATCAGCCCACAGATCAGCGCCGCGACGATCCGCGGCAGCTTCTCCCGCAGGCCGCCGAAGAGCATCCCGCGGAAGCAGATCTCCTCGGTCACCGGGGCGGCGATGACGATCAGCAGGATCTGGATCGGGATCGCCCCGAAGCCCTTGGCGATGTCCTGCTGGTGCGGTTCGGTGATCACCGCCGAGTAGAAGATGTTGAAGGCGAGGTAGAGGACGATCGTCAGCCCCATCCACTTCAGCGCCGAGGGGCGGAAGGCCTGGACGCCGA
>MKSH01000111.1:24273-27094 GCA_001898095.1 Solirubrobacterales bacterium 70-9 | reverse complement strand
TCGATCGCCGAGACTTCGTCGCCGGCCGCGATCTTGCGGCCGGTCCGCTCGGGGGCCTGGCCGGCGCCGGGCGAGGCGCCGTATTCGTAGACGTCGCCGCCCGGTTCGGCGATCCAGAGGTCGCCCGCCGAGTCGACGGTGAGGGCGGCGAATTCGTCGTGCTTTTCCGGCTCGAGTTCCCAGAGGAACTTGCCGGTCCGGGAAAACGCCCAGACCGTCCCTTCGCCCTTGCCGGAGAGGACGTAGACGTCGCCGAAGCCGGTCCCGCGGTGGGAGTCGACGGCGATGTCGTTGTCGTTGGTGCCGAAATCGAAGGAACCAGACGCCGAGGATTCAGGCCGTTCGAGCGAGCCCCGGTACCTGCCCTTGCCGTCGAAGCGGAGGACCTCGCCGTCGCCGGCGTCGATCGCGTAGAGCCCGCCCGCGGGTCCGGGGACGGTCGCGAGCCGTTCCGGGGCGAAGCCGGTCAGGTCGCGCGGGAGCCGCGACGCCTCGATCGGCGCGATCTGGGGAGCGGCGCCGCCGCCCACTGCCGCGCCGCGTCCGGCCGCCAGGAAGGTGATCCGGCCGGGACCCAGCTCGGAGACGATCAGCGTGCCGGCCTGCGGGTCGACCGCGACCCCGTGTGAGTCTTCGATCCCGGTGATCCTCGCCTTCGGGATTTCGATCCCCCGCACGCCGAACACCCGCACTTCGTCTTCGTGGTCGCTGTAGAGGAGGCCACCGTCCGGATCGAGGGCGATCGCGCTCGCGTCGCCCTCATCGAAGCTCGCCCCGCTGGTGAAGCTGGGCGGGAAGCGCGCTTCGACCTTCCCTTCCTGGGCGCCGACGAGCAGCGCCGGGACGGCGAGGAAGAGCCCCACCGCGAGCGCCGCGAGGACGCCGAGTACCGCGGCCCACGGACCCCAGTTGGAGTAGGGGAAGGTGCGATCGGATTTGGCGACGGAGCCGCTGCCGGCTAGGTTGGCCTCCATGTCGCCGGCAGTCTCACAGGTCTCGCGCGGAACGCGGACGCGGCTGACGATCCTGCGCCGCCTCCTGCTGCTCGCCGCCTTCCTCGTGATCGCCGCGATCGTCCTCGCCCAGTTCACCTCGCTGGGCAAGCTCGCCGCCGGGATCTTCGCCTCGACCGCGGTGCTCGGCCTGATCATCGGCTTCGCCGCTCAGAACACGATCTCCAACATCATCGCCGGCGTCCTGATCGCGATCACCCAGCCGATCCGGATCGGCGACCGCATCGGGTTCGAAGAACGCGAGGGCCGGGTCACCGACATCACGCTCTCCTACACCTACATGGACCCCGGCGACGGCAGCCGGGTCGTGATCCCCAACCAGCTCCTGGTCGAAGGGATAGTGCACAACCACTCGGGGACGGAAACGAAAGCCTGAGCGCGCGTTAGGGGCCGATTAGCGCGGGCGCCGACCGCCCCGCGCGGGGCCGGCGCCCCCTAGGCTCTGGACATGACGCAGCGGGGTCGGCGTCGGCAGCGGCGCCGCGGGAGCATCGGGTCGAAGGTGGCGATCGTCGCCGGGGTCGTCGTCGCCCTGATCGCGGTGGCGGTGATCGGGGTGACCACCTGGGTGCTGAACGTGGCCGCCGACGCCCCCTCCCTGGCCAGTTGCAAGACCACCGCCAAGCACGGCAACTCGGTGATCTACGCGGCCAACGGCGAGCGGCTGGGGGCGATCGTCTCGCCGGAAGCGAGCGCCCCGGTGAAGCTGGCGAAGATCCCGCGCAAGCTCGAGCTCGCCACGGTGGCGATCGAGGACCAGCGCTTCTACCAGCACGGCGGCCTCGACACGCTCGGCATCCTGCGCGCCGGGGTGGCCGACCTGGAAGCGGGCGAAGCGGTGGAGGGCGGCTCGACGATCACCCAGCAGCTGGTCCGCAACCTCTGCATCTCCCACCCGAAGAAGACGATCGAACGCAAGATCGAAGAAGCGAAGCTGGCGCTGGAGTACTCCGAACACCACTCGAAGCGCCAGATCCTCGGGCAGTATCTGAACACGGCCACCTACGGGACGATCGAAGGGTCGACCGCGGTCGGGGTCGGCGCCGCCTCGCAGTTCTACTTCGGCAAGCCGGTCTGGAAGCTGGGCACGGTGCAGCTGGCGCTGCTGGCCGGACTCCCCCAGGCGCCCTCGCAGTACAACCCGCTGCTGAACCCGAAGGCGGCGAAGGCGCGCCGCAACGAGGTCCTGCAGAAGATGGCGAAGCTCGGCTACCTGGCGCCGCCCAAGGCGCGGGCGCTCGAAAAGCAGGGGCTCGGGCTGAGCCCGTCCCACGATTACTTCGCCCACCGCGAGCCCTACTTCTTCGACTACGTCGAACACCTGCTGATCGGGCATTACGGCGCGCAGACGGCGCGGCGCGGCGGCCTCCAGGTCCACACCACGCTGAGCCCGGAGCTGCAACGGGTCGGGCGCGCGGCGATCGCCGAAGCGCTCTACGAACCGACCGACCCGGCCTCGGCCTTCGTCTCGATCGACCCCCGCAACGGCGACGTGAAGGCGATGGTGAACAGCACCGACTACGCCGACGACCAGTTCAACCTCGCCGCCCAGGGGCACCGCCAGCCGGGGTCGACCTTCAAGGCCTTCGTCCTCACCACCGCGATCAAGCAGGGCGTCGACCCCTACGACACCTATTACGAATCGAAGCCGCTGGACCTGAACCTGCCCGAGTGGGGCCACTGGGAAGTCCACACCGCCGACGAGGGCTACCAAGGGACGATCAACCTGCAGCAGGCGACCGTGACCTCCGACAACACCGTGTTCGCGCAGCTCGACCTCGACGTCGGGCCGGAGAACGTCGCCGCGA
>MKSH01000111.1:15295-24252 GCA_001898095.1 Solirubrobacterales bacterium 70-9 | reverse complement strand
AAGTACGGGGTCAGCCCGCTCGAACTGGCGGACGCCTACGCCACCCTCGCCAGCGGTGGGATCCGTCACCGGCCGGTGGCGATCGCCAAGGTGGTGATGCCGGGCGGCAAGGTCGACCACCCGCAGGGCCCGCAGCCGAAACGGGTGCTGAGCCGGGCCGTCGCCTGGCAGGTGACCCGCCTCCTCCACGACAACATCACCGAAGGGACCGGCACCGCCGCCTACACCGGCTGCCTCGGCCAGGCGGGCAAGACCGGCACCACCGACGACGAGACCGACGCCTGGTTCTCCGGCTACCAGCCGAACCTGGCGACCGCGGTCTGGGTCGGCTACCCGGAATCGAACGCGATCTCGATGACCAGCGTGCACGGGATCACCGTCTTCGGCGGCACCTTCCCGGCGGAAATCTGGCACGGCGTGTACGAGGGCGCCGGCGTGCCGTGCGAGGAATTCGACGAACCCGAAGAAGAAATCGAATGGGCGCCCGGGTACGGCCAGTTCACCGCGGCGCCGCCGGGATCCAAGGCGGCGAAGGCGAAAGGCAAAGCCGGCGGGGCCGGCGAAGCGGGCGGCGAAGAACTGCCCGGCCAGAGCTCGGTCGGCGGCTACGACCCCAACGCCTACGCCCCCGGCGCCGGCCAGGAACCGGCCCCCGTCCCCCCGCTCCCGCCCGAGGACGGCGGCCCGACGCTCGGCGTCGGCGGCGGCCAAGCCGCAGGCAAATGATGTTGATGGGCCGAAAAGCGCTGATATAGAGCGCTTTTCGGCCCATCAACCGCGTGGGGGCGGTAGCGTCGGGCCATCGATGCGGGGCTTGCTTTCGGCCTGATCTGGGCGGGGTTCCTCGCTTACCTCGGCGTGCTCGCGCTGGCGCCGCGGATCGGCAGGCGGACGATCGCAGTGCTGATCGGAGTCGCCGTCCTCGCCTTCGCCTGCGCCCCGGTCCTCCTCTCCCACGACGCCTTCAGCTATCTCGACTACGCCCGGCTCGGGGTGCGCCACGGCCTCGACCCCTACGTGAACGCCCCCGACGCGGCGCCCACGGACCCGGCCTTCGCCCACGTCACCTGGACCGAAACGCCGAGCGCCTACGGGCCCCTCTTCACCCTCGCGACCTACCCCCTGGCCTGGCTGCCGATCTGGCTCGCGATCGCGGTGCTGAAGGCGGTCGCCGCGATCTCGGTCCTCGGCCTCGCCTGGATCGTCTCCCGCCTCGCCGCCTGGCGCGGCGTCGACCCGGCCCGGGCCGCCGCCTTCATCGCCCTCAACCCGCTGGTCCTTGTGCACGTCGTCAGCGGCGCCCACAACGACGGCCTGGCGATGCTGCTGGCGATGGCCGGGGTCGCCGCCCTGGTCGTCCGCTGCGAGGCGAGCGCCGGCGCCTCCCTCGTCGCCGGCGCCGCGATCAAGTCCTCGTCCCTCTTCGTCGCCCCCTTCGCCCTCGCCGCCGCCGCCCGCGACTCGATGTTGATGGGCCGAAAAGCGCTCTATATCAGCGGTTTTCGGCCCATCAACCGGGGGTGCCTGCGGGGTTTCGTGCTCGGCGCGCTCGGGGCGGCGGTCGTGATCGGGCTCGCGGGCTACCTCGGGTTCGGCTGGGAGTGGCTGCACGCCTTCGGGCTCGCCGGGGAAAACCAAGGGCGGACCAGCTACATGTCGATCCCGGTCACCTTCGCCCGCCTCACCGGCGCCGACGAGGGCGTCGTGCGGGCGGCGGCGCTGGTGCTCTTCGGCGTCGGCGTCGTCCGGCTGCTCGCCTGGACCTGGCGCGGCGCCGACTGGATCCGCGCCGCCGCCTGGGCGGGGACGGCCCTGCTGCTCGCCACCTCCTGGCTCCTCCCCTGGTATCTAGTCTGGCCGCTGCCCCTCGCGGCAGTGGCCCGCGACCGCCTGCTCGCCTTCGTCCTCCTCGCCCTCACCGCCTACCAGCTGGGCGCCCGCATCCCGCTCTAGCCGCGTTCCCCCCGCGGCGCGTCGGATCAGAGGATTTCGGGGGCGTGCACCGCCGCGGTTTCCTCGGTCGACGCTTCGGCCTCCTCCGGCGACGGGTGGAGGATGCCGGTGTGGATGGTCCAGCCCTGGCGGCGGCCGACCACCGTGACCAGCGCCACGTAGATCAATTCGGCGACCGTCATCACCCCGCGCACGGCGATCGAGATCAACGAGCCGACGGCGAAGCTGCGGCTCGGCAGCGCCGCCTTCACCGCCCACGCGAACGCCGCATCGCGCACCCCGAGCCCGGCCGGCGCGACCAGCGTCACCAGCGCCGCGAAGTACCCGATCGCCTGCGCCGAGCCAACCAGCAGGATGTCGCTGTAGGGGATGTAGATGATCGCGCGGGCGACGCTGTAGATGCCGAACGCCACCGCGACCACCGGCAGCGGGTCCCGGCCGAACGCACCCAGCACCTTCTTGGAGAGCTTGCCGAACACCTGCGGCGAGAGGATCGCTACCGCCAACGGGATCAGCAGCAGCACCGCCCAGCGCTCGGGGACGTCCTGGAGGTCCGGGTGCCTGATGATGAAGTAGGCGGCGACGACGACCGCCGAGGTGGCGGAGATCGCCTGTTCGTAGACGATCGAGGCGAGCGAGATGCGCCGCGGCACCCCCGCCCGCTCGGAGAGCAGCACGCGCCCCAGCACGTAGAGGATGCTGCCCGGCACATAACGCGCCAAGAGCGGCTGGCCCCAGGCGACCTGCGCCCGTCCGAAGCCGATCCGATAGCCGAGGCTGCGCAGGATCAGGTCCCAGCCGAAGGCGGAGAAGGCGAAGTAGAAGACGAGGAGCACCAGTCCCGGCAGCAGCCAGAAGATGTCGAAGTGCACGCCCTTGCTCTGGATCTCCGACCACTGGTTGATGACGGTGAGGACCAGGAAGCCGAAGACGACGACGGCGAGGCCGATCTGCAACGCAAGGCGCACCCGCTTGCTGCGGGGTGGCTTGGTGCCGATACTGGCCCCTGCATCTCCCAGCCGATGGAGGAGTGGTTGCCGTCGCGCCACTCCTCCCAACCATAGAGATCGGGCCAGAAACGTCGCTTGCGGGCGCCGTTTGGGATAGTCACCCGATGGGTGAGTTCGAGCTGCTGGCGGCGCTGCGTGAGCGGCTGCCGGAGCCGGGCCCGCGGGTGCACCTCGGCAGCGGCGACGACGCCGCGGTCACCGTGCCCGGCGGGGCCACCGCGACCTCGGTCGACGCGCTGGTCGAGGGCGTGCACCTCCGCCGCGAGACCGCTTCGCTGCGCCAGATCGGCCGCAAGGCGCTCTCGACCGCGCTTTCCGACCTGGCGGCGATGGGGGCGGAACCGGGCGAGGCCTACGTCGTGCTCGGCGTACCGGAGGGGATGGACGAGGACGAGCTGCTGGAGGTGGGCGAGGGCCTGGCGGCGGTCGCGCGGGAGACCGGGACGACGCTCGCCGGCGGCGACCTCTCCCGCGCCCCCGCACTGACCGTGGCGGTGACCGTGGTCGGCCACGCCCCCCGTCCCGAGGACTTCGTCACCCGCGGCGGCGCCCGCCCGGGCGACGTGCTGGTGGTGACCGGGGAGCTGGGCGGCGCCGCGGCCGGATTGCTGCTGCTGGAAGACACGGGGCTGACCGCCGCCGCCTTCGGAGGCGCCGACCCGGTGCCGGGCGGCGACCCGCGGGCCGAACGCGCGACCGGTCCACGGCTCGACCTCGCGACCGCCGACGCCCTCCGCCGCCGTCAGCTCGACCCCACGCCCCGCTTCGCGGCGAGCCGGGCGCTTGCGGCAGCCGGTGCCACCGCGATGATCGACATCTCCGACGGGCTCGCCGCCGACGCCGGTCACGTCGCCGCGGCGAGCGGCGCGCTGCTCGTCATCGACTCCACCGCCTTACCGCTCGCCCCCGGCGTCGAGGCGGTCGCCGGCGCCGCGGGCCGCGAAGCGCTCGAGCTCGCGATCTCCGGCGGCGAGGACTACGAGCTGCTGGCCGCGCTCCCGCCCGAGGCCGTCGATGCCGCGCGCGAGGCAGTCGCCGCGACCGGCACGCCGCTGTCGGTGATCGGGAAAGTAGAAGCTGCCGATGGCGCGCGGGTGCGCGCGGAAGTCAGGCTGCCCGGTGGCGGAGCTGCGCCGACCCGTGGCTACGATCAGCTGCGCCGGCCGCAGCGCCGATAAGCAGCTCGCGGACGCCGCGCCGCCGCAGCATCGCGGTCGCGACGCGCGACGGATCCGGCTTGTAGCTGCCGGAGTCGACGAGGTTCTTCAGTTCCGTTGCCTTCATCGAGTTCATTATCGGCCCGCCCAGTTAGATCCTTAGTTTCGGGTAGTCGCACATGTGTCCAAGCTGTGGTCCGGACGTGCGTCCGTCGATTCAAGAGGACACCAGGTACGTTCGCGTTGCACGGCGGATTACCCTTCTAACTGTGGCAAATGGGTCTGCCCGCATTCTTCTCGTCGACGACGAGCAGTCGATACAGACGCTGCTCAGCTACCCGCTGCGCAAGGAGGGCTACCACGTCACCTCGGCGCTGGACGGCACAGAAGCGCTGCAGCGTTTCGACGAAGGCCGCTTCGACCTCGTCGTCCTCGACCTGATGCTGCCGCGCCGCGACGGCGTCGAAGTCTGCCGCGAGCTGCGCGCCCGCAGCCAGGTGCCGATCATCATGCTGACCGCGAAAGGCTCCGAGTCCGACAAGGTCGCCGGGCTCGAGGTCGGCGCCGACGACTACATCACCAAGCCCTTCTCGATGCGCGAGTTCCGCAGCCGGGTCAAAGCGGCGCTGCGCCGCTCACGCATGGCGGGCCCCGACGGCGACGCGGCCGGCAGCGGCCCGATCGTCCACGAGGACCTGAAGATCGACTTCGACCGCCGCCTCGTCACCCTCGACGGGCAGGAGATCCGCGTCACCTACGTCGAGTTCGAGATCCTCGGCGCCCTGGCCCGCTCGCCCGGTCGGGTGCTCTCCCGGGAGACGCTGTTGGAGCACGTCTGGGGCGACTCCGAGTACCGCGACCCGCGCACGGTCGACGTCCACATCCGCCACCTGCGGGAGAAGATCGAGCGCGACCCGAAGGAGCCGGAGTTCCTCTTCACCGTGCGCGGCGTCGGCTACCGCTTCGTCGAGTAGATGCTGCGGCGCCTGCGACCGAGCCGGTTCGGCGGGCGCATCGCCCTCACCGCGGTCGGCATCTGCCTCGGCACCGTCGCGATCGTCTACATATATGTGGTCGCGATCGGCGGCGCCGCCTCCGGCCTCGGCCAGGTCAAAACCCAGATCGTCGTCGGCGGGCTGATCGCCGCCGGGATCGCCCTGGCGATCGGCTGGTACTACGCGACGGTTGCCGCGTCCAACGTGCGCCGCCTGCAGCAGGCCGCGCGCAAAGTCGCCGACGGAAACTTCGAGACGACGATCCCGGTCGCCTCGGTCGGCCAGCTGGCGCCGGTGGCCCGCACCTTCAACGAGATGCAGCGGCGCCTCGCCGAGCTCGACATCGCCCGCAAACAGTTCATCGCCAATGCCTCCCACGAGCTGCGCACGCCGATCTTCAGCCTCGGCGGCTTCGTCGAGCTGCTCGAAGAAGAGGACCCGAGCCCGGCCGAGCGGGAAGAGTTCGTGCGCACCATGCGTCAGCAGATCGAGCGCCTGACCAAGCTGGCGACCGACCTGCTCGACCTCTCCCAGCTCGACGCCGGGGCGATGGTGATGAGCGCCGGCAGCGTCGACCTCGGCGACCTGGCCCGCGAGGCGGCCCGCGAGTTCGGCCCCCGCGCCGAGGCGCACGGATCGCGCCTGCAGCTGCGCACCGCCGAGCGGCCGGTGTTGGCGCTGGCCGACCGTGAACGGGTCAGACAGATCATTCGTATCCTGCTCGACAACGCCCTCACCCACACCCCCGAGGGCACCGAAATCGCCGTGACCGCCAACTCCTCCAACCGCCGCCGCGCCGAGCTGATCGTCTCCGACCAGGGTCCCGGCATCCCGCAGCGGGTACAGGGACGGATCTTCGAGCGCTTCTACACCGGCGACTCCTCGGGCGGCTCCGGGCTGGGGCTGGCGATCGCGACCGAGCTCGCGCAGCGGATGGACGGCCGGATCACGATCAGCTCCAGCCGCCGCTTCACCGCCTTCACGCTGGAGCTGCCACAGGCCCGCCCGACCGCGGCCCCGGCGCCCGCGCGCCCCTTGGTCAAGGCCCCGCAGTGAGCATCGGAAGGCCGCAGGGACGGGGTGCTTCAGGCGCCCGCCGCGCGGCGACCGCGGCGCTCCTGCTGCTGGCCGCGGCGCTCGCCCTCGCCCTGCTGGCCGGCTGCGGCAGCGGCAGCTCGACCGTGATCTTCAAGGACAAGACCGAAGTGCAGACCGGGTCGGGCGAAGCGCAGACCGGCTCGGGCGAAGCGCAGACCGGGTCGGCCGCCGAAAGCGGGAGCTCGGGCGAAGCAGGCGAATCGACCGAAGAACTCCCCGAAGTCGCAGTCGAGGCCTCCTCCCCCGGCTTCAATGCCGCCCGCATCTACGAAGAGGCGGTGCCCGGCGTGGTGACGATCCGCTCCATCTTCGGCAGCGCCGGTGGCGCCGAGGGCTCCGGCTTCGTCCTCGACTCGAACGGCGAAATCGTCACCAACGCGCACGTGGTCACCGACGAATCGAGCGGAACCCGCAAGCCGGCCTCCGAAGTCTTCGTCGAATTCGAGAACCGCAACGTGCTGGAAGCGCAGATCGTCGGCTTCGACCCGTTCGCCGACGTCGCCCTGCTGAAGGTCGAACCAGAAGGCTTCCCGCTCCACCCGCTGCCGCTCGGCGACGACAAGGCGTTGGTGGTGGGCCAGCCGGTGGCGGCGATCGGCAGCCCGTTCGGCGAGCAGCGCTCGCTCTCGGTCGGGGTCGTCTCGGCGACCGACCGCTCGGTAAAATCGCTGACCCAGTTCCAGATCGAGGGCGCGATCCAAACCGACGCCTCGATCAACCCCGGTAACTCCGGCGGCCCGCTGCTCGAAGAAGACGCGAAGGTGGTCGGGATCAACCAGCAGATCGAGACCAACTCGGGGGCCAACGACGGGGTCGGCTTCGCCGTACCGATCTCGCTGATCGAGCACTCGGTCGAACAGCTTCGTGAAAACGGACACGCGGAATACGCCTACATCGGTGTCTCGACCCAGCCGCTCTATCCGCAGCTGGCGCAGAAGCTCGGGCTCGACACCGAATTCGGCGCCCTGATCGCCAACGTCGTCCCCGGCGGCCCGGCGGCGAAAGCGGGGCTTCGCGGCGGCAACGGGACGATCCGCTTCCAGGCTGCCGAATACGAAACCGGCGGCGACGTGATCGTCGAAGTCGACGGCCAGGAAGTGACCCAGCCCGACTCCTTGATCAAGGTGATCGACGAAAAAGTGCCGGGCGAAAAGGTGAAGGTGACGATCCTCCGTGACGGTAAGCGGCAGGACATCGAGGTCACCCTGGGCAAGCGTCCCGACCAGATCGAACCGGAATAGGTTCGACGATCTAATCGACGGTTTCTTGCGTCGGTTCGTCACATAGCCGAATTACGCATACAACCCGGCCGCCTCGGTTAGTAGAACTCCGGCCTTGCTCCAGGAAGTCGCCATAGGACAGAAGTCGCTCGCCGACTACGGCAGCATCGTCGGCAAGGAGACGATGGACCGCATCCGCGAGCTCGCGGAGCCGCTGAAAGGCAAACGGGTCCTGCACGTCAGCGCCACGGCTTTCGGCGGCGGGGTGTCGGAGATCCTCTACACGATCGTGCCGCTGATGCGCGACATCGGCCTCGACGCCCACTGGCACGTGATCTTCGGCGTCGACGAGTTCTTCAACGCGACGAAGCTCCTCCACAACTCGCTGCAGGGGGCGCCCGAGACGCTCTCCGACGAGCAGTGGAAGATCTTCGACGAGATCAACAAAGTGAACGCCGACGGGCTGCAGGGCGAGTGGGACGCGATCATCGTCCACGACCCGCAGCCGATCGGCCTGCGGCGCGGCGCCCACGACCAGGGCAAGAACTGGATCTGGCGCTGCCACATCGACCTCTCGACGCCGAACCCGGCGCCGATCGAGCGCCTGCTGCCGATGATCGAAGAGTACGACGCGAGCGTCTGGCACATGGACCAGTACGTGCCGAAGGGCATGGGCGCCCATCGCGACGCGGTGAACATCGTCCCGCCGGCGATCGACCCGCTCTCGCCGAAGAACATGGCCTTCTCGCGTGAGGACGCGGCCTTCATCTGCCAGCAGTTCGGGATCGACCCGGCGCGGCCGCTGATCACCCAGGTCAGCCGCTTCGACCCGTGGAAGGACCCGATCGGCGTGATCGACGCCTACCGCCAGGTCACCGGGAAGGTGCCGGACGCGCAGCTGGCGATGGTGGGCTCGATGGCCACCGACGACCCCGAGGGCCGCGAGTACTTCCAGAAAACGTACGAATACGCGGACAACGATCCCGACATCAAGATCCTCAGCAACCTCAACAACGTCGGCGCGATCGAGGTCAACGCCTTCCAGTCGCAGTCCGACGTCTGCCTGCAGAAGTCGATCCGCGAGGGCTTCGGGCTGACCGTGACCGAGGCCCTGTGGAAGGGACGGCCGACGATCGGCGGCAACGTCGGCGGCATTCCGTTGCAGATCGAGGACGGCGTCTCCGGCTTCCTGGTGAATTCCGCCGAGGAGTGCGCGGAGCGCAGCCTCGAGATCCTGCAGGACCCGGGGCTGGGCAAACAGCTCGGCCGCGAAGGCAAGGAGCACGCCCGCCGCGAGTTCCTCTCGCCGCGCCTCCTGCGCGACTGGCTGGACCTGCTCACCCGGCTCGACACCTGAGCCTGCTTCGGTTCGTCACCTGAGGGCTTCCCCCTCACGTAACCTTCGCGGCGTGCCCGACTCGCCGCTGATCATCGTCTCGAACCGGGGTCCCGCCCAATTCGAGCGCGACGAAAACGGCGACCGCACCGTGCGCCGCGGCGGCGGCGGCCTGGTCACCGCGCTTT
>MKSH01000111.1:14762-15277 GCA_001898095.1 Solirubrobacterales bacterium 70-9 | reverse complement strand
CGAAGAAGAAGGCGGCCCGGTCTCCCTCGACATCGACGGGATCGACTACCGGGTGTTGATGGTCGAGTCCGACAAGCAGGCCTACGACCGCTTCTACAACGTGATCGCCAACCCGATCCTCTGGTTCATCCAGCACTACCTCTGGGACCTCTCGAATGCGCCGGACATCCGCCAGGAGGAGCTCGACGCCTGGGATTACGGCTACCAGCAGGTGAATCGCGACATCGCCGAGGCGGTGGTGAAGCAGATCGAGGGGCAGGAGAAGCCCCTGGTGATGCTCCACGACTACCACCTCTACACGGCCCCGGGGATCATCCGGGCGGCGCGTCCCGACGCCTTCCTGCACCACTTCGTCCACATTCCCTGGTCACAGCCGGACAGCTGGCGCGTCCTGCCGCGGCGGATCCGCGAGGCGATCTACGAAGGGATGTTGGCCAACGACATCATCGGCTTCCACACCCACGCTTACGGCATCAACTTCCTCCGCGGCTGCGACGAATTGCTGGAGGGCGCCG
>MKSH01000111.1:10455-14739 GCA_001898095.1 Solirubrobacterales bacterium 70-9 | reverse complement strand
GTCCGTTACAAGGGCCACACGACGCAGGCGCGCGCCTACCCCTTGGGGATCGACGCGGAGCGGCTGCAGCGGGCGGCGGCGTCGGCGGAGGTGGCGGAGGCGGAGCGCGAGGTGCTGGAGCGCCGCCGGCGCTACCTGATCATCCGCGTCGACCGCGCCGACCTGTCGAAGAACGTCCTCCGCGGGTTCACCGCTTTCGACACCTTCCTCACGCAACACCCCGAGTTCCGCGAACAGGTCACCTTCATCGCCCACCTGCAGCCTTCGCGCCAGGACGTGCCCGAGTACGCCGAGTACCGCGAGCGGATCGAAGCCCTGGTCGCGGTGGTGAACCACCGCCACGGGACCACCGACTGGATGCCGATCGACCTGAAGATCTACGAGAACTTCGCCGACGCGGTCTCCCGCTACAAGCACTACGACCTGCTGATGGTGAACGCGATCTTCGACGGCATGAACCTGGTGGCGAAGGAGGCGCCCGCGGTGAATACCCGCGACGGCGTGCTGATGCTCTCCGAGAACACCGGCTCCCACCACGAGCTCTTCGACTACGTGATCTCGGTCAACCCCTTCGACATCCAGGAGCAGGCCGATTCGATCTACCGGGCGCTGACGATGGACCCGGAGCAGAAGGCCGCATGGTCCCGCGGGCTGAAAGAGATCATCTTCTCCCGCAACCCGGGCGACTGGGTCGACGACCAGCTCGCCGACATCGAGAAGGCGCGGCGCTAGGGGGAGAACCTCGGGCCTCCCGTTCCTTAGGAGGGGATGGGAAGTCTCCGGATCAGGTGGCGTGGCGTGGGACGGGTGGCCGCGGTCGCCGTCGTCGGCGTGGTCCTCCTGCGCCTCCTCCCCGGCCTCCTCCAGGCGCCGGACCCTCCCCCGCTCGGCGCCGACGTCGGCCTGCCGAAGGCCGCGCCGGTGAGCGATGTGCCTCGGGAGAGGCCGGCGGCGAGGCCGCGGAAGGGGCCGCGGAAACTACGCCATCGACGAGGCCGCGGACCCGCGACGAAGGACTCGCCGGCGTCGCACGCAGTGATCGGCAGTCACCGCAAACGCCGCGTGAGGAAGCCGTCCAATCCCCGTCACAAGCTGGAAAAGGTGGTCGAATCGACCCCTCCCCCGGTCCCTGAATACACCCCG
Source organism: Solirubrobacterales bacterium 70-9 (assembly GCA_001898095.1). GTDB lineage: Bacteria > Actinomycetota > Thermoleophilia > Solirubrobacterales > 70-9 > VAYN01. The sequence goes on along the minus strand of MKSH01000111.1, from coordinate 13,596 downwards.
CCGGCCGCTCCCGAACCGGTCCCGGAACACCTTCCGGAACCGCCGCCGACACCCCCATCCACGCCTGGCGACGGTAGTCAGGAGTTCGCGCCGCGCTGACCCCGCTATAGTCCTCCGTCGCTTTGCCCGCGCCACGTGAATATGAGCTTGTGCTGATGCTGGATCCCCAGCTCGACGCCCCCGCCAGGGACGCCTTGGCGCAGCAGGCGCGTGGGCAGATCGAGGCCGCCGGCAGCCTGAAAGGTGAGAACACCTGGGGGCTGCGCAAGATGGCGTACGAAATCAATCGCCGCACCGAGGCCGACTACCGCTGGTACCGCTTCGAGGCGCCGACCGATCTCCTCGACACGCTCGACCACAACCTGAAGATCGCCGACGGCGTCCTCCGCTTCCGCATCTTCAAAGTCGAACCCAACACGCCGACCATCGTGCCGCCCGCCGTCGCCGCTCCCGGCCCGCGCGAGCGCACCGGCGGCCCGGGTGACCGCGGCGATCGTGGCGACCGCGGCGATCGTGGTCCCCGTGAAGACCGCGAGCCGCGCGAAGAGCGCGAGCCCGTCGTCGCCGAGCCCGCTGCGGTCGAGCCGGCGGCCGGCGAGTAGTTCTCGCCTCCTCGCGCCAGTCCGCCGTCGAATCCCGCTTCCGCCGTCGCGGTAGCCGCCGCTCTTTCCGCAAAACGCTCCCCGCGAGGGGGGAGAGTCGCGCCGTCCCCGCGCCTAGACTGGAAGTCAGACAACGATTTAGAGGAGTGAACTCTCTTGGCAGCTTCGAACGTGAACGTGGTGGTCATCACCGGGAACCTCACGCAGGACCCAGAACTGCGCAGCACCGGCGGCGGTACCTCCGTTTGCGAGATGCGCGTCGCCGTCAACAGCCGGCGCAAAGACCAGAGCGGCCAGTGGGTCGACAAGCCCAACTACTTCAACGTAGTCGTCTTCGGCGCCCAGGGCGAGAACTGTGCGACCTACCTCTCTCGTGGCCGCCCGGTGGCGGTCGAAGGCCGGCTCGACTGGCGCGAGTGGGAGGCCAAAGACGGCAGCGGCAAACGCCAGGCGGTGCAGATCATCGCCAACACCGTCCAGTTCCTCGGCTCCCGCGACGGCGGCGGCGCCCCGAACGGCAACGGTGGTGGCGGTGGCGGCCAGCAGCAGCCCTACACGCCGCAGCAGAGCGACGTCCCGGCCGACGAATCGGACTTCGGTCCGGTTTCCACCGGCGGCGGAGCCGAAGACGACATCCCGTTCTGAGGGCCCCGGAGGGCGCCATACGGCGTCCTCGCGCGTCCAAATAGCTCCGCTATTAGGCCGCACTGCGTCCTTGTCTGGCGTCCTCCGGACCTCCTCAGAACCCCGCTAGCAATCCCGTCGGTCGGTCCAAACGCGGTTGCGTCTGCCGACCTGTAAGCTACGCCGTCGCTTATGCCTAGAGCACGTGAGACTTCATCGACCGGAGGCGCCCGACGTGGTGGCCGCCGTGGCGCCGACCGCGCCCGGCCGCGCAAATACACCCGGGTCAACGCCGAAGTCGTCGACTACAAGGACCTTAACCTTCTGCGCCGCTTCCTCTCCGACAAGGGGAAGACCCGTGGCCGCCGCGTCACCGGACTTTCCCGCGCCCACCAGCGTCAGCTTTCGGTGGCCGTGAAGCGGGCGCGCGAAATCGCGCTCCTGCCGTACGTCGGAGAGCGTTGATGGCCCAGGCGATCCTGCTGGCCGATGTCGAGAACCTCGGCGAGCGCGGTACCGCCGTCGACGTCGCTCCCGGCTACCTGCGCAACTACCTGATGCCGCGCAAGCTCGCGCAGCCGGCGACCCCCGGCGCGCTCGAGGAAGCGCAGCGCCGCATGGAGGCCGCCGAACGCGCCGCCGAAGCGCGCATCGCCCGCGAAGCCGAAGCCGCCGGCCTGCTCTCCAAAACCGTGCTCACGATCCACGAGCGCGCGGGCGAGGACGGCCATCTCTTCGGCTCCGTCGGCCCGCAGCAGATCGTCGACGCCCTGCGCGACGCGCGCGACCTGCGAATCGACAAACGCAAAGTCATGCTCGACCAGCCGCTCCGCCAGATCGGCACCTTCATGGTCGAGATCGACCTCGGCGACGGCAACGTCGCCGCGGTCAAGACGATCATCGCCGAGGAGAAATAGGCCCGAGCGCCGCCCAGCGGCGCTCCCGAGGCCCCGCGTCGCGTCTCCTTCCTTGGTCCTCCTCGCATCTCCCGCGCTGCGGCCGCAAGGCGTCGATTTCTTTTCCCGGCATTTGCGCGGGGCCGCCGCCAGCCGAGGTCGCCGCTCTGGTTTGATCGTCACCAATCCGTACGTCTTGCGCACGGAATCCTCGCGGAACTCCCCTTCCGCCGCCCCACCCTCTATTCCTGATCCATGCCTCCGTCCCCGGCCACCCACGTGCCCCCGCAGAACATCGAGGCGGAGGAGTCCGTCCTCGGCGCGATGCTGGTCGCCGAGCCGACCCTGACCCGGGTGATCGACGAGGTCAAGCTGGGCGCGCACGACTTCTACCTCGACCGCCACCGGGCGATCTTCGAAGCGATCCACGCCCTCTACGCCGCCTCGAAGCCGGTCGACGAGCTCTCCGTCGCCGAGGCGCTGACGCAGACCAACAAGATCGACGAAGCGGGCGGCAAACACTACGTCTCCGAGCTGGCCGCGAAAGTCCCCGCCGCCGGCAACGCCAAGCACTACGCCGAGATCGTCCAGCAGAACTCCCTGCTGCGCCGCCTGCTCGGCGCCGGCCAGGAAATCCAGGGCTGGGTGAACGAGCGCGACGGCGAACCGCGCGAACTCTCCGAGCGGGCCGAGAAACTCCTCTTCGAAGTCGCCCACAAAGAGCAGGCCTCCGACTTCCGCATCCTCGGCGACATCCTTCACGACGAGGTCGACCGCCTGGAGAAGCTCTCCACCGGCGAGATGGAAATGACCGGCACCCCCTCCGGGTTCCGCGACATCGACGCGGTCACCGGCGGCTTTCAGCCCGGCAACCTGATCATCATCGCCGCCCGCCCGGCGATGGGAAAGAGCGCGCTCGTCGCCAACATCGCCGAAAACGTGGCGGTCAAGCGCGACAAGCCGGTCGCCTTCTTCTCGCTCGAGATGTCCGAGGTCGAGCTTGCCCAGCGCTTCATCGC
>MKSH01000111.1:7683-10432 GCA_001898095.1 Solirubrobacterales bacterium 70-9 | reverse complement strand
GCTGCGGGACGCCAACGAACTGGAAAACGCGCCGCTCTGGTTCGACGCCTCCTCCGACCTCGGCATCCTCGACCTGCGGGCGAAGGCGCGTCGCCTCCACGCCCAGGAACAGGAGCGCGGCGGGCTCGGCCTGATCATCCTCGACTACATGCAGCTGATGCGCTCCGACGACCCGCGCGCCAACCGCGTCGAGCAGGTCGGCCAGATCTCCCGCGGGCTGAAGATCCTCGCCCGCGAGCTGCAGGTGCCGGTGATGGCGATCTCGCAGCTCTCCCGCGCGCCCGAGCAGCGCTCGCCCCCGAAGCCGCAGCTCTCCGACCTGCGCGAGTCGGGACAGATCGAGCAGGACGCCGACCTGGTCGCCTTCCTCTACCGGGCCGACTACTACCGCGACCCCGACGAGGAGCCGGACGGCCTCGCCAGCCTGATCATCGCCAAGCACAGGAACGGCCCGATCGCGACCAAAGAGCTGGTCTTCCTCGACCGCTACCCGAAGTTCGCCGACTACAGCGGCCAGGACGCCCCGATCGACCAGCCCGTCGGCGATCACCCGATCAGCGAAGCGCCTCCTTACGAAGACAGCGATGCCGCCGCCTCGGGGCCGGAATTCTGATGGTGAGGATCTGATGGCGGTCGCACGCTCGGAACCGTTCAGGGATCAGGTCTGCCCGCTGGGGATCTGCGAAGGCGACGGCTGGATCCTCGGACCGGAGGACGTCGCCCGCCCCTGCGATTGCCGCGCCGATCGCCTTCGCAAGAGCGCCAGCCGCGGCGTGTCGTCGGTGATCCCGCGGCGCTTCCAAGGGGTCTCCTTCGACCGCCCGCCGATTTCCGACATGGCCAGGGAATTCCAGGCCCGCGGTGCGGTCGACGCGGTCCGCGCCTACATCGGCGACCTCGACGGCAACCTCGCCGCCGGCCGCGGCGTCTGGCTCTTCGGCGATCCCGGCACCGGCAAGACGACCCTCGGGATGCTGGTCTCGAAAACGGCGCTTGAGCGGAAGCACACGGTCGCCATCTACTCGCTGCCCAAACTCCTCGCCCGGATCCGCCAGAGCTACGACGCCGGTCCCGACAGCGACTCCTACATGGACCTGTTCCGGAAACTCACCTCGGTCGACCTCCTGCACATCGACGACCTCGGGGCCGAGAAACGGTCCGACTGGGTGCTCGAGCAGCTCTACGCACTGATCAACGAGCGGTACGAGACCGAACGCGCCATCCTCGTCACCACCAACCTCGACGAAGCCGAGCTGATCGAGCAGATCGGCCGGCGGACGGTCTCGCGGCTGGTCGAGATGTGCGACGGCTGCATGGTCCCGATGCACGGCGAAGACCACCGCCTGGCGGCCTAGCCGCACCCGGCGCCCGCACCCGTCAGAATTCAGCCAGTGCCAGGCGTGGTCATAGTCGGCGCCCAGTGGGGCGACGAGGGCAAGGGCAAGATCACGGATCTGCTCGCCGAGCGGGCTACCGCCATCGTCCGCTTCCAGGGCGGCAACAACGCCGGCCACACGATCGTCCGCGGCGGTGAAACTTTCGCCTTCCACCTGATCCCGTCGGGGATCCTCCACTCCGACAAGACATGCGTGATCGGTAACGGAGTCGTCGTCGATCCGCGCGTGCTGCTGAGCGAGATCGACGGGTTGAAACGAGCCGGGGTGTCGGTCGCCAACCTGAAACTGTCGGCGAACGCCCACCTGATCATGCCCTACCACGTGCTCCTCGACACCGCGAGCGAGACGAAACTGGGGAAGAACTCGATCGGCACCACGCGGCGGGGGATCGGCCTCGCCTACGCCGATAAGGCGCTGCGCCTCGGCATCCGGGTCCAGGACCTGCTCGACGAGAAGATCCTGCGGACGAAGATCCGCGCCGCGCTCGAGCCAAAGCAACAAGCGCTCCGCGAACTCTCGGTGCAGCGGCGCAAACTGCGCAAGGAAGCCGGCGACGAAGCCAAGGCCGCGGCCGAGGGGTCGATGGGCGGCGTCGTCGATCCGCGGCCCGACCTGCACGCGATGGTCGAGGAGCACGTCAGCTACGGGCACCGGCTCGAGCCGCACATCGCCGACACGGCGAAGCTCTGCTGGGACGCGCTCGACAGCGGCGAGACGGTGATCTTCGAGGGCGCCCAGGCAACCCTGCTCGACCTCGACCACGGGACCTATCCCTTCGTCACCTCCTCGAACCCGATCGCCGGGGCGGCCACGGTCGGCGCGGGCGTCGGCCCGACCGACATCGACGAAGTGTGGGGGATCGCGAAGGCCTACACGACGCGGGTCGGCGCCGGGCCGTTCCCGACCGAGCTCCACGACGAGGTCGGCGAGCAGATCGTCGAGCAGGGCCACGAGTACGGGACGACGACCGGGCGCAAACGGCGCGCCGGTTGGCTCGATCTGGTCGGCCTTCGTTACGCGGTGCGGCTGAACCGGATGGACGCGCTGGCGATCACCAAGCTCGACGTGCTGAGCGGCATCGGCCCGCTGCGAGTGGCGGTGCGATACCGCTCGAAGGAGGGCGCAATCCTTCAGGAGTTCCCCTACCACCAGTCGATCCTCCACTCGGCGACCGCCGAGTACGAGGAGCTGCCCGGCTTCGACGCCGACATCACCTCCTGCCGCAGCGTCGAGGACTTGCCGACCGCGGCGCGCGACTATCTGAGCTTCATCGCCGAGTACGCCGGGGTGCCGGTGAAGCTGGCCGGGGTCGGCCCCGACCGCGATCAGATCATCTGGGTCGAATAGGCATC
>MKSH01000111.1:5532-7655 GCA_001898095.1 Solirubrobacterales bacterium 70-9 | reverse complement strand
CGCCCGCGAGACGCCCGGCCGGAAGCTCTGATCGCCTGCCGCGCGGGCGCCACGGCCTGCCGCGCGAGGCGGTCGCCGACTCCCAGCGCGTGCGGATCCTGGCGGCGATGATCGAAGTGGTCGCGGCGCAGGGCTACACGGACACCCGGGTCGTCGACGTGATCGGCATCGCGGGGGTGTCGCGGAAGACGTTCTACGAGCTCTTCGACAGCAAGGAGGACTGCTTCCTCGCCGCCTACGACATCCTGCTCGGGCGAGTGCTGGAGAAGGCCGAGACGGGGTTCGGCGTGCAGCCCGGGGCGCCCTGGCCGGTGCGGCTCGAGGCCGGGCTGCGGGCGGTGCTCGGGCACCTGGCGGCGCATCCGGAGGAGGCACGGTTCGCCCTGGTCGAGGTGCTGGCGGCGGGGCCGAAGGCGCTCGCCCGGCGCGACGCGGCGCTCCGCCAGTTCACCGGCTTCATCGAGACAGGTCGCTCGGAAAGCACGATCGACCTTCCCGGGAGCACCGCCCAGACGATCGCCGGCGGGGTCAGCGAGCTCCTCTACAGCGAGGTCCTGCACGGTGCCGCGGCGCGGCTGCCGGCGCGGCTGCCGGAGCTCGTCTTCCTCATCGTGCTGCCGTTTCTGGGCCCCGAGCGGGCGGCCGCCGAGCGCGACCGCGCTCGCGTGGCCTGATAGCACTCCAGGCGTACCGAAAGCGCACACGAGACCGCTTCTTTCAGTCGACTCACGGGTTTATGAAGTGGGGGCGGGTGGTATAGGTGACCCGCGCACAAACCGTTCCACGGTTTTGCGCAAGCTTTCGACGGCCAGGGCCCCCGATGGGCAGGCCGCAAAAGGAGAGATATAGGGATATGCGCAAACACGTGCTGATAGTTCTCGCCCTGGGGGCGTTGATTGCGGTCTCGGCGGTCGGTATCGCCACCGCTGCGGGCGGTGAAACTCCGGTCACGGTGAAAGTCGGCAACCTCGAATTGACGGCGAACGGCGGCTTCAGTCCAAAGGCGTTGTCGAAGACGAAGCAGACGCCGATCTCGTTGAAGGCGTCCGGTGAAGTCAAAGAGGCCGACGGCAGCCATCCGCCGGCGATCCGCGAAGTGATCTTGGAAGCCGACAAGGCCGGCGAAGTTCACACCAAGGGCATCCCGACCTGTAAATCGGGCCAGCTGCAGGCAACCGACACCGCCGCGGCGCTGAAGGCGTGCAAGTCGGCGCTGATCGGTGAAGGCTCGACGATCGCCCAGGTGGCGTTCGCCGAACAGAAGCCGATCAACGTCCCCTCGAAGCTGCTCGTCTTCAACGGCGGCGAAAAGGGCGGCAAGACGACGCTGTTCATCCACGCCTACTTCTCCAACCCGATCTCGGGCGCGATCGTCACCACGGTGACCATCACGAAGCACAAGAACGGTCGCTTCGGCACCCTCGTGGTGGCGAAAATCCCGCAGATCACGGGCGGCAGCGGCTCGATCACCTCGTTCAACCTGGAAATCAAAAAGAACGTGGCTGGCAAAAACCCGGTCAGCTCGACCTGCACCGACGGCAAGCTGAAAGTCCACGTCCTCGGCAAATTCGAAGACGGGACCAAGGCGGAAACGGAAATCATCCGTCCCTGCACGTCGAAGGGCTGAGTTTCAAGGCAAAGCTCTCCTGACGAGAGCGGTAGTACGGAAGGGCGGCCCTCGGGCCGCCCTTCTGCGTGGTGGGGCCCCGGACACGTCGCCCCGGCGCCCGCCGCACTCTCTCCCCCCTCTACCCGCCGGCGACCACCTCGCTCCGGCGCTGCCAGCGCCGGAGCGCCCCACCGACCGCTCACAAATTTTTCCGGATTGGTGGAAAGTCAAGAACCTTCTTCCATATAGTTGAGGGCGGGCAAAGGGACCAGTCGAGGCCTGAGGGGGCGCCGACGATGTACGACGGATCCGCGATCGCCGCGGCCGAGCTTCGCTTCTTGGAGGATCTGTGGCGCACCGCGCCGAGCGATGCCGTCGTCGAGGCGGAAGTGCGCATGCACCGCTTCGGCCCCATCCTGGCCACCGTCTTCGCCGACCTCCCCAGCGTCACCTTGGTCAACACCGTGATGGGCGCGGCCGAGCCGACCGCGGTCGACGACGGGCACCTGGGAGC
>MKSH01000111.1:1891-5509 GCA_001898095.1 Solirubrobacterales bacterium 70-9 | reverse complement strand
AAGACTGGCTCCAGACCCGCGGTTACGAACCCGGGTCGGCGATGCGCCGTTACCTGCGCTCGACCACCACCCACGTCGCCGACATCCCCGCCGGCATCACCATCCGTGAGCTCGGCGCCCTCGAGACCGAAGGCATGAGCCACATCGTCGCCAAATCCCTCGACCTCTCGGGCCTCGCCACCGTCCTCATCTTCGGCCTCCCCGACCAGGACGGCTGGCGCTGCTACTCCGCCCGCCTCGACGGCCGCGAAGTCGCCTGCGGCTCGATGCTCACCATGAACAAGCTCGCCCTCCTCGCTCTCGACGCCACCATGCCGTCTGCCCGTGGCCGCGGCTGCCAGACCGCCCTGATCGCCCGCCGCCTCGCCGACGCCGCCCGCGCCGGCTGCGACTCCGTCCTCGCCGAAGTCTGCGACGGCCATCCCGCCACTCCCTCCGCGGTGGGCAACCTCACAAGAGCAGGCTTCCTAGAAATCCCGGGCGCGACCAACTGGCGCCGCCCGACCGGCCTCCCGTCGTAGGCCTCCGGGAGCTGGCCGGCAAACGCCGACGATCCGCCGCGGGCGCCCTCGAGCCACTCCGCCCCGCCACCCACTTTCGTCCCGCCAGCCGCCTCGAGCCTCGTGCCCCAGCCGCCCACGGTCGTCCCGGCGGCGCCTTGAGCCCTGCCTCACCGCGACCCATAGTCGTCCCGCCGGCCGCCCCTCGACCCCGTCTTCCCCTACCCTTTCCCCATCGTGACCCGCCGGTCGATCCCGCTCGTCGCCATCCTCACCACCGCCGCGTCTCTGCTCGGCCCCGCCGCCTCCGGTGCGGCAGCCGACCAGACCTACCCCGGCTGGGCCCCCAACGTCCCCTGGGGAGCGGGCTGCGAACCAGCCCAGACCGAGGCCCAACGCACCGCCGCCAACTGCGGCGCCACCCTCGTCGACGGCGAAGCGATCCCACCTCCCAACGCCCCACCCATAGTCAAACGCGTCATCGTCGCCGCCAACGAAATCGACCACAAGCCCTACATCTGGGGCGGCGGCCACGCCTCCTTCATTGCCAAGGGCTACGACTGCTCAGGCGCCGTCAGCTACGCCCTCCACGGCGCCGACCTCCTCGGCTACACCCAAGTCTCCGGCCAACTCGCCTCCTACGGCTCCCCGGGCCCCGGCAAATGGATCACCATCTACGCCAACGCCGAACACGTCTTCATGGTCGTAGCCGGCCTCCGCTACGACACCCGCAACGACCCCGAAAAAGTCAGCGGCCCCCGTTGGAAGATGGCCGCCCCGGAAAGCCGGATCCTCCCGAAGTTCACGGTGCGGCATCCGGCGGGGCTGTAACGCCTCGGTCCTCAGGGATGAACGCCAAAAGAAAACGCCCGCCGCTTTCGCGACGGGCGTTTCCTCGTGACTGCTTGACCCGGTCAGACCGAGCCAGTTCACATCTATTCGCTCAAACGGACATATTCCGCCTGCGCATCCTGGAGTTTGCCTTCCAGGACTGCGGAGTTGGCGCCTGCGCCCGAGGGAACCCCGACGAGCGAGTTGACCAGCGGATCGAGGAGGTATTCGATGAGGAATCCTCCGCAACCGGTGGCACCCGGGGCCGTGTAGACGTTATTCACGAGTTTGCCGCCGCTCACGGTGACAATGGTGAATTCCGGGTTGAACGTGACTTCACCAGCTGCCCCGTGGAGTTTTCCACTTGCGCCGGTGGTGAAGTTGATGTGGATCGGGTTGGAGTTCGAGCCGATGTAGCAGTTCGAACCAAGAATCGGATTTTCCAGATGGAACTTCACCGGAAGGCCGAGAGCCGTGCCTTTTTCTTCGAGCAGGTTCGCCGTATTAAGTTTGATCGACGTAGCAGGTTCAGCCAGTTCGACCGTAGCGTTCACGCCGGTGAACCCTTCGTTGATCAGGTTGTTAAACCAGTTCTGAATGGATTTCGGCCACCAGGTCGGCGCCGTGATACCAAGTAGGCCGCCTGGCACAGGCTGCGGGGTTTTCGACAGCGTGTTGCCATCCTCGGCACCGAAGAATTTCGTGGTTTCTTCGGCCCCTTCGAAGCCGCCCTGCAGGGTCACCGGATTTACGATCGGCACAGTTTTTTTGCCGAGCGTAAACGAGCCACCGCTGGTGACCGAGTAGACACAGTCGGTGATGGTCGCGCGGTTAAGCGGACAATCGGCGAACTGCGCGTATTCGCCAGTCGGATGATGCGGCGCCGCAATGGAGACGGAGGCAAATACCAGCGTTCCCAGGGCAGCAAGCAAGCCGCCCACAATGAGCTTCTTCAGCCTCATGCTTTTCCTTTCTTCAACCTGTTCATAGGGATCAGATGAGGCGATTCCGAACGAGCGCAATGACCCGCTTGCTCGGTCCGCATCTCTCCCTATCTCCCTTGACGGGCGGCAGCAAGCCGCCCTTATCCCTGTCCTGCGAAGCGGGCGGTCAACCCATTCGTGACTCCCGCTCAGACCGGCTTCGTACCGAAGCCGGTACGCATCCCATCATCCGTGCGCGAACTTGTCAATGCAGTAAGAAGGGCCTGAGCGTCGGGCCAACCGGCAGTGGCGCTTGCCAAAGCCGTTTGCTCTAAGTCAGGATGATTCGAGCGCTTAGGGAAACTTTGAAAAGTTAGTAGACATTCCTCGGGCGCCGAGACGCCCGAGGACCATGCCTACTTCTTTTTCTTCTTGCCCTTACCGCAGCTGACCCGAATGTCCGGTTCGGTGTCGTACACCTTGCCGTTCTGGCCAGCCAACTTGAAGGTCGCCTTATTCTTGGAGCTACAGAGGTTCTTGCTGTTCTGCAGCAAGCCTTTCTTGCCTCCCGAGAGCTTCAATTCGAAGCGCGAGACGGGCGCATCAGGCACGCTCATGAACCGATTACGGACCCGGCGGACTTCCGCCCCCTTCTTGCCCACCGAATCGATGAATCCGACGAGCTGGAGCGGCACCTGACCTTCGAGCGCGACCACCAGGTCCGGTAGTTGACGTTCCCCACCGTTGGAGCGGAAGTAGACCTTTCCTTCCTCCGGGTTTTCCAGTAAAGGGCTCCAGGCTCTTGCCGTTCCGAGCACCGACTTGGCCGGGCAGCCCTGACCAGGAATTGGGGTCGAGTTGAACTGGACCCTCGTGCACGGATTGTTGATGTGCGCGTTGGCGATCAGCATGCCCTTGGGCAAGATCACCGTGGTGCTGGCGACATTGGCGTTTTCCCCGGCAGGCTGAGTGAGGACAGCTTTGATGGCTGGGAATCCAGTCCTCTTGGTCTGGCCTGAGAAGAACAGCTTGAGAGTCGGTTTGAATTCGAGCCCCTTGCAACCGCCGACGGCGAACGGATTAGACAGGCTGGTCGTCGACCCAGTAAGGGTTCTCACGGCACCAATCACCGACTTGGCCTGGCAGTTCGTCGGATTGATGGTGAATTCAGAACGATTCATCTGCAGCGAGATCGATCGGACGTCAAGAGGGATTCCGTGCAAGATGCTCGGCAGTGGATCCGAGACGGCGTTGATCTGAGCCGTCAGCGGGTTCACCTGCAAAGCAGTTCTGACCGCCACCGCACCAAGGTCAAACGGACCCGCGACCGCAGGGGTGATGATCTCAAGGCTGAGCGGTCCACC
>MKSH01000111.1:1248-1790 GCA_001898095.1 Solirubrobacterales bacterium 70-9 | reverse complement strand
CCTTCCGCCGTGCGCGAGTTTGCCGTCGCGATTGCGGAGTCCGAGCAGTACGGGATGCCCTTCAACTTGCCCAGGAGCCCAGTCGGAAGCGTCGCCGAAACCGATGAGAACCGCTGTTCTCCATCCGACCGCGAAATGCGGAAGACGAACGGCGAGTAGGTGCCGGCGAGAGGGACATTGCTGCCCGCTTCAAAGCTCGGGTGCGAAGGCAGCGCCGATTCAGAGAATGCACAGCTCCCTCCGTTCGCGCCGGAGGTGATCTTGAACGGCGTGCTCCGTTCGACCGGAGAGTCGGGTGCTGAAAACGGATAGAGCCGCGCCGTCGTCCGATATTCGCCGCACGTCTGCGGGGTGATCAGTGGAGCGCGCGGACCTTCCCGGAGGCGCAGACCGACGGACGAATATGGAATGGGCGGCATGCCGTCGATAGTCGTGGCGATCTGCCCGGTAGCTGGATTGATCGATGCATTGGCGGCAAGCTTGATGAGGACCCCTCTTTCCGGCGCACGAGCGACGATGTAGAGGGCCAGGAGCGAGTTAAA
>MKSH01000111.1:0-1242 GCA_001898095.1 Solirubrobacterales bacterium 70-9 | reverse complement strand
GTCGTGAGGGCTGGCTAGGTAGACAGATCCCGTTAGTTCTTCTTCGAGCAGTGGCGTGTGCGCCGTCAACGTCCCCAGCTTCGAGCTTTCGGGGCAACTCGGAGGAGCTTCATTGAAGCGAGCTGGGCTGACTCCAACTGCCGTAATTAGACCAATTTGGGACGGGCTACATCCGTTGAGTCCCTGTGCCGCTGACGGATTCGCCGTGACTCCCTCTGGCAGAACGACTTCCATTCGCTCAGGCTGGGTTTCAGTGACGCCATTCTGCTTGGGATTGAGGAGTCCCTGGTTTGGCAGGCTCAACGAGAAGTCCAACCCAGACGCGCCTTCGGCAGAGGCGGTGGAGGTAGCGGCGAGCACGGTGGGACTAAACGGAACGACTTCGCAGCCAGTCAGCGCAGAAGCGGCCCCAAATTCGTCGGAGAGCACAGTCGTCTGAGACACAAAGAAGCCTGGCTGCAATTTTGAATCTATGCTCACCGTGACTTGTTGCGGCCCACCACAGGTGTCTGGGAGCGTGAGATAAGGAAGAAGGGCTCCTTCCGAAGACACTGGCGGCCCGCTGCCTTCAGAGGCTTCTTGTCCTCGTTCTGCATCGTGAGAGGGGTCGGCAGGGGTTCCCCAGATAGTGGCCGCGACCGCGGTCGCTTCTTCGGGCAGGTTCAAGGCCGCGTCCCGAACCGAAAAGCCCGCTTCACCTCGTACAGATCCATTGAACAAGGCCGTAAGTTCGGCCACCGAAAAGCCGAATTGAACGGCGACGCCGGGCGGTGGAGCAAGGTTATAGATCGGGCCAAGCGCTTCACCGGTTCCGGGAATAAACGCCCTGACGACTCCAACTTGGCTCGAGGGCGGGCATTCGGGCAGCGCCCCTTCGAATTCTTCTCGAGAGCACGTTGGGACCGACGCCGGATTAGCGTACATCCCTGCTGGCAAATCAACAACTACGTCACGCATTGCACCACCTTCAGAAAATCCTTGGGCAGTTTTGTTGACGGCAAAGCCCAAGCTAAAGGCGTAGGGATGCGAGCCAGCCTGTCGATCGACGGTCCCGTCTTCATTTTCGACTCTGGCCGAGAGGGAACCGGGCGCGATACCAAATGCCGCCCAGGCTGAGGAGGTCGCCATCAGAGAACACGTAGCCACGAGAACGACCGACAACATGACCTTCTTCATCGACCCGCCCTCCGGTTGCCTTTGGCTTGAGCGCCACGCGCCTTGCTCGCCTTTTTCTTCGGATGC
>MKSH01000110.1:8811-9202 GCA_001898095.1 Solirubrobacterales bacterium 70-9 | reverse complement strand
CGACGAGCTCGCCACCGCCAAGGCCGTCCGCACGGCCGACCTCTGGGAACGCCCCCTGATCGCGATGCGCCCGGGCTACGTCATGCACCGCTACGTGATGCGCCTCCTCGACGGCCGCGAGCCGACCTTCTCCTACTCCGCCGACGGCGCCGAGATGGGCAAGCTGATGGTCGCCGCCGGCCTCGGCATCGCCGTCCTTCCCGACTACAGCGTCGTCGGCGACCCCCTCGAGCGCAGCGGCGAGATCACCTCCCGGCCGCTGGAGGAGAACGGCACCGGCGTCCTCCTGGTGCTGCAGCGGCGCCGCTCGGCCCCGGCCCACAACGCGATCAGCGATCTGCACGACTTGTTCGTGGCCGAAGCCGAGCGGGCGCGGGACGGCGAGTCCGCC
>MKSH01000110.1:8664-8791 GCA_001898095.1 Solirubrobacterales bacterium 70-9 | reverse complement strand
GGCGTGAGCCGACTCACACTCGTCGACCTGTTTTCCGGGTGCGGGGGGATGACGCGTGGGTTCGAGGACTCGGGGGCGTTTCGATCGGTGTTCGCGGTCGAGTTCGACCGGGACGCGGCGACGACTT
>MKSH01000110.1:1146-8609 GCA_001898095.1 Solirubrobacterales bacterium 70-9 | reverse complement strand
TGAATCGGGAGGCCGTGGGGTTCGAGCGTCGGGGGCTGTGGACGGAGTACCTCAGGGCCCTCGAAGCGGTGCAGCCGCAGGCGTTCGTGATGGAGAACGTCCCCGAGCTGTTGGGAAGCGCCGAGTACGCCGAGTTCCGCAAGCGCGCCGAATCCCTGGGCTTCACGGTCGAGGGCGAGATCCTGAACGCGGCGGATTACGGCGTCCCCCAGCGCCGCCGCCGCGCGATCGTCATCGGCACCCGCGCCGGCGCCATCCCATGGCCGGCCCCTACCCACGCCGACCCCATGGGCCAACTCATCCCTGGTCCTTTTGTCGCCCACAGGGCGACAAAAGGACCAGGGATCGACCCCGCGGCGCCGGGGTTGGCGCCCTGGATGACGTTTCGGGAGGCGGTCGAGGGGCTGCCGCTGCAGGCCGACGGCCGCAGTTGGCATCGGCCGCGGCGGCCGCGGCCGGAGTCGGTACGGCGCTACAAGGCGGTGCCGCGGGACGGGGGCGACCGATTCGCGATGCAGCGGAACCTCGACCGGGCCGGGCTCGGGGATCTGGTCCCGAACTGCTGGCGCAACAAGCCGACCGGGACCACCGACGTCTTCGGGCGCCTCTGGTGGGACCGCCCCGCCCTGACGATCCGGACCGAGTTCTACAAGCCCGAGAAAGGGCGCTACCTCCACCCCTCCGCCCACCGCCCGATCACCGTCCGCGAGGCCGCCCGCCTGATGTCCTTCCCCGACGACTTCGTCCTTCCCGAGGACCAGTCCATGTCCAGCATCGCCCGCCAGGTCGGCAACGCCGTCCCGCCCCTCCTCGCCCAGCGCATCGCCGAGTCCCTGGCCGCCGCCCTGGCGAGCCCTTCCGACCTCGTCGCCGCCGCCTGACGCCGGATCGCGTTCGCAGTTCTGTCCGCTATGCGGCCATTAGTGCGAACTCACCGCCGTGCCCGGACGGCGGCCTCGACCCGATCGGCTGCCGCGTCGATCTCCTCGTGCTCCCAGACCCGGACCACGGTCCAGCCGGCCTCGGCCAGGGCCTCGTTCACGGCCGCGTCGCGCTCCTGGTTGCGGGTCAGCTTCGCCTGCCAGAACTCTTCGTTGGAGCGGGGCATGGTGCCGTGCTCGGGGCAGGAGTGCCAGAAGCAGCCGTCGACGTAGACGGCGACCTTGGCCGGGCCGAAGACCAGGTCGGCGCGGCTCGGCACGCCTTTGAGCGGGCGGCGATCGACGCGGTAGCGGAAGCCGCGCCGGTGGAGCTCGGAGCGGAGCTCGAGCTCGGGCGCCGTGTCGCGCCGGCGCACCCGCGCCATGCGCTCGCTGACGCCCGGCGACGAAGGCGTCATCGGCGGGCGGTCGGGCACCCCGTCGACTCTAGTGGCGGGCGCGCCCCGTGCGGGATCAGCTGCCGGGGAAGGCGAGGACCTGGTTGGTGAGCGGCAGCTCGGCGTGGCGGACGCCGCGTTCGGTCGGGACGACCTTCGCGATCTCGCCTTCCTGGATGCCCGCGGTGTTGGCCAGCGTGCCTTCGACGGTGAAGTTGCTGAACCGGTACGGAAGGCCGTTCGCCTCCAGCGGATGAGGCGTGCTCATGATGTGGAAGTGGAGGTGCGGGGCGTCGGAGTTGCCGCTGTTGCCGAGCAGCCCGAGGGTCTGGCCGACCTTCACCTTCTGCCCCACCTTGACCCGGACGCTGCCCGGCTGCAGGTGGGCGTAGAAGGCGTAGCGGCCGCCGCCGATCGCGACGACGACGTGGTTGCCGCCCGCCTTTTCGGCGGTGATCGCGGGCGGGAAGCTGCCCGGGGTCGTCTCCGGCACGTTGTCGAGCACCCCGACCACCTTGCCCGCGGTCGCCGAGTGCACTTCGTCGCCGAAGTACGGGTAGCTCGTGAGCTGGTCCAGCGGGCCGTTGAAGAGCCTGCCCAGCGGATCGATCTGGACGAAGTCGATCGCGAAGCGCTCGGCCACGTGGGCGGCGCCGTTGACCGGCAGCACGGTGCCGCGGTGGGCGTTGAATTCAGCGCAGCAGCCGTTGGCGACGACCCAGCCCGGCCCGCGCAGCGGCGGCGCCACGACGATCGCTTCCCGCCGGCCCACCTTGATCGGCGCCAGTTCGTAGTTGGTCGCGACGGCGGCCTGCTTCGGCTGCATCGTCAGCGCGATCCGGTGGGTGAGTTCCGCCGGCACCTTCTTCTTCTGGGCGAGGCTGACGTCCATCAGCACGTAGGCACCCTGGCCCGGTTTCAGCTTGACCGAGTGCTGCGGCTGGCCGTACGGCGCCATCTGCGTTTCGAGGGCCGCGCCGGTGAGCTTCTGCACCACCTTGCCGCCCGCCAACGCCTCCAGGCTCCGCACCGTCACCACCGATTGGCTGCGGTTGATCAGCTGCAGCTCGTAGGCCAGTTCCCGCCGCCCGTTGCTGGCCAGCACCGGTTCCGGTTCGGAGATGGCGTTGCCGATCACCGGCGTCAGCTGTTCCCTTTCCACCGCGGCGGAGGCGAGGGGAACCCCCAGCGCCAAGGTCAACAGCAGGGACGAGACGAGGGAGAGCAACAGGCGTCGAGGCATGGTCGGGGACCCTAATCCAAGCGTCCTCTCCCCCGATCCCCCGGCGCCGGTACGCGGACGTTTAGCGGGTGCGCCCTCGGCGCGTCGGGCTCAGCCGGCCTGGCCGGATTCGGCGGGCTGGGGGCCGAGCGTCACCTTCAGCGCGGTCGACCGGCCGTTCCGTTCGACTTCGAGGGTGACGGTTTCGCCCGGTTCGCGGGCGGCGATCGCGGCGACGAGGTCTTCGGTCGAGGCGATCTTTTCTTCGCCGAGGGCGGTGATCACGTCACCCTGCCGGAGGCCCGCTTCGGCGGCCGGGGATCCCTGGACCACTTCGGCGACCTGGGCGCCGGCCGTTTCCGTGGCGGTGCCGGTGGAGACGCCGAGGTAGGCGTGTTCGACCGTTTCGCCCGCCTCCAGCTGGGAGAGCTCGGAGGCGACGAGGTTCGAGGGGACGGCGAAGCCGACGCCCGAGCTCTGGTCGGCGGAGCCGTCGGTGGCGATCTGGTCGACGACGCCGATCACGTCGCCGTCGGCGTCGAGCAGCGGGCCGCCCGAGTTGCCGGGGTTGACCGCCGCGTCGGTCTGGATCGCGTGGGAGACGGTGAAGCCGTTGGGCGCCTGGATCGTGCGGTCGAGGCCGGAGACGATCCCGGTCGAGAAGCTCCAGGCGTATTCGAAGGGCGCCCCGATCGCGGCCACCGAGGCGCCGACCTTCAGCGCGGAGGAGTCGCCCAGTTCGAGCGGGTGCAGTTCGATGCCTTCCGGGTCGAAGCGGATCACGGCGATGTCGGTGGCGTCGTCGATGCCGAGCACTTCGGCGCTGCGGACGGTGCCGTCCTGGAGGATCACCTTCACCGAGGAGGCTTCGTCGACCACGTGGGCGGCGGTGACGACCGTGCCTTCTTCGTCGACGAGGAAGCCGGAGCCGGTGGCCGAGGATTCGCTCTGTTCAGGTTGACCCCCAAACGGGGAAGCCTGCGCTTCGGTGCTGCCGGAGATCACCGACTTGATCTCGACCACGCCGGGGGAGGTCGATTCGTAGAGCGCTTCCGCGGCGGTGCCCCCGCCGCCTGAGGTGTCGGCGACGGTGGCGGTCGCGGCGGCCTGCTTCACCGTGGTCACCTCGGGGGTCGAGCCGCCCGAGAGCGAGCCGGTCGCCAAGAGCACGCCGACGACGAGTAGGCCCCCGGCCAGCCAGGCGGTGACGATCGTCCCCGCCCTCCGGAAGGCCCCTCGCCGTCGGCTGTTCTGCTCCGCGTTCACTGCAACGAAGGTAGGCCCGGCGCCTAAGCCCGACCTTCGCTCCTGCTGAGCGTTTACTGAGAGGGCGCTTCGCGCTCCTCGGCGAACACCCGCTGGGCGATCGCGAAGGCGGAGTTGGCGCGCGGCACGCCCGCGTAGATCGCGGTGTGGAGGATCACCTCTTTGATCTCCTCCGGGGTGAGCCCGTTGCGACGGGCGGCGCGGACGTGCATGCCGATCTCGTTCTCGGCGCCGAGCGAGACCAGCGCGGCGAGGGTGGCGATGCTGCGACCGCGCCGCTCGAGCCCCGGCCGGGCCCAGACGTCACCCCAGGCGTAGCGGGTGATGAAGTCCTGGAAGTCCTCCGTGAACTCGTCCTTCCCGGCCTCCGCCCGGTCCACGTGCGCGTCCCCCAGCACTTCCCGCCGCACCCCCATCCCACGCTCGTGTTGATGGGCCGAAAAGCGCTCTATATCAGCGTTTTTCGGCCCATCAACATCGTGGTTGGGCGGGGTCATGAGGGCTCCTTGGTGAGATGGGTGCGGAGCAGGGCGGTGACGGCGTCGGGGCGCTCGAGGTTGCCGAGGTGGGCGGCGCCCTCGATCTCGATGAACTCGCCGCCGGGGATGCCGGCGGCGAGGGCGCGGCCGACGTCGGGTGGGCAG
The DNA here is from genome assembly GCA_001898095.1 of Solirubrobacterales bacterium 70-9. Classification (GTDB taxonomy): domain Bacteria; phylum Actinomycetota; class Thermoleophilia; order Solirubrobacterales; family 70-9; genus VAYN01. The sequence continues at coordinate 4,159 of MKSH01000110.1, read as the reverse complement.
GCGGGGTCCTCGGCGCCGGCGACGACCACGGTCGGGGCGGTGATCCGGCCGAGCTCGGGCCGCAGGTCGAGATCGCCGACGACCTCGGTCGCCGCCGCGTAGCCCTGTGGCGGGGTGGCGACGATCATCTCCCGCATCCGCGCCCGCAGGCCGGGGTCGACGCGGTCGGTGAACCAGCGGTCGAGGACCGCGTCGGCGACCGCCTCGACGCCCTCGGCGCGGACGATCGCGGCGCGCTCGCGCCACGGATCGGGCGGCCCGAACCAGGCGGAGGTGAAGCAGGCGAAGGCGGTCTCAACCCGCTCCGGCGCGTGGGCGGCGATCCAGACCGCGGTCGAGCCGCCGAGCGAGACGCCGGCGAAGCTCGCCTTGGCGATGCCAAGCGAATCGAGCAGCGCGAGCACGTCGCCGCCCAGGTCGGCGAGCGTCCAGGGCGCGTCAGGGACGGGCGAGGCGCCGTGGCCGCGGGTATCGAGGCGGACGAGGCGGAGCTCGTCGCGGAGCGCCGCGGCCTGCGGCTCCCACATCCGCAGGTCGGTGCCGAGCGAGTTGAGCAGGACGAGGACCGGCGCCTCGGCGGGCCCTTCGACGCGGTGATTGAGCGCGACGGTCAAGCGGGGCCTCCAGTCGGCGCGGATTTTGTGACAGGGCCCTCGTCCTTTGTCACCCACACGGTGACAAAGGACGAGGGGTTGGCGGTGGCGTTCACGATCGGGCTCCGGCGGTGCGGGCGCGATGGGCGGACAGAGCGTTGTCGATGATCGCTTCGGTCTGACCGAGGTAGGCGGCGGGGTCGAGCGCCGCCTCGATGCCGGCGGCGCCGAGCGCCGCGACGATCTCCGGCGATTCGGCCGCCGAGCGCGCCAGCGAGGCGCCGCTCGCCGCCGCTCCCGCCCCGGCTCCCGCCGCCGCGGCGCGGCGCGCGGCGTCGCCGGCCAGCTCCTGCGCCTGGGCGCGGCCGAGCTTCGCGCCGAGCGCGCTCGCCAGCGACTCGGACATCATCAGGCCGTCGGTCAGGTCGAGGTTCTCGCGCATCCTGGCCGGGAAGACCTCGAGGCCCTCCAGGCAGCGGCGGATCGCGCCCACCGCGGCCCCGGCCAGGCCGAGCAGCTCGTCCAGCGTCGCGGCCTCGGCCTGCCAGGCACCGGCGGCGCGCTCCTGCTCGCCCGGCATCGCCGCGAGCATCGTCGCCACCAGGCCGGGGGCCCGGCGAGCGGCGGCCACCGCGCTCACCGCGGCGACCGGGTTGCGCTTCTGCGGCAGGGTCGAGGAGCCGCCCCCTCCACCGCCCTCGGCGACCTCGCCGACCTCGGTCTGGGCGAGCAGGACGACATCGGCGCCGACCTTCCCCGCCGCCCCCGTCGCCTGCCCGAGGGCGGCCGCCAGCTCGACCGGGCGCGAGCGGTTCGACTGCCAGGGGACCGGCGGCGCCGGTAGGTCGAGGCGCGCCGCCAGGGCCGCGGCGACCGCGAGCCCGTCCTCGCCGAGCGCCGCCAGCGTCCCCACGGCGCCGCCGAGCTGGAGCGCGAGGCGCTCGTCGCGGACCGCGCTCAGGCGCGCCGCGGCGTCGTCGAGCCCGCCGAGCCAGTTCGCGGCGCGCAGGCCGAAGGTGATCGGGGAGGCGTGCTGCAGCAGGGTCCGCCCGGCGGCGAGGTCGGCGCGGTGGCGGTCGGCCAGGCCCGCGGCGGCCTCGGCGGCGGCCTCGAGGTCAACGAGGAGCGGCACCAACGCCCGCTTCGCGACCAGCATCGCCGCCGTGTCGACCACGTCCTGGCTGGTCGCGCCGCGGTGGAGGATCGCGCGCGCCTCGTCGGAAAGCCGCGGCCGCAGATGCGCCAGGAGCGCCGGCACCGGGGTGCCGTCGCGCGCCGTCCCGGCGCCGAGCGCGTCGAGGTCCAGGTCGTCCTCAGCACCCTCCGCCCGGAGGGAGGCGCAGGCGCGCGCGACCTCCTCGGCCGTGGCCGCGTCGGCGAGGCCGACGTCGGCGAGAGCGCCCGCCAAGGCGCCCTCGAAGTCCAGCATCGCCCCCAGCCAGGCGGCGTCGCCGGACGCGCCGCCGACCTCAGATGGCGAAGAAAACAGTCTCATCGGGGCCTTGGAGGCGGATGTCGAGACGGTATCCGCCCTCCACCGGCGCCGCGATCAGCGTGCGCCGCTCGGCCTCGCCACCCCGCAGGCCGGCCAGCACCGGGTCGGCAGCGTTCGCCTCCTCCTCGTCGCCGAAGTAGATCCGCGTCGCCAGCCGCACCAGCACCCCGCGGGCGAGGACGCTGACCGCCACGTGCGGGGCCTGGACGGAGCCACGCGGGCCCGGCACCGGCCCCGGCTTCAAGGTGAGGATCGACCAGCGACCCTCGTCGTCGACGGGGGAGCGGGCGAAGCCGCGGAAGCCGTCCCAGGCGACCGCGCCGCGCGGATCGTCGGGATGGGCGAAGCGCCCGTCGGGATCCGCCTGCCAGGTCTCGATCAGCCCGTCGGGGATCGGATTCCCGAGCCCGTCGAACAGCCGCCCTTCGAGGCGGATCGCGCCCGGCGTCCCCTCCGGCACCGCGAACGGCCCGTCCTCCCATTCCAGCCCGAAGCTGAAGTAGGGCCCGACCGTCTGCGAGGGGGTCGGCGGCAGAGCGCCCTCCGGCGTCACCCCGCTCATGAGCGCACCTCCTCGAAGGGGGTCGATTCGCGCCCGCGCAGGACGATGTCGAAGCGATAGCCGAGCGCCCATTCGGGACTCGTCGCCTCCCAGTCGAAGGCGGCGATCAGGCGCGCCCGGCCCTCCGGCTCGCGGACCGAGTTGAAGATCGGGTCGTGGTCGAACATCGGGTCGCCGGGGAAGTACATCTGGGTGACCAGGCGCTGGGCGAAGGCGCGGCCGAAGAGGGAGAAGTGGATGTGGGCGGGGCGCCAGGCGTTGAAGTGGTTGCCCCAGGGGTAGGAGCCCGGCCTGATCGTGATGAAGCGGTAGCGGCCCTCGTCGTCGGTCATGCAGCGGCCGACGCCCTCGAAGTGCGGGTCG
>MKSH01000110.1:604-1131 GCA_001898095.1 Solirubrobacterales bacterium 70-9 | reverse complement strand
TTGTCCCAGGCGTGCCAGTAGCGGCCCGCCGCGTTCGCCTGCCAGATCTCCACCAGGGTGTTCCGGAGCGGCCGGCCGTCGCCGTCGATGACGCGACCGTGGAGGACCATCTTCTGACCCTGCGCTTCGCCCCCCGTGCCGACGACGGTGAGATCGAAGTCGGACTCCCCCACCCGGTCTTCGCCGAGCAGCGGCCCGGTCACCTCGGTGAGCATGTCGGGGATCGGCACCAGCGGGCGCTTCGGGTGGCGGGAGATCGTGCCGCGGTAGGCGGGGAAGTCCCCGGGCGGGTCGACCTTCTCGTGATCGCGCCGGTAGCCGGGGACGATCAGCCCCTCGCCCGGGCCCGACCAGAGCGGCGACACCTCCCCCGCCTCGGCCTTGCGCTCGACTTCGTGTTTGTGGTGCATCGCTCTCCTTCCGTGCCTACCCGTCGACCTCCACCACCATCGCCAGCCCCTGCCCCACACCGATGCAGAGAGTGGCGAGGCCGTACCGTCCGCCGCGCGCCCGCAGCTCCTCGACCA
>MKSH01000110.1:0-426 GCA_001898095.1 Solirubrobacterales bacterium 70-9 | reverse complement strand
CTTGGCGAGCGCCGCGTTCGCGGCCTCGACCGGGGCGATGCCGAAGACGTCGGGATCGACCCCGTGGACGCCGCGCGAGACGACCCGGGCCAGGGGCGCGGTGCCGATCTTCCCCGCCGCGGCCTCGGAGCCGAGCAGCAGCATCGAGGCGCCGTCGTTGAGCGGCGAGGAGTTGCCGGCGGTGACGGTGCCGTCCTCGACGAAGGCGGGCTTCAGGGCGGCGAGCTTCGCCGGCGAGGTGTCGGCGCGGATCCCCTCGTCGCGCCCGAGGTCTGTGCCGGGGACCGGGACCACCTCGTCGAAGCGGCCCTCGTCCCAGGCCCGGTCGGCGAGGGTGTGGCTGCGCAGGGCGAATTCGTCCTGCGCCTCGCGCGAGATGCCGTGGATGTCGGCCAGCTTCTCGGCCGATTCGCCGAGGCTGATCGT
>MKSH01000109.1:13009-21629 GCA_001898095.1 Solirubrobacterales bacterium 70-9 | reverse complement strand
CACGCCCGGCCACATCCAGTACACGCGCAACATGGTCACCGGCGCCTCGACCGCGAACCTGGCGCTGCTGCTGATCGACGCGCGCAAAGGCGTGCTCGAACAGACCCGCCGCCACGCGCTGCTCTCCTCGATGCTCGGCGTGCCCCACCTGGTCCTCTGCGTGAACAAAATGGACCTGGTCGACTATTCGCAGCAGGTCTACGACGAGATCCGCGAGGAGTTCACCGCCTTCGCCGCGAAGCTCGACATCACCGACCTCAGCTTCGTGCCGATCTCGGCGCTGGCCGGGGACAACGTGGTCGAGTCCTCGACCAACATGCCCTGGTTCCACGGGCAGCCGTTGCTCGGCCACCTCGAGGACGTCCACATCGCCTCCGACCGCAACCTGGTCGACAACCGCTTCCCGGTCCAGTACGTGATCCGGCCGCAGTCGGCCGAGAACCGCGACTACCGGGGCTTCGCCGGCTCGGTCGCCGGCGGCATCTTCAAGCAGGGCGACGAAGTGATGGTGCTGCCCTCGCGCAAAGCGTCGAAGATCGCCGCGATCGACACCCCCGACGGGCCGGTCGCCCAGGCTTTCCCGCCGATGGCGGTGACCGTGCGGCTGGAGGACGAGGTCGACATCTCCCGCGGCGACATGATCTGCCGGCCGCAGAACCAGCCGACCGTGAACCGTCGCTTCGACGCGCGGATCTGCTGGTTCGACGACACCTCGCACCTGCGCACCGGCATCCCGTACCAGCTGAAGCACACGACCCGCTGGGTCGCCGCCGAGGTGGAGACGCTGCACTACCAGCTCGACGTCGACACCCTGCACGCCGACCGCGAGGCGGAGACGCTCGAGGTCAACGACATCGGCCGGGTCACGATCGAGACCGCCTCGCCGCTGTTCTTCGACACCTACCGGCTGAACCGCACCACCGGCAGCTTCATCCTCGTCGACCCGGCGACCGACCTGACGGTGGCGGCGGGGATGATCATCGGCGCCGGCGGCGACGTGGCGGTCGACACCGGCGAAGTGCCGCTCAGCACCCCGGTGGCCGAGAACATCACCTTCCATCCGTCGAAGCTCTCCCGCGAGGAGCGGGCGAAGGCGCTCGGGACCGCGGGGGCGACGATCTGGATGACCGGCCTCTCGGGCTCGGGCAAGTCGACGATCGCCACCGCGATCGAGCACACGCTGGTCTCCGCCGGCCGCCCCGCCTTCATGCTCGACGGCGACAACCTGCGCCACGGCCTGAACTCGAACCTCGGCTTCTCCGAGGAGGATCGCAACGAGAACGTGCGTCGGGTCGGCGAGGTGGCGAAGATCCTCGCCGAATCGGGCACGATCGCGATCGCCTCGCTGGTCAGCCCCTACCGCGCCGAGCGTGACCGGGTGCGGGCGATCCACAAGGAGGCCGGGATCCCCTTCTTCGAGGTCTTCGTCGACACCCCGCTGGAGGAGTGCGAACGGCGCGACCCGAAGGGCCTCTACGCAAAGGCGCGGGCGGGGGAGATCAAGGACCTGACCGGCGTCGGCTCCCCCTACGAGGCGCCGACCAGCCCCGACCTGGTGACCTCACCGGACCTCGAAGAGGCCGTCCGCCAGGTCCTGGGCTTGCTCTCCTAAACTCACGGCTTGGCCGGGACGCGGGGCTCGCCGAGGCCGTAGGTGTCGTAGGCGCCGAACTTGGCGAAGGTCTTGTGGGTCGGCCCGTGGTAGTCGGAGGAGCCGGTCGGGACGAGGCCGAGCTCGTCGCACAGCTCCAGCAGGTGCACCGTCTGCTCGCGAGAATGAGTCGGGTAGAAGGTCTCGACCCCGTCGGCGCCGAGGGAGCGGATCAGGTCGTCGACCTCCCCCGGGGCCGAGATGTCCCAGTAGGGGTGGGCGATGACGGCGACGCCGCCCGCCTCGCGGATCAGCCCGATCGCCTCCTCGGCGTTTGGCCAGCGCCGCGGGACGAAGGCTTTCGCGCCCGGCACCAGGTACTCCTCGAAGAAGGGCCCGAGGTCCCCGGTAGCGCCGGCGGCCTTGGCGATGTGGGGACGGCCGATCGAGTCGGCGCCGCCGGCTTCGCGGATCGCGTCCTCGAGCGTGAGATCGAACCCGAACCCGCGCAGATTGTCGACGATCTCCCCGGCCCGGTTCCGCCGTTCCTGCTGTGCCCGCTCGCAAGTCGGCTCGATCTTCTCCAGGTCGACCCAGTAGCCGCAGATATGCAGGTCTTCCGCGTACTCATGCACGCAGCTCATCTCCACCGCCGGGACGATCTCGACCCCGAGCTCCTGTCCCGCTGCCATCGCCTCGGCGACCCCGGCCACCGCGTCGTGGTCGGAGAGGGCGAGCGTGGTCACGCCGGCCTTGGCGGCTTCGGCGACGACATCGGCGGGGGCCAGCTGACCATCGGAGTGGGTGGAGTGCGACTGCAGCTCGATCAGCATGGGGCCTCCGTCGCTGAGATCGACATCGTCGACGCAGCCTATTTGCCAGAGCTGGCCCGTGATGCGAGGCGGGGGAGGACCCTCGAACGGCTTGTACTTTTTTGACGGGATGGCTTCTCGGACGTCCGCACGCGACCCTCAAAAAAGTTGAGTGAGAGGGGCCTCCCCCGCCTCGCTCCCTGATCGCCCCCAGATAAATAGACTCCGCCGCCGATGTTCAAGAAGGTCTTGATTGCCAACCGCGGCGAGATCGCGATCCGCGTTGCCCGCACTCTCCGCGAGATGGGGATCGGCTCGGTCGCGGTCTACTCGGAGATCGATCGCGAGGCGCCGCACGTCCGCGAGGCCGACGAGGCCTACCTGCTCGGGCCCGCGATCCCGGCCGAGAGCTACCTGAACATCGCCAAGATCATCGAGGTTGCGAAGGAGGCGGGTGCCGAGGGTATCCACCCCGGCTACGGCTTCCTCGCCGAGAACGCCGAGATGGCGCGCGCCTGCGACGAAGCCGGGATCACCTGGATCGGGCCGCCGCCGGAGGCGATCGAAATGATGGGCTCGAAGACCCGGGCGCGCGAGATCATGGAGGCGGCCGGCGTGCCGATCGTCCCCGGCTCGACCGAGGTCGCCCCCGATATCGAGGCGGCCCGCAAGCAAGCCGACGAAGCCGGCTACCCGGTCGCCTGCAAGGCGGCGGGCGGCGGTGGCGGCAAGGGCTTCCGCGTCGCGATGACCCCAGATGACTTAAAAGAGGCTTTCGAAGGATCAGCGCGTGAAGGAGAGAAATTCTTCGGCGACCCGCGCGTCTATATCGAGCGCTACCTGGAGGACCCGCGCCACGTCGAGGTCCAGGTGTTGGCCGACTCGCATGGCAACGTGATCCACGTCGGCGAGCGCGACTGCTCGATCCAGCGCCGTCACCAGAAGGTGATCGAGGAGGCCCCCGGTCCGCACGTCGACGAGGAGATGCGCGAGCGGATCGGCAAGATCGCCACCGACGCCGCGGCCGCCGTCGGCTACCGCGGTGCGGGCACGATCGAGGGCATGCAGGTCGGCGACGAGTACTTCTTCCTCGAGATGAACACCCGCGTCCAGGTCGAGCACTGCGTGACCGAGATGATCAGCGGCCTCGACATCGTGCGCGAGCAGATCCTCGTCGCGGCGGGCGATCCGCTCTCGATCTCCCAGGACGAGGTGGACCTGCGCGGCTGGTCGATCGAGTGCCGGATCAATGCCGAGAACGCGGCGAAGAAATTCGCCCCGGCCCCCGGGCCGATCGGGCCGTCCTACCGCGAGCCCTCGGGCCCCGGCGTGCGCGTCGACTCCGGCGTCGAGGGTGGCGGCGAGGTCACCCCGATGTACGACCCGATGGTGGCCAAGCTCGTCGTCTGGGACGTCGACCGCGAGAAGGCGACCCGGCGTATGCTGCGGGCGCTCGACGAATACGACACCGGCGGCCTGCAGACCCTGATCCCCTTCCACAAGGCGATCCTGCGCACCGAGCAGTGGGCGAAGGGCGAGACCTGCCGCGACCTGATGGAGGACAACGACTGGCTGAAGTCGACCGCCCCCGAGGTGGTCGCCCCGCCGGAGCCCTCGGAGGAGGGCGCCGAGATGGTCACCCGCGACTACACGGTCGAGGTCTCGGGCAAGCTCTTCGACGTCAAGGTGATCGGCGAGGCCGTCGCCGGCGCCGCGGCCCCGGCCGCGGGCGGGCGCAAACCGCCGAAACGTGAGCGCAGCGGCGGCGGCGGTGCCGCGGCCTCGAGCGAGGCGCTGCCCTCACCGCTCCAGGGCACGATCCTTAAAGTCGCCGTCGCCGAGGGGGCCGAGGTCTCCGAGGGCGACCTGATCTGCGTGATCGAGGCGATGAAGATGGAGAACGAGATCACCGCCCACCGCGCGGGCAAAGTCACTGCCCTGAACGTCGTCGAGGGAGCCGCGATCGGCTCCGGCGACGTAATTGCGACGATCGAGTAGACGGGCCTCCGGCCGCTGAAGCCGCCGCCCGGTCGCGCTTCAGGCCATCGCGCGCGCCCGTCCGAGGTGCGTCCCGGGGGAATCTCGCGAGGGTTCGTGCGCCTCCCGCCGGGATCGTTACGGAGATGGCATGCCTCCGGAGGGCCGTCCGCATCTGGGGCCGCATAGAGGGCCCAAATCCGGACGACGGCCGGTCCGATCCGCGCTCTCGACTTTGACCTTGCCAGGGCAGGGTGAAAGTCGAGAGCGCGGATCTCGGCCGCTCCGCCGGTGGGCCGGATCCGCGGCTGAGCTTCCGGACCTCATGAGGAGACGTGGAGATCTGCACGGCTCTCCCAAGAACGTGCCGTCCCTGAGACGACTCCCTCCCGTCCCTGTGACCTCTCCCCGCAGACCCGCCCTCTCGACGGCGGCCACAGCCTGTCAGGGCTGCCGTCGAGAGGGCGGGTCCTTTTCCCCGGGCGCCGGCTGCACCCGGCCGCGTCCCTCCCCGGGCGCCGGCTCGACCCCGCCCCGAGGTCCCTCAGTGCTTTTTGCCGCGTTCGCGTTCCCGTTCGCGCTGTTCGCGTTCGCGTTCCCGCTTTTCCCGTTCGTGTTCCCGTTCGCGCTGTTCTTTTTCTTTTTCGCGCTTCACTTTGAGCGCTTCCTGCTTGGTCAGCGGAAGCTTTTCTGACGGTTCTTGGCAGGTGCGCCCGTTGCATTCCTCCAGGCGGACCAGTTCGTTGTGCAGGAAGTTGCGGATCGGGGTGAAGTTCTTGTTCCTGACGATGTTGTTGAGCTCGTACGGGTCCTTGTTGATGTCGTAGAGCTCTTTCTCGCCGTCCGGCCACTCGATGTACTTGTAGGGGCCGAGGCGGATCCCGTAGTAGTTCTTCGGCGGCGCGACCACGGAGGCGTGGGCGGGCGGGTTCGAGGAGGTTGCGGCGGTGTTCTTGCGCGCCGGGCCGCTCAGCAGCTTGCCGCGCGCCTTGCCGGAGGCGGTCCGTTCCGGGGTCGAGATTTCGGTCGGCGCCTGGCCGTTGGCTTCGACGTCGTCGGTCTGCACGAAGGACTCGAACAAGAGCGGCCGGCGGGAGCGCAGGCTCGTGTCTTCCCAGTAGGGGCGCAGAGAGACCCCGTCGATGCTTTTGTCGGGGGCGACTTCGGCGAGTTCGAGGATCGTCGGGGCGATGTCGATCGTATTGGCCAGCTGGCCGCTGGCGCTGTCCGGTTTGATCCCCGGCCCGCGGATGATCAGCGGCAGGTGGGTGGAGGGCTCGTAGGCGAGGAACTTGCCGCCGACGAGGCGGTGCTGGCCGAAGAAGAAGCCGTTGTCGGAGGTGAAGATGACGTAGGTGTTGCTCAGCCTGCCGAGCCCGCCCAGCTCGTCGAGGATCTGTTTGACCCCTTCGTCGACCGAGATCAGCGCGTTGAGGCAGTTCTGGTAGTAGACGCGGTAGGTGTGGATTTCGGCGGCATTCAGGTAGGGCGCTTCGCGGATGAAGCGGGGCTTGTCGTTGACGTTGCCCTCGTTGAAGCCTTCGGCGCGGTTGTCCGGTAGCGGCGCCCCGGAGAAGCGGCCGATGTCCCGGGTCGCCGGCTGCGGGCCCGCCGGTTTGCGGAAGTCACCGTGCGGCGAGGTGTAGTCGACCTGCATGTAGAACGGCTGTTCCGCCGGCGTCGCCGCCAGTTCTTCGACCGCCAGCTGGTTGAAGTGGTCGGTCTCGTAGTAACAGGGTTTGCCGTTCAGCGGCGCGTAGGGGCAGCCGGCGTCGTCGATTTCGCCGTATTCCCGCGTTTCCCAGCTGCCCGAGTTGCCGTAGGGGCCTTCGACCACGCCGTTGTTGTTCAGCAGGTAGCCGTAGGCGTAATGGTTGGTGTCGGAGTTGAGGATCGTGTGCCACGAGCTCCAGCCGGGCGGCACTTCGGTGCCGGGGCTGTAGGGAGCGTCGCCGTAGCCGTTGAGGATCTTGCCGATGTGGATCGTGCGGTAGCCGGCGCCCTGCAGCCAGGTCGCGATGTTGTGCGAGTAGGCGAGGCGGGACTGGAAGCCGGTCCAGCCGCCGTTCGGCGGGACGTTGCCGCGGACGTTGTTGTTGTGGGCGTAGCGGCCGGTGAGGAGGCTGACCCGGGAGGGGGCGCAGAGGCTGTAGGGCGTGTAGTAGCGGGTGAAGGTCACGCCTTTTTCGCCGAGCATCTGCAGCGTGTTAGGCATCGCGAATTCTTCCGCGCCGTTCAGCATGCGGACGCCGTCGTAGAGCTCTTCCATCGTCTCGTCGTCGGTCTGGATGACGACGAAGCTCGGTTTCTGCCCTTCTACTTCGGAGCCTTTGGCGCGCGCCGCGCTCGCTTCCTCGCTGGTCGCCTGGACCAGGCCGAAGATCAGCGCCAGCACGGTGAGGGCGGCCACGAACCGGGCCACCGCGCCCCTGCGACGCGACTGGGTTTCAAGCTCACGCGTGTTCATCGACTACCCATGGGACTACGCCCCTCGCGAAGAAAAACCTCTGGGCGCGACCGGAGTTGCGCCGTGAAAGCTAAAAGTCGGCGAGGACAGGCCGTCAGGCCGCGCCGAGCTTCTTGGCGGCTTCGCGGAAGCTTTTGACCGTCGCCGACGGCGCTTTGCGACCTTCGAGTTTCTCGCCGTCGCGATTCACCCAGATCACGGGGACGCCCATTTTCAGCACCGGACCGACGTCGGTCGCGTAGTTGGAGCCGATGTGGAGCCAGCCTTTTTTGCCGCCGATGCGCCGCGCGCACTCTTTGAAGTGGGTTGGGTCCGGCTTGTAGCTGCGGACCTGCTGCGCGGTGACCACGAGGTCGAGTTCGGTGCGCAGGTGGCGCCGCGAGATCCCCAGAAGTTTGTCGTCGATGTTGGAGATGATCCCGATCTCGTACTTTTTGCCGAGTCGGTCCATCGCCGCGTTGGCCTCGCGGAAGGGCAGCCAGTAGGCGACGCTGTTGGGCAGGAACTGGGCTCGCGAGGGCTCGATTTCCCAGCCGAACTCGCCCGAGACTTTCACGATCGAGCGGCGCAGCACCTCGGCGTAGAGCTCGTACGAGCCCGCCATGACTTCGGCCTGGACCTCGAAGAAGCGATCGAGAAACGGCTGCTCCTCGAACGTAAAACCGTCTTTTGCAGCCTCTTTCTTGACCGCGTCGACGATGCCTTTTTCCCAGTCGATGAGGGTGCCGTAGCAGTCGGTGGTCACCCAGTTGATGGTTTTGAGAGAGGGGAGGGCCATGAGGGAGCGCGGGATTATGGCATTCGTATAGGGTCCGCGCCGCGCCGTCCCCCGACTGGCGCAAATCCACCCCCATGGACCTCCTCGAATACCAGGGCAAGCAGCTCTTCGCCAAGCACGGGATCGCCGTGCCGAGTGGCGAGGTCGCCGACAACGTCGACGACGCGGTCGCCGCCGCCGAGCGCATCGGCTACCCGTGCGCGATCAAGGCCCAGGTCCTGATCGGCGGGCGCGGCAAGGCCGGCGGGGTGAAGATCGCCAAGGACGTCGACGAGGCGCGCCGGTACGCGACCGACATCATCGGCATGGACATCACCGGCCCGCACGGCGAGGGTCCCTACCGCGTCGACTCGGTCTGGGTCGAGGGCGGCTCCGACATCGCCGAGGAGTACTACGCGTCGGTGATCCTCGATCGCGGTGAGAAGAAGCTTCTGACGATGGTCTCCGCCAAGGGCGGGATGGACATCGAGGCGGTCGCGGCGGAGAACCCGGCTGACCTGACCAAAGTCCACATCGATCCGACCAAGCCTTTCGACGCCGCCGCGGCGCGCTCGATCGTCGAGTCCGCCGGGCTCGCCGAGGACGCCCTCGACCAGGCCGCCGACGTGCTGGCGAAGCTGGCCGAGGTGGCGCGCGAGGAGGACGCGACGCTGATCGAGGTCAACCCGCTGATCGTCACCGCCGACCGCGACGTGGTCGCCCTCGACGCCAAGGTCACGATCGACGGCAACTCGCTCTTCCGCCACGAGGACCTGGCCGAGATCGCCGACACGGTCGACGATCCGCAGGAGCAGATGGCGAAGGAAAAGGGCCTCACCTACGTGAAACTCGACGGCAACGTGGGGATCCTGGCCAACGGCGCCGGGCTCTGCATGTCGACCCTCGACGTCGTCGCCCAGGCGGGTGGCGCGCCGGCCAACTTCCTCGACGCGGGCGGCGGCTCGAAAGCCGAGGCGATCGTGAACGCGCTGGAAGTCATCAAGTCCGACTCGAAG
>MKSH01000109.1:9441-12729 GCA_001898095.1 Solirubrobacterales bacterium 70-9 | reverse complement strand
CCGACCTGGTCGCCGGCGTCACGCCCGGCAGGGGCGGCCAGAACGTCGAGGGGACGCCGGTCTTCGACACGATCGCGGAAGCGGTCACCGAGGCGGGCGCCAACACCTCGATGATCTTCGTCCCCGCCCGGTTCGCGGCGCCCGCGATCAACGAGGCGATCGACTCCGGCGTCGAGACGGTGATCGCGATCACCGAGGGGATCCCGGTCCTCGACATGCTCGCCACCTACTGGAAGGCGAAGGAGGCCGGGGTGCGGCTGATCGGCCCGAACTGCCCCGGCGTGCTCTCCCCCGGCAAGGCCAACGTCGGCATCATCCCCGACCGCTTCTTCGACCCGGGCCCGATCGGCGTCGTCTCCAAGTCGGGGACGCTCACCTACCAGATCGGCAACGAGCTGAAACAGGCCGGGACCGGCAACTCCTCGATCGTCGGCATCGGCGGCGACCCGATCGTCGGCTCCGACTTCATCGACATCCTGAAGCTCTACGAGGCCGACCCCGACACCGAGCTGATCGTGATGGTCGGCGAGATCGGCGGCGACGCCGAGGAGCGGGCGGCCGATTTCATCGCCGCCGAGGTCTCCAAGCCGGTGGTCGCCTACATCGCCGGCTTCACCGCCCCGCCCGGCAAGCAGATGGGCCACGCCGGGGCGATCATCTCCGGCTCCTCGGGCACCGCCCAGGCGAAGAAAGATGCGCTCGAAGCAAAGGGCGTGCGGGTCGGCGAAAGCCCGACCGAGACCGCCGCGATCGCGGTCGAGACGCTGCGCGGTCTCTAGCCCGCTACTCGCCTCCCCCGGGGCGCCAGCGGCGCAGGCTGCGGACCACCGCCGCCATCGCGGCGAAAGAATTGTTGAACTGAGGGGCCAGGTTGCTTTCGCAGTCGCTGGCGGTGCAGAGCGACTCGCCGATCGCGACCACCGCGCCAGGCAGGAAGACGACGGCGAAGAACTGGTGGGGCTCGAAGCGCGGGCAGGTCACCCGGTCCTTCCCGTAGGCGGTGTAGATGATCGCGTGGCCTTCGGGGACCTTCAGCGTTCGCGAGCGAGCGCAGTGCGGGCTCGTCTGGCGTCGGCCCACCTCGGTGCGGGAGAACCTGCGCCAGCCGGCCGGAGTCCAGCTGTCGAGGTAGAGCTCGTTGCCATATTCCATCGACATCTGCCGGCCGGCCCCCGGGTGCGTGAGGTGTTCGCGATCGTCGGCACGGAGGAATGGGATGGCTTCGCTGCCGTGCACGGGGGTGAATTCCTTGCCCAGCCAGTAGACCGGCACGCCCAGGTTCGGGTTGCCGAGGAAGGTCGGGATGTCTTCGGATTCCGCTTCGTCGTAAGGCCGCGGCGCTTCCAACAGCTTTTGCTGGAGGGCGCCGTAGCGATTGGCGGCCGCATCGTTCACGGCCGGTTTGGAGCCGCCGGCGAGGATGCCGGCGACGAGCTTGCCTTGGTGCCAGATCACCATCGTCCCGGGGGTTTTGGCGAGTTCGTCCCAGTAGAATTGGTTCGTGGGAAAACGCCGCGATCCTTCGCCGAGGGCGGGCGGCGACCCGGCCGCACGGAAGCCTCTCTCGACGGTGGCGTCGGCGACCGCGTCGGTTCCCAGTTCCATGCTCAACCGCCCGTCGGCGAGCGCTTCGGTCGCCGCTTCGACGCTCGGCGTGGCGAGCGTGAAGGAGACGACCACGGCCGGTCCGGCGGGCGTCCCGGCGGCCCGGTAGAGCCGTTCGTAGGCGAAGACGCAGCTACTCGTCGCGGTGTGTTCGAGGAAGGCGTCGTAGGGGGTCGGCGGCTTGCGTTCTCCGCTCTCGACGATAACTCCTCCTCTTTCTTCTTCGCTCGGCCGCCGCGGTGCTTCGCAGAAGTCGTGGCCGCCGAGCACGTAGCCGGTGGGCAATTCGACCAGTCGCAGAACTGAATCCAAGGCCTGCCGTTCGGTCGGCGCGGGCGGTTCGGCGCCTGCTTGCGGAGCGCCGGCGAGGACGGCACCGAGGGCGAGCAGGAGCGCCGCCAGGGCGGCGACCACCACGATCTGCCCCGAACGCTTCACTGCCTCGCGAGTATAGGCAGAGGCCGGTGACCGGCAGGCCCGTCTCATTGCTAGATTCGACCGTCCTATGCCAGACACCATCTCCTTCGCGCGCGGTGCGCCGAGCGCCGACATCCTTCCCCACGTCCAGGTTCAAGAGGCTGCCCAGCGGGCGCTGACCGACGACTGGGAGACGGCCCTCTCCTACGGGGTCGGGATCGGGCATCCGGGCCTCTGCAAGTGGGTCGCCGAGCGGCACGGTGGGGTGGACCCGAAAGAGGTGATGGTCACCAACGGCTCGCTGGAGGCGGGGGCAATGCTGTTCACCCACCTGGTCGAGCCGGGGACGCGGGTCGCGGTCGAGCAGCCGACCTACGACCGGACGCTGCTCCTGCTGCAGCAGCTGGGCGCCGAGCTGGTGCCGATCCCGCTGGAGGCGGACGGCCTCGACGTCGGCGCGCTGGAAGCGGCGCTCGGGGAGGGGGCGATCGACCTCGTCCACGTGATCCCCAACGCCCACAACCCGGCGGGCTGCACGCTGTCGGTGGAGAAGCGGCGGCGGCTGGTCGAACTGGCGGCGGAGAACAACTTCTGGATCTTCGAGGACGACCCGTACCGGGAGCTCCCCTTCGAGGGCGAGCCGCTGGAGACGATGCTGACGATGGACGCGGCGGGCAAGGTCTTCCACGCCTCCTCGTTCTCGAAGACGGTCAGCCCCGGCGTCCGCGTCGGCTACCTGATCGGCCCCGGCGAGGAGATTGCGAGGCTCGCCAAACGGGCGAACGAGTTGTACATCTCGCCGAACATGCTGGCCGAGTCGATCGTGCTCGAGCTCTGCACCTCGGGCGTCCTCGACGAGAACATCGCCTTCGTCAAAGGCGAGCTGAAGGCGCGCTGCGACGCGCTGGTCGAGGCGCTGCGGGCAAGTATTCCCGAGGCCGTCTTCGTCGTCCCCCAGGGCGGCTACTTCCTCTGGCTCGACCTCGCCGAAGGCACCGACACGAAGGCGCTCCTGGCCGAGTCGAAAGGCGAGGGCGTCTCCTTCGTCGCCGGCCCCGACTTCATGATCGAGGGCGGCGAGAACAGCCTGCGGCTGTCGTTCGCCCCGGTCCCGGCCGCCCAAGCGGCCGAGGGCGTCGGCCGGATCGCCACCGCGCTCGAGAAGCTGCGCGCCGGCCTGCCCGCCTAGACGGACTCACCCGCCTGGGCGGGTAGCCGAGAACGCCACACTTTTCGGTCCCCTGAGGGGGCCCATAGCAGGGGTGT
>MKSH01000109.1:8819-9431 GCA_001898095.1 Solirubrobacterales bacterium 70-9 | reverse complement strand
CTGTGACCGCATCCGAGAGGGCCGCGTCCGCGGGGGAGGCGGGAGTACGGGCCCGGGTACGGAGCGAAACTCGGCCTATGACCGACTAACCCTCCACGGCCCGCCCGCGGGCGGGAGGTCAGTGACGAAGACGCCGGGAACGTCACCTCGGCGCGGGGGAGATGCCGGGAACGTCACGCCGATTCGAGGGAGACGTCACCTGTCGCGGGGTTCCTCCACGGTCACAAACTCGTGACCACGGTTTGACCCTCCTATAGGGGGGTCAACTCACGCAGCGCGGATCGGCCTCTGGGAGAGCGCGACGAACCCGCACGTCGAGGTGACGTTCCCGGCGTCTCTCCTTAGTGAACGCGACGTTCCCGGAGGAATGCGCCCGTCTCTCCGCACCCCCGAAAGCTCCCCGTCCTGGGCGTCTCGGAGGCGGCCACAGCCTGCCCGGGTCGCCTCCGAGACGCCCAGGACGGCCCGACCCCGGCCGCAAGCGCCCCGGATCCCGCCGTCCCGGCCGCAAAGGCCCCGAATCGCGCCGTCCCACCCGCACCGCCCCCGAATCGAACCGTCTAAGTGAATATGCCTCCCGACGGAGCCGCAGAGGTTGGTCACGTATTCGAG
>MKSH01000109.1:3587-8740 GCA_001898095.1 Solirubrobacterales bacterium 70-9 | reverse complement strand
CGGCCCCGCCGCGAGGTCTGGCTGGTTGATCGCTTCCAACCCCGGGTACATCAAATGGTTTGAGTGATCCAACCTTGCGCTGCCATGCGTAGAGGTTGGGTAGATGACGCCCGTGCGACGCGAGAAGGCAGAGCGGCTGGCCGACGAGGAGCTGATGCCGTGGATCGCAAAGAGGGATCCTGAGGCGTTCGAAGTGTTCTATGACCGCCACGGCGGCGCCGCCTACTCGCTCGCCTATCGGATCCTCGGCGAGCGGACCGGCGCCGAAGACTGCATCCAGGAGGCGTTCATCTCGATCTGGCGGAGCGGTGCCCGCTTCGACCGCACCCGCGGCAGCGTTCGCTCCTGGACGCTGAGCATCGTCCGCAACCGGGCGATCGACGCGCTGCGCAGCAAGGCGGGCAAAGCTCCCAAACTCACCTTCGACGACGACGCGATCCTCGAGGCGCGGCCGGCCGCGGAGCACACCGAGGCGGAAGTGCTCTCGCAGGAGACCGCGGACGAGGTGCGGGGGGCGATCTCGCAGCTTCCCGCCGACCAGTCGAAGGTGATCGAGCTGGCCTACTTCGGCGGCTTCAGCCAGTCGGAGATCGCGGCGATGCTGAACGTGCCGCTGGGCACGGTGAAGGGGCGGATGCGTCTGGGCCTGGAGAAGATCCGCGGCGAGCTGGCGGAGGGGATGGCATGAACGCGAACGAGCACGATCGCCGCCTCGAGGAAGCCGCCGCGTTCGCGCTCGGCGCCCTCGACGCCGAGCGGATCGACGACTTCCGCGAGCACCTCAAGGACTGCAAGCGCTGCCAGGACGAGCTGCGCTGGCTGGCGCCCGCGGTGTTGGCGCTTCCCGAGGCGATCGAGCAGCAGACGCCGCCGCCGGCGCTGAAGGTGCGGCTGATGGAGGAGGTGCGCGCCGACCTCGCCGCCGAGGCGGAGAGCGTCCCGGAGCGCAAGGGCTTCCGCGAGTGGCTGGCCGGGGTGAACCTCGGCGGCCTGACCTGGAAACCGCTGGCGGGCGTCGCCGCGGTGGTGCTGATCGTCGCCGCCGGAATCGGCTACGCGATCGGCAACGGCGGCGGCAACGGCAACGTCCACACCTGGGAGTCCGAACAGCCGGGCGGGATCCAGGCCTCGGTGGTGCGCGAAGGCGACGAAGGCGAACTGCGGCTGACCGGCCTCGGTCAGGTCGAAAGGGGCAAGACGCTGGAGGCGTGGGTGGAGCGCGGCGAAACCGTCGAACCGGTGAAGATGCTCTTCAAGCCCGATCAGGAAGGCAACGCGACGACCCAGATCGAAGACCTGGAGGGCGTCGAAGCGGTGATGGTCACCGAAGAGCCGGCGGCAGGCAGCAAGCAGCCGACCTCGAAGCCGTTCGTGAACGTCCCGCTGGAAACCTGAGCGACGCTGCGCTGTTCCTTATCCCTCATATGCGGGGATAAAGAACAGCGGAAGGAAGGTCAGCGCCCGTAGCGGTCGCTGCTGAGGACCAGCTGCTCGGGGATCGCGGCGCGCGGTGGCGGCGCCGGATCGGCACGCACCGAGACCGTCTCGGCGACCGAGCGGGTGATCACGTGGTCGCGGTCGGCCGACTTGATCGTCACGTGCTCCTCGTCCGACTCCGAGACCTTGCCTTCGAGGCCCGGGTCGAGCCCGGCGTCCTTGAGGTAGTGGAGCAGCTCCTCGGCCTCGTTCTCGAAGCGCAGGACGGTGACGTCGGCGCCGACTTCGACATCGGCGAGCAGCGAGCCGCGCTCGCGGATCCCCTCGAGGATCGGGTGGCCGTGCGGGCAGGTCGTCGCGTCGCCGATCGCGAGGCGCATTTTTTCTTCCAGCACCGGCGACATCGCGTGCTCGATCCGCTCCGCCTCCTCGTGCACCTCGTCCCAGGGGATGCCGAGGACGTCGGTGAGGAAGCGCTCGATCATCCGGTGGCGGCGGACGATGAAAGAGGCGCGCTCGCGGCCGTCCTCGGTGAAGGCCAGCGATTTGTCCTTGTTGCGCTCGACGTAGCCGTCTTTGATCAGTCGGCCGACCATTTCGTGCACGGTCGGGGCCGAGAGCTGCATCGCGCGGGCGATGTTGGCGCCGGTCATCGGCAGCCCGGCCTCGTCGATCCAGAACATGATCTCGAGGTACTCCTGCTCCGCCACGGTTGCCTGCTCGGCTGCCAATTTATCTCCTTTTAAGGCTCCCCTAATGAGGGTTGCCTAACGTCCGCTGAAGTCTTGCCGACGACGATCGACACCTCGCTGCGCCGCCACTGGCCACTTTACCTAGGGGGACTGCTCGTCGCGCTACTTCTGTGGAGCGCGCTCGACGCGCACGGCGGGACGCCGGAACCGACGGCCGGGGACCACCTCAGCCACGGCGCCGTGGTGCTCGACAGCGCCCTGCTCGTCTTCCGCGAGGGGCTGGAGACGATCCTCGTTCTCGCCGCGGTGACCGCCTCGATGGTCGGCGCCAAAGAGATCTACCGGCGGCCGATCGCGCTCGGCGCCGGCGCGGGCTTCCTCGCCAGCGTCGCCACCTGGTTCCTCGCCGCCTGGGTGCTGGGACAGCTCGGCGCGGGCGGCCTCGCGGTGCAGGCGGCGACCGGGCTCCTCGCGGTGATCGTCCTGCTGGTGGTGATGAACTGGTTCTTCCACAAGGTCTACTGGACCGGCTGGATCCAGAACCGCAACAAGCACAAGAAGGCGATCCTCTCGCGCGAGGGGATCGACGGCAGGCGGGCGACGATGTGGGGGCTGGTGCTGCTCGGCCTCACCTCGGTCTACCGCGAGGGCTTCGAGGTCGTCCTCTTCCTCCAGAACCTGCGGCTGTCCTACGGGGCGGGGACGGTGCTCGAGGGCGTCGCGCTGGGGCTGGCGCTGACCGCGCTGGTCGGCTGCATCACCTTCTTCGCCCACCGCCACCTGCCCTACAAGCGGATGCTGGTGCTGACCGGGGTGATGCTCGGCGTGGTGCTGATCGTGATGGTCGGCGAGTCGGTGCAGGAGATGCAGCTGGCGGGCTGGCTCCCGGAAACGACGGTGGCGCTCTCGATCCCCGGCTGGGTCGGGCTCTGGTTCGCGGTCTTCCCGACGGTCGAGGGGCTGGTCGCGCAGGCGCTGGCGGCGGCGCTCGTCCTCGGCTCCTACTTCGGCGCCGAGTACTGGCGGGTGAAGCGGCCGCGCCGGCGGGCGGCGGCGAGCGAGGCGTCCGCTCAGCGCTCCATCAGCGCCGAGACGACCGCCTCGTAGAAGCCGTCGCCGTTGGTGCCCTCGGTGATCGTCACGTTGTCGAAGGCGGGCAGGTAGGCGCGCAGGCCGGGGTCCTGCTCGGGACCGTTGGCGACGACGAAGAAGCGGCCGACCGCGGCGGCCACCTCGAGGTCCTCGACCGAGTCGCCGACCGCGATGCACTCTTCGCGGGCGTATCCCTGGGCGCGCGCGTGGGCGGCGACGGCGGCCGCCTTGGAGACCGTGCGGGGGACCAGGTGGTAGGCGTGGGTCTGGCCCTCGACCGCCTTCATCGGCGTGCCGATCGCCCCGTTGTCGAGGAAGCGGAGGTCGTCGTCGCCGTGCTCGCCGAGCAGCGCGTTGGCCTCGTCGACGTCGACCTTGCCGCGGAAGAGGTGCGAGTGGACGCGGCCGTGGTGCCAGGGCGAGTGGTACTCGAGCCGCCCTTCGAAGTGCTCGAAGAGCATGTCGGGGATGCCGCGCCCCTCGATCTGCTCGTAGACGGTGCCCTCGTATTCGTCGGGCTGCATCTCGCCGGTCATCAGCGTCGTCTCGCCGTCGATGGCGAAGGCGCAGCCCGCCTCGAAGATGTAGGAGCGCTGGCCCATCAGGCGGGCGGCCTCGTGGACCTGGGGCTCGCGGCGGCCGGACATGATCACGACCTCGACCCCGGCGCGGGCGCAGGCCTCGAGCGCGCGCGCCTGGGCCATCGAGAAGTTGCCCTCGCGATCGAGGAACAGGGCTCCTCCCCGGCCGAGCAGGGTCCCGTCGAGATCGGTGTACACGCAGCGAAGCGACATACGCCGCTCGCTACGGTAGCGACGATGGAATGGCGGCTTGGAGATCTGACTCTGGACCTGGCGCGGCCGGCGGGCGCCGGGATCGTCAACGTGACCGTCGATTCGATGTTCGAGGGGGCGCGGAGCGGCACCCCGGAGCAGGCGATCGCCGACGGCATCGGGCTGGTCGAGGCGGGGTTCGACATGCTCGACGTGGGCGCGGTGGCGGCGCGCAGCGGGCCGCCGGTCGGGGTCGAGGACGAGTGCGCGGCGCTGATCCCGGCAATTGCCGGGATGACGGCGCTGGAGATCGGGGTCGATGGCGGCGATGCGGGCGAGGCGGGCGGCCGGGTGCCGGTCTCCGCCGACACCTTCCAGGTCGAGGTGGCGCGGCGGGCCCTGGACGCCGGGGCCTGCTGCGTGAACGACATCTCCGGAGGGTGCGACGAGATGTTCGAGCTGGTCGCGGCGCGCGGGTGCGGCTATGTCTTGATGCACATCGAGGGACCGCCGCGGGTAGACCGGCCGTGGCGGGATTACGGCGACGTGGTCGCGCACCTGGTGGGCTGGTTCGAGGAGAGGGTGGGACGGATGCGGGAGCTGGGGGTGGCGGCAGAGCAGATCGCGATCGATCCCGGCCTCGACTTCGACCTCTCGCCGGAGCAGGACCTGGAGATCATGCGCCGGCTGGAGGAGCTGAAGGCGCTGGGACTGCCGCTCTACGTCTCGCTGTCGCGGAAGGACTTCATCGGCGCGGTGCTGGCCGGGTCGTGGGAGGAGCGGCTGCCGCCGCGCGAGCGCGAGTGGGGGACGGTCGCCGCGACCACCCTCGCCGTGCGCTCCGGCGCCGACATCCTGCGGATCCACGACCGCTCGAGCCTGCAGGCGATGCGCCTCGCGGGAGCGGTCACCCGATGAGTTCGCAGGAAGTCGTACATGGCACGGCAAAGTGCGAACGCACGGCGGGGGCGGCCGGCGCGGGCCCGATGCGTTCGCACTTCTGGCCGCTATGCGGTCATTTCTGCGAACGCACTGAGGGGGTGGGCTGATGGCGCGCTCCTCGATCATCGATACGCAGTGGGGGATCGCGGTGGCGCCGGCGCGGCGGGACGGGCGGATCGTCGCCGAGAGCTCGGAGCCGGACCGCACGGCGAAGCCG
>MKSH01000109.1:1539-3561 GCA_001898095.1 Solirubrobacterales bacterium 70-9 | reverse complement strand
CACCAGCTGCGGGCCTGGGAGACCGCGCCGCGCTCGGACCTGATCGTCACCAGCGGCACCGCCTCGGGCAAGAGCCTCGCCTTCAACCTGCCGGTGCTGGACGCGATCGCGCGCCGGCCGAAGGCGCGGGCGCTCTACCTCTACCCGACCAAGGCGCTGGCCCAGGACCAGGCGCGCAAGCTCGCCCAGCTGCGGCCACCGGGGCTGCGCCAGGCGATCTACGACGGCGACACGCCGCGGGAGGAGCGGCCGGCGATACGGCGCAAATCGAACCTGGTCCTCACCAACCCCGACATGCTCCACGTCGGGATCCTCCCCAGCCACAAGAAATGGGGCGACTTCCTGGCGAACCTCGAGTTCGTCGTCGTCGACGAGGCGCACACTTATCGTGGGGTCTTCGGGTCCCACGTCGCCAACGTGCTGCGCCGGCTGCGGCGGGTCGCCCGCGCCTACGGCTCCGACCCCCGCTTTCTGCTCGCCTCGGCGACGATCGCCAACCCGGAGGAGCTCGCCGCGCGGCTGGTCGGCACCGAGTTCGAGCTGATCGACGACGACGGGGCGCCGCGGGCGGGCCGCGAGGTCGCGATGTGGAACCCGCCGCTGATCGACAAGGCGACCGGGACGCGGCGCTCGGTGCTGGCCGAGGCGGCCGACCTGCTCGCCGAGCTCGTCACCCACGGGGTGCGGACGATCTGCTTCCTGAAATCGCGGCGCGGGATCGAGCTGATCCAGCGCTTCGCCCGGGAAAACCTGGAGCGGCGGGGGAAGCCGGAGCTGGCGAAGCGGATCGCCCCCTACCGCGGCGGCTACACGCCGCAGCAGCGCCGCGACATCGAGGACCGGCTCTCGCGCGGGGAGCTGCTGGCGGTGGTCGCGACCGATGCGCTGGAGTTGGGGATCGACGTCGGGGAGCTCGACGCGGCGATCTGCGTCACCTTCCCCGGCACCGTGGCGAGCCTGCGGCAGATGTGGGGCCGGGCGGGGCGGCGGCGGCGCGGGCTGGCGGTGTACGTGGCCGGGCAGGACGCGCTCGACCAGTTCTTCTGCCGCCACCCGGAGGAGTTCCTCGGTCGGCCGGTGGAGGCGGCGATCCTCGACCACGGCAACGAGCAGATCGCGGCGCGGCACCTGATCGCGGCGGCTTACGAGATGCCGCTGAGCGACGCCGACGAGGAGTTCTTCGGGGCGGGGTGGCGGGAGCGGGCGGAAGGGCTGCTGGAATCCGGCGAACTACGGCGGGCGGGCGGCAAGCTGGTGCCGCGGCGGAACGAGTTCGTCGCCTCGCGGATCCCGCTGCGGTCGGCCTCGGCCGAGTCGGTGGCGGTGATCGAGCAGGGCGCGGGGGAGATGCTGGGGCTGGTCGAGGCCGAGCGCGCCTTCACCACGATCCACCCGGGGGCGGTCTACCTGCACCTGGGGCGCTCCTACGAGGTGGAGCAGCTGGACATCCGCGAACGGCGGGCGCTGGTCTCGAGCTTCGACGGCGACTGGTACACGCGGCCGAAAAAAGAGACCGACATCTATATCGAGCGAATCCACCAGCAGCGCGAGGTCGCCGGGGTGCAGCTCTACTTCGGCGAGGTCTCGGTGACCGAGCAGGTGATCGCCTTCCAGCGGGTCTCGATCGCCGACAATGAACCGATCGACATCGTCGCTCTGGAGCTGCCGGAGCAGAACTTCGTCACCCAGGCGCTCTGGTACGTGCTGCCGGAGGGCAACTTCGGCACCCTGCCGCCCGACGTGCTGTTGGGGGCGCTGCACGCGACCGAGCACGGGCAGATCGCGGTACTGCCGCTGATCGCGATGTGCGACCGCTGGGACATCGGCGGCCTCTCCACCAACGTCCACTTCCAGACCGGCCGCTCGACCATCTTCATCTACGACGGCCACCCCGGCGGGGTCGGGATCACGAAGCGGGGCTACGACGAGTTCGAGCGGCTGCTGGGGGACGCCGAGCGCCTGATCTCCGAGTGTCCGTGCGAGAGCGGGTGCCCGAGCTGCGTTCAGAGTCCTAAGTGCGGG
>MKSH01000109.1:0-1333 GCA_001898095.1 Solirubrobacterales bacterium 70-9 | reverse complement strand
GGGGGCTGGCCGAGGAGGTGGGACGGCGGCTGGCCGAGGCAGGGGCGGTCGTCGTCTGCGGGGGACTTGGGGGCGTCATGGCGGCCGTCTCGCGAGGGGCGGCTGGGGCCGGGGGCGAGGTCATCGGGATCCTGCCCTGGACCGAGCCGGGCGAAGCAAACCCGGACTGCACCCATGTGGTCGCGACCGGGGTGGGGCACGCGCGGAACCTGGCGGTGGTCGGGTCGGGTGAGATCGTGATCGCGATCGGCGGCGAGTGGGGGACGCTCTCGGAGATCGGGCACGCCCGGTCGCTCGGCCGGACGGTGGTGGCGCTGCACACCTGGACCCTGATCGGCCGGGATCAGATGGAGGGCGCGCCGGGAGTCATCCCGGTCGAGACCCCCGAAGAGGCGGTCGCCGCCGCCCTTGCCGAGCTCCCCTCCGGGTGAGTTCGCTTATGGCCGCATAGCGGCCATAAGTGCGAACGCATCGGCCGAGGCCGGGCGGGAGAAGCGGTTTCCTAGGATGGAGCGATGAGCACTGACGCGCATTCGGGGACGATTCGCGACGAGTTCGCGCACCAGGCGGACTCGTTCACGCGCAGTGCGGCGATGAGCCTGGCGGAGACGCTCGGCGCGGTGGTCGAGCTGGTCCCGGAGGATCCGGAGGCGCGGTGGGTGGAGGTCGCCTGCGGCCCGGGGCTGATCGCCCGGGCGATGGCGCCGCGGGTCGGCACCGTGATCGGCCTCGACCTGACCCCGGCGATGATCGACAAAGCCCGCGCCGACGCGGCCGAGGCCGGGGTGGCCAACGTCAGCTTCGATCTCGGCGACGCGACCGCGCTCGACCTGCCGGACGACTCCCTCGACGGCGCGATCACGCGCTTCAGCCTCCACCACATCCCCGCTCCGATCCGCGTCCTCGAAGAGATGCGGCGGGTGGTGAAGCCCGGCGGCCTCGTCGTCGTCGCCGACCACGTCACCGACGACGATGGCGCCGCGGCCGCCTGGCACGAGGAGATCGAGCGCCTCCGCGACCCCTCCCACTGGGCCTGTCTCACCCCGTCCCGCATCGCCGACCTGGCCGCCCGCGCCGGCCTTGAGCGCGACGAGGAGCGCGTCCGCCCCTTCTCGATCGACTATGCCGAGTGGCTCCACCGCGGCTCCGGCGGCCCCGCCAACGAGGCCCTGATCGAGCGCCTCCTCTCCGAAGCCCCATCGAGCGTCGAGAGCTTCCGCGTCACCGGCCCCGACGAGGACCGGCGCCTGAACCTCCGCAACTCCCTGCACCGCTGGCGCGTCCCCTAGATGATTGATTCCTAATTCAGTGGTTGTAGGCGGCGAAATGGCGT
>MKSH01000108.1:1583-2161 GCA_001898095.1 Solirubrobacterales bacterium 70-9 | reverse complement strand
AAGGGCGGCATCCCGCTTGCCGCTGCTATTCACGGTGTTCACTGAACCACCGAAGGTATCCCAAGTCGCCCCGCCGGTGGTCATAGTTACCCTCAAATGAATGGCCAATCGACTCGCAGCTGAGACCAGCCCGTACCTCCTCCAGCACCGGGACAACCCGGTGGATTGGTATCCGTGGGGCGAGGAGGCGTTGGCGCGGGCGCGGGCGGAGGATATGCCGATCCTGCTCTCGGTCGGCTACTCGGCCTGCCACTGGTGCCACGTGATGGAGCGCGAGTCCTTCGAGGACGAGGCGACCGCGGCCTTCATGCGCGAGAACTTCGTCTGCATCAAGGTCGATCGCGAGGAGCGGCCCGACGTCGATGCGATCTACATGGAGGCGGTGCAGGCCTTCACCGGGCAGGGCGGCTGGCCGATGACCGTCTTCCTTGACCCCGAGGGGGTGCCGTTCTACGGCGGCACCTACTTCCCGCCCGACGACTCGCGGGGGATGCCGAGCTTCCGCATGGTGATGGAAGCGGTGCTCGAGGCTTTCCACGGCAAACGCGAGGAAATCCGCGAGCGGGCGGGGACGATGG
>MKSH01000108.1:0-1541 GCA_001898095.1 Solirubrobacterales bacterium 70-9 | reverse complement strand
CGACCAACGGCGGCTTCGGCCGGGCGCCGAAGTTCCCGCCCGCCTCCTCGCTGGAGCTGCTGATGGGACGTGGCGAGGGCCTGGAGCACGTCGAGCGCACCCTCGACGCGATGCTCGCCGGCGGCATCTACGACCAGCTCGGCGGCGGCTTCGCCCGCTACGCGGTCGACTCGGCCTGGCTCGTCCCCCACTTCGAGAAGATGCTCTACGACAACAGCCTGCTGGCGCGGGCCTACCTGCACGGCTGGCAGATGCTCGGCCACGAGCGCTACCGGCGGGTCTGCGAGGAGACCCTCGACTGGATGCTGCGCGAGATGCGCGGCCCCGAGGGCGGCTTCTACTCCGCCTACGACGCCGACTCTGAGGGCGAGGAGGGCAAGTTCTACGTCTGGACGCCGGAGGAGATCCGCACCGTGCTCCCGGACGCCGACCCGATCCTCGCCTACTACGGCGTCACCGACCGCGGCAACTTCGAGGGCAAGAACATCCTCCACCTCGCCGACGGCCCCGCGGCCGAGCGGCCCGCCGGACTCGACGACGCCCGCGCTGCGCTCCTCGCCGCCCGCGCCGAGCGCGTCCCGCCCGGGCTCGACGACAAGCGCCTCACCTCCTGGAACGCGCTGGCGATCGCGGCCCTCGCCGAGGTGGGCGCCGTGCTCGGCCGCCCCGACTACCTGGAGGCGGCGGAGGCTTGCGCCGAGTTCGTCATCGGCACCATGCGCGACCCCGACGGCCGACTCCTGCGCACCTACAAAGACGGTCGCGCCCACCTGAACGCCTACCTCGAGGACCACGCCTACACCGTCGAAGCGTTCCTCGTCCTCTACGAAGCCGGCTTCGACCCGCGCTGGTTCGCCGCCGCGCGCGAGCTGGCGGAGACGATGATCGAGCGCTTCGGCGACCCCGAGCGCGGCGGCTTCTTCTCCACCTCGGCCGACCACGAGGCGCTGATCGCCCGCCGCAAGGAGGTCGGCGACCACCCGATCCCGGCCGGCAACAGTGCCGCCGCCCTCGGCCTCCTGCGACTCGCCGCACTGAGCGGCGAAGCCCGCTTCGCGGAGCGGGGACGCAGCGTCCTCGCTCTCTTCGGCGAGCCCGCTATCGGCCACCCGGAGTCCTTCGCCCACTTCCTTCGCGCCCTCGACTTCGACCACGCCGCGACCCGCGAGGTGGCCCTGGTCGGCGGCGACCTGGGCGCGCTCGAAGGCGTCGTCCGCGCGACCTTCCGCCCCAACGTAGTCGTCGCCGCCGGCCCGGCGGGCGCAACCGAACCGCCATTGCTCGACGCCCGCACCGAAATCGGCGGCGAGCCCGCCGCCTACGTCTGCGAGGGCTTCACCTGCAACCTGCCGGTGACCGACCCGTCGGCGCTGGAGAAGGAACTGGCGAACGTCGGGGACTAGGACGGAGCGTGGTTGTGGGACGGCAAGGGACGCGGCCCTCTCGGAGGCGGCCCGGGCAGGCTGTGGCCGCCTCCGAGAGGGCCGGGTCACGGGGAGAGGGCGAGGGTGCGGGTTCCGTGCGGGTCCCGCCGGGGAGAC
>MKSH01000107.1:12058-15511 GCA_001898095.1 Solirubrobacterales bacterium 70-9 | reverse complement strand
GGCGATGCCCACGAGGGCGAGGTGGCGGCCCTGGAGCGATGAGAGAAGTGCCGGCGAGTCCGTTACACCACAACTCGCGACTTGACTATTCCCGACAGCAGCCGGCGACTCGACGATCGATTCCGCGCCGCGGCGTGGGCCGGAGCCGGCTCCGCAAGGGTTCAGGCCTTGACGGCGGGACCGGAAGCGCGGGACTCGGGGCCGGTGCGAAGGGACGGGAGCGCGCGACCCGGGGGGGCTGCGGGTTGTGGCCGCCCGCGACCCGCGGTCCTTGCGCCCGTCCGAGGTGCGTCCCCGGCGTCTCGTGGCGGCCCGGGCAGGCTGAGGCCACCACGAGACGCCCGGGACGTGGGGGTTTCGTGGTGAGGACGCCGGGGGTTCGTGCGTGATCCGCGAGGAACGTCACGGAGTCGTGACGCTCAGGAAGGCCTTACCGACTTTGACCACACCAGGGTGTGGTCAAAGTCGAGAGCGCATCGCCTGAGTGAATCCACCACACCCTGGTGTGGTGGATTCATGCAGCGTGTCCGGACCTCATGAGGAACCGTGGAGTTCCTCGCGACTCCGCGCAGAACCTCACGTCCCTGCGACGCCTCCCTCACGTCCCCCGCACGCCTCCCCGGCGTCCTGCGACCTCCCTCCCCGCAGACCCGCCCTCCCGGCGGCGGCCACAGCCTGCCAGGGCCGCCGCCGGGAGGGCGTCGTCCCTTGCGCTGTTCCTTATCCCCGCATATGAGGGATAAGGAACAGCTGGACGAGTGCGCCGCCGGCCGGCGGGCGCCAGCTTCCCCGACGGGCGCCAGCTTCAGGCGCGCCAGCCGGCCTCCGGCTGCCCGCGGGCATCCCGGTCGTGGAATCAGTCGTCTAAGCGTCGAGGCGGATCGCGACGCGGCCGAGGACGTTCCCGGCGCGCAGTTCGTCGAGCACCTCGTCGACCGCCTCGAAGGGCGCCACGTGGTCGATCAGAGGCACGATCTCACCCCGCTCGACCGCGGCCAGAGCAGCGCGGGCGTGCTCGAGGTTGCCGCCCCGGTTGCCTTCGATCCGCAGCTGGTCGAGCGCCAGGCGCATCGAGTCGACGCCGTAGTCGGTCCCCGGCCGGTAGCCGGAGACGACCACGAGGCCGCCCGGCGCGAGGGCGCCTGCCGCCGTCCTGAAGCCCTCTGGACTGCCCGAGACCTCGAGCGCGACGTCGACGCCCCCCTCCTCGCCGGCGAAGGGCGCGAGGGCGCCTGCCTCGACCTCGTCCGGAGCGAGTGCGAGCTCGGCACCCAGCTCGAGTGCCCGTTCTCGGTGCGACTCCAAGGGGTCGACGACCGCCACCCGGGCGCCGACCGCACACGCCGCCTGCACGCCGTGGAGGCCGAGGCCGCCGGCGCCGACGATCAGCACGCGGTCGCCCGGGCCGACCCCGGCCCGGATCCGCAGGGCGCGGTAGGAGGAGAGGATCGCGTCCATCGTCACCGCCGCCTGCTCGAACTCGAGCGACGGGCCGAAGGGGAGCAGGTTCTCGGCCTTCACCGCGAGCAGCTCGGCGAGGCCGCCGTCGCGCTCGAAGCCGATCCGCACCGCCCGCTCGCAGACCTCGGTGTCACCGCGCCGGCAGGGCGGGCAACGGCCGCAGCTCTCGAGCGGATAGACGGCCACCCGTTCGCCCGCGCTGAATTCCTCCGCGTCGGCGACCACCTCGCCCGCCACCTCGTGCCCGGGTATGCGGGGCAGCTCGAGGCCGGGGATCAGCCCACCGCAGATCTTCAGGTCGGTGCCGCAGAGGCCGCAGGCGCGGGGCGCGATCAGCACCTCGCCCGGGCCGGCGACGGCATCGGCGACCTCGCGCAGCGCCAACGACGCACCAAACTCCTCGAGGACGGCGGCGCGCATCTCAGACCCGATACGCGCGCGACTCGACCAGGCGCGGATCGACCAGTGACTTGATCTGCGCCGACTCGCCGGCGGCCATCGCCGGTAGCGCTGCGGCGGCGACGTCGTCGAGCGAGAGCACCCGCGGGGCGACATCGGCCCAGCCCTCCGGGCGCGCCGCCAGCAGGTCGAGGGCGCGCGGCAGGTCAGCGGCGCGCACGTGCGCCATCGTCCCGACCAGTTCGATCTCGCGCGCGGTAAGGGCGACGAGGTCGAGCGTCGGCGGCTTGGCCTGGACGCCGACCGCGACCACCCGGCCCGCCGGCCGGACCAATCGCAGGGCCGCCAGCAGCGGGTCGGCGGCACCGGTCATCTCGTAGACGAGGTCGAACTCGCCGGCGTCGGCGAGCAGCTGCTCGAGCGGCCGGTCGTCGGCGAGTGCGGTGCGCGCGGCGCCGAGCTCGGCGGCGATCCCCAGCCGGTCGGCGTCGCGGTCGCAGACGGTCACCTCGAGCCCGCCCTGCACGGCGGCCCAGGTGGCGAAGGCGCCGATCCCGCCGGCGCCGACGATCAGCGCCCGTTGCCCCGCCTCGGGATTGCCGCGGGCGACGGCATGAACGGCGATCGCCATCGGCTGCGCCAGCCCGATCGCGTCGCCGGAGACGCCGTGCGGGGCGGTCGGCTCGCAGGTCGCCGCCGGGACGGCGACGAATTCGGCGAGGCCGCCGTCGCGGTGGACGCCCGCCGTCCAGTAGCGCCGGCAAAGGTTGGTGTGGCCTTCGCGGCAGCGGGGACATTCACCGCAGGAGACGCCGGCGCCACTGGCGACGAGCTCGTCGACGGCGAGCGCCTCGACCCCCTCGCCGACCGCGGCCACCCGGCCGGAGAACTCGTGACCGAGGACGATCGGCCAGCGCGCCTCCTGAGACGGCGGCACCAGGTCGATGCCGTGTCGGTAGAAGGCGGCGTCGGTACCGCAGATGCCCGCCCCGGTGACTTCGATCAGCACCTCGCCGGACTCCGGCTCGGGCCGCTCGATCTCCTCCAGGCGGACGTCTTCGCGGCCGTGGATGCGCACCGCCCGCATTAGCGTTCGCTCATTTCCAGAAGCCGCCCTCGGGACTGACCCCGTGGCGCTCACAGAGGTCGGCGAAGGGCTCGGGGACGAAACGGACACCGTATTCGGCGGCCAGCGCCGCCGCCGTCTCGGGGGTCGCCTCGCCGGAGTCGAGCAGGTCGCTCATCGCCTGCATGTAGACCTCGAAGCTCTCGCCGGGGGTGGTGATCTCGAGCATCCGCGCGGGCTCGTCCTGCTTGTTCCAAAGCGAGTGCGGAACCCCGACGGGTCGGTGGACGTAGCCGCCCGCACCCACTTCGATCTCCTCGCCGCCGACCCAGAAGCCGAGCCTGCCGCTGATCACGAACGACGCCTGCGACTCCTTTTCGTGCACGTGCGGGGCGACGATCAGGCCGGGAGGGATG
Source organism: Solirubrobacterales bacterium 70-9 (assembly GCA_001898095.1). Classification (GTDB taxonomy): domain Bacteria; phylum Actinomycetota; class Thermoleophilia; order Solirubrobacterales; family 70-9; genus VAYN01. The sequence goes on along the minus strand of MKSH01000107.1, from coordinate 12,169 downwards.
ATCTGGTCGAAGATGCTGAGCGCCCCTTCCGTCCAGGCGGCGCGGCCGGCGATCGTCGTCGCCTGGCCGAGGCTGAGCGGCGGGCCCCCTTCGGATTCGACGTACTGGAGC
>MKSH01000107.1:10011-12022 GCA_001898095.1 Solirubrobacterales bacterium 70-9 | reverse complement strand
CCTCTCCGACCAGCCGCAGGGCCTCGCGGACGGTCGCCGGGTCGTGGGTCGGCTCGCGGATCGAGATCAGCGAGAGCGCCGTGCGCGCAAGGTGGTTGGCGAGCCGCGTGGCGGCGAGGTCACGGTCGCGCGCTTCGCAGGCGTCGACGATCGCCCGGTGCTCGAGCGCGCCCTGGGCGAAGCCTTCGACCGCCCGCGCCCCCGACGAGGCGAGCGCGTGGCGGTAGCGGCGGGCGTAGTCGCCGAGATAGTCGATGCGGGCGCGGCTCCGCTCGCCCGCGCCGGCCACCAGGCAGGCATGGAATTCGTGGTGGGCGACCTCCCACTCCAGAAAGCTCTCGGCGCTCGCCAGCCCTTCCATCGTCTCGATCAACTCGCGCAGCCGCTCGATGTCGGCATCGGTCAGCGTCCGCACGGTCAGCCGGATGCCCAGTGCCTCGGTGATGATCCGCTCGGCGTAGAGCTCCTCCAGGTCGGCGGTGGTCAGGCGCGAGACGGTGACGCGGCGGTTGTACTGGGCGTCGATCAGGCCTTCGCGCTGCAGCATCCGCAGCGCCTCGCGCAACGGCGCCCGATTGACCCCGAACTCCTCCGCCAGCTTCACCTGGGAGAGCGGCTGGCCCTCGGCGAGCCGGCCGTCGAGGATCCGCGCCCGCAGTTCGGCGAAGAGCTCGTCGACGGTGGCCGAGTCGGGCCGCGGCGGCGTGTCTACCTGGTCGGAAATGCCAAGTCCGCCTTCGATTTCTCTTCTTCCGGCCACCGGCTCGTAACCACCTTCTGCTTGGTGAAGAAGCGGAACCCCTCGGTCCCCGCCATGTGCTGATCGCCGAAGCGCGAATCCTTCCAGCCGCCGAAACTGTAGACCGCGTTGGGGATCGGGATCGGCACGTTGATACCGATCATCCCGGCCGAGGCGCGGCGCTGGAAGGTGCGCGCGGCGCCGCCGTCGCGGGTGAAGATCGCGGCGCCGTTGCCGTACTGGCTGTCGTCGATCAGGGCGATCGCCGCGTCCAGCGTGTCGACCCGGACGACGCTCAGGACCGGGCCGAAGACCTCGCGGCGGCAGATCTCCTGGTCAGGGCGCACGTGGTCGACCAGGGTCGGCGCGACGAAGTACCCGCCGCCGGGCTCGCGCCCGCGACCGTCGATCGCGACCTTCGCCCCGTCGGCCTCGGCGGCGGCGATCGCGCCGAGCACCCGCTCCCGCGCCGCGCGCGAGATCAACGGACCCATCTCGGCCTCCGGGTCGCTCGCCGGGCCGACCTTGACCGCCGTCGCCCGTTCGCCGATCGCCGCCACCAGCGCATCGCCGACGTCGCCGACCGCGACCACCACCGAGACCGCCATGCAGCGCTGCCCGGAGGAGCCGAAGGCCGCCGAGATCGCCGCGTCGGCGGCGAAGCCGAGATCTGCGTCGGGCATCACGACCATGTGGTTCTTGGCGCCGCCGAAGGCCTGCACACGCTTGCCCGAGGCCGAGCCTCGAGCGTGGACGAGTTTCGCCACCGGGCTCGAGCCGATGAAGCTGACCGCGGCGATCCCCGGGTGGTCGAGGATCGCCTCGACCGCCTCGGCGTCGCCTTGGACGACGTTCAGGACCCCGTCCGGGATGCCGACGTCGCGGGCGAGCTCGGCCAGCATCAAGGAGGCAGTCGGAACCCGCTCCGAGGGCTTCAGGATGAAGGCGTTGCCGCAGGCGATCGCGATCGAGGAGAGGTAGAGCGGCGCCATGAAGGGGAAGTTGAAGGGCGTGATCGCGGCGGCCACGCCGAGCGGCATCCGCATCGAGAAGGCGTCGACCCCGGTGGCGATCTGGGGCGAGATCTCGCCCTTCAGCAGGAGGCCGGCGGCGCAGGCGACGTCGAGCGTCTCCAGCCCGCGCATCAGCTCGCCTTCGGCGTCGGCGCGGACCTTGCCCTGCTCTTCGCCCATCACGGCGACGAACTCGTCGCGGCGGCTCGCGATCGCTTCCGCCCAGGCGCGCAGGAGGGCGGTGCGAGAGGCGGTCGAG
>MKSH01000107.1:9343-9903 GCA_001898095.1 Solirubrobacterales bacterium 70-9 | reverse complement strand
CGGCGACCGCCCCGATCGTCGCGACGCCGGCCACTACTCGACCCCCGCCGGGACGACGAACGGGGTCAGCTTCTTGAACCAGGCCTCGTCGGGAAGCGGCCCCCAGCGGTTGCCGACTTCCTGCAGGTCGTCCCACTCCTGGGGCACGTAGGAGTCCTCGTTCTCGATCTGGATCAGGTTCGCGTAGACCTCGACCATCGTGCCGCCGGGGTCGTCGAAGTAGACGAAGAGGTTGTTGCCGGGACCGTGCCGCCCCGGCCCCCAGACGAGCCGCCGGCCGCCCAGCGAGAGGTGGTCGACGAGCCGCTCGTAGTGGGCGAAGGACTCGATCTCGAAGGCGAGGTGGTGGATCCCCGGGGCCTCGGCGGGGGCGAAGCCGACGCTGTGGTGGTCGCGATTGCAACGGGCCCAGGCGAGCACGCCCGGGAAGCGGTCGGAGATGCGGAAGCCGAGCACGTCGACGAACACCCGCTCGACCGCCTCGGCGTCGGGGGTCCCGATCGTCACGTGGCCGAGCTTCAGCAGCCGGAGGTGGTCGCCGCGGGCGTTGTAGACGTCGT
>MKSH01000107.1:0-9333 GCA_001898095.1 Solirubrobacterales bacterium 70-9 | reverse complement strand
GGGGACGTCGAAGCTGAACCCCTCGGCGACGGTGGCGTCATAAGGGCGCTCGCTGACGACCTCCAGGCCGGCCTCCTCGACGGCGGTGCGGAAGCGGGCCAGGGACTCGGCGTCGGAGACGTCGAAGCCGAGGCCGTCGCAGACCGCGGCGTCGCCCTCGGTGATCCGCAGCTGGTGGTGACGGGTGCCGAGCGCGAAGTAGGCGCGGCCCGCGTCGCGGCGGGTCTCGGTCAGGCCGAGGCCCTCGGTGAGGTAGGCGGAGTACTCGTCCAGGTCGGTGACCACAAGACCGACGTGGCCGAGGCGGGTGACGCTCATGTTCCCTCCTTGACGGGGTTGCGGAGCCGGCCGAGACCCTCGACCTCGACCTCGACCACGTCACCCGCGGCGAGGAAACGCTTCGGGTCGCGGGCGTAGCCGACGCCGGACGGGGTGCCGGTGGCGATCACGTCGCCGACCTCCAGGGTGATCAGTGAGGAGATGAAGGCGATCAGCTTGGCGATGGGGAAGATCATCTCGCCGGTCGAGGCTTCCTGCACGACCTCGCCGTTGAGGATCGTGCGCAGCCGCAGGGCATGGGGGTCGGGGACCTCGTCGCCCAGCACCAGCGCCGGGCCGCAGGGACCGGAGGTGTCGAACGCCTTACCCATCGTCCACTGCGGGCTGGCGAGCTGCAGATCGCGGCCGCTGACGTCGTTGAAGGGCATGTAGCCGGCGACGTGGTCGAGCGCCTCGGACTCGGGGACCCGATGGGCGCGCCGACCGATCACGACCGCCAGCTCCCCCTCCCAGTCGACCATCGTCGGGTTGCTCGGCGGCAGTTCGATCGACTCGCCGTCGGCGATCAGGGAGGTGCGGAACTTGGCGAAGACGATCGGCGTCCCCGGCTCCTCTTTCTCCGCCTCGGCGGCGTGCTCCCGGTAGTTCAGGCCGATGCAGAGGATCTTCTCGGGGTCGGGGACCGGCGGCGCCAGGCGAGCCTCGGCGATGGGGGTGCCGCCGAGCTCGCCGGCTGCCGCCGCGAGGCGCTCGCGATCGTCGGAGGAGAGCGCCAACACCGACCGCGTCGTCTCCAGCGGGATCTCGATCCCGCCCCGCGCGCCGGCCTCGGCGGCGTCGACGACCACCTCGTCTCGCAGGATCCCGGGACGGACATGACCATTCTCGTGGCGGGAGATCAGCCTCACGCGGCGATCTTCACCGCGTCGCCGGCGGGCGGCAAGGCGGGTTCAGGCATGACGAACGACTTCGCGTCGCGACCGGCGAGGCTTTCGGAGAGGCGGCGCGCGGCACCGGCCACGGCGCGGGTCAGGATCGGACCGCGGGAGGCCCATCCGGCGGGGTCGACGGTCACGCCGAGCGCCGCCAGCACCTCGCCGTCGGGACTCTGGACAGGCGCGGCGACGCCACGACGCTCATCGTCCTCCTCGAAGGCGATCCGCCGCTCGCGGACCGCGGCCAGCTCGACGTCGAGGTCGAGGTCGGGCAGGAGGGCCCCGACCCGCTCGGGGGGCATCGCCGCGAGCAGGACCTTGCCGGTCGCGCTCACCTTGCCGGTCTCCGCGGCGGCGCCGGCGCTGTGGTTGGAGGGGCCGTAACCGCCGATCCGCACGCAGCGGTCGCCGTCGCTGGCGACGAGGTCGACCGAGACCTTCAGGTGCTCACCGATCTCGCGCACGATCCGCGCCTCCGCCGCGGTGAATTCGCTCCGCATCAGTCGCTGGCTGAGGGTGACCATCTTCCAGCCGAGCCGGAAGCGACCGCGCCCGGCGCGGCGCAGCAGTCCGATCGACTCGAGGCTGACCAACATCTCGTGAGCCTGCGACTTGGTGATCTGCAGGCGCCTCGCGACCGCGGTAGCCCCCCATTCCGGTTGCTGGAGGTCGAACAACTCGAGCAGGTCGCCCGCGCGACTGACGGTTCCCAACATCTTGACTCCTTCCCGTAGGTCCCTAACCTGCCGACAGAATACACATGGAATTACCAAATCTGTCGTCAGATTTGCACAAATCGAATCGTCCATTGCCTGTTTAAGGGCGAGTTCTGGCTATCTGAACGTCGCTATCCAGTTCTTCTGACGACAGATAGCGTCGTCGTATGTCCTCCCTGGACGGCAAGGTGCTCCTGCTGAGCGGCGGCAGCCGCGGGATCGGGCTGGCGATCGCATTGCGTGCCGCCCGCGACGGCGCCGCGGTGGCCCTGCTGGCGAAGACCGCCACCCCGCACCCGCGCCTCGAGGGGACCGTCCACACCGCGGCGGCGGCGATCGAGGCGGCCGGCGGCGAGGCGCTGCCGATCGTCGGCGACGTCCGCGACGAGGGTTCGGTCGACGTCGCGGTGGCGGCGACGATCGAGCGCTTCGGCGCGATCGACATCGTCGTCAACAATGCCTCGGCGATCGACCTCTCCCCCAGCCTCGACCTGGCGGCCAGGCGCTACGACCTGATGCAGGCGATCAACGCCCGCGGCGCCTTCCTCCTCGCCCGGGCGGCGGTGCCCCATCTGCGCCGCGCCGCCAACCCCCACGTCCTCACGCTGAGTCCGCCGCTCTCCTTCGAGCCGCGCTGGCTCGGCGCCCATCTCGGCTACACGATCTCGAAGTACTCGATGAGCCTGGTCACCCTGGGGATGGCGGCGGAGTTCGAGGCCGACGGGATCGCCTTCAACTCGCTCTGGCCGCGGACCCTGATCGCGACGGCGGCGGTCCGCAACGTGGTCGGTGGCGAGGCGGCCCTGGCCCGGGCGCGGAAGCCGGCGATCGTGGCCGACGCCGCCCACGCGATCCTCACCCGGCCGGCGGGCGAGCGCAACGGCGAGCTGCTGCTCGACGAGGACGTCCTGCGCGAGGCCGGGGTCGAGGACTTCGCTCCCTACGCGGTGGAGCCGGGAAGCGAGCTCGAGCTCGACCTCTTCGTCACCGCGGAGCCACCGGCATGAGCGCCGCGGAGAACACCGAGGCGGCGCGCGAGTTCCTCCAGCTGGCCTTGGTCGAAGGCGAGCCGGAGCTGGCGGTGTCGCGCTTCTTCGGCCCCACCTACACCCAGCACAGCCCGGGCCTCGCCGACGGCGCCGACGCCTTCGTCGAGTTCGCCCACCGGCTGCACGGCGAGAATCCCGGGTTGCGGCTGGAGATCTGCCGGACGTTCGCCGAGGGCGACCTGGTCGCCCTGCATACCCGCGTCCTCGGGCTCGGCGAGGGCGAGCACGCCGCCGTCGACATGTACCGCTTCGACGCGGCGGGCAAGATCGTCGAGCACTGGGAGGTCATCCAGCCCGTGCCCGCCGATGCCGCCAACGAGAACGGGATGTTCTAGGCGACGATGAGCCACCTCAGCCGCTCCGCCGAGGTCGCCTTCGCGACACCGCCGGCCTACGCCCCCCATTGCGAGGGCTTCTCGCTCGCGGGCCGGATCGGACGTGAAGACGGCGCCCGCCACGCCGAGGTGGGGACCGCGCGCCTGGCCCCGGGCGGCCGCCTCGATCCTCACCTCCACTCCTACGAGGAGCTGGTCTTCGTCCTCGCCGGCGCGCCGCGCCTCGCCCTCGGCGGGGTCGAGGTCGAGCTCGGCCCCGACGCGGCCGTCGCGATCGGCGCCGGCGAGACGCACTCGTGGTCGAACCCGGGTGAGGAGGAGGCGCGCTGGATCGAGCTGCGGACGCCTCCGGCGCGCCCGGAAGGGGAGCCGGTCGACACCATCTTCACCGCCCGCGCCAGCTCGCCGGCCGATGCCGTCCCCCTCGATCCCGGCGATCCCCGCCTCGCCGCCTTCGGTCGCTGGACCCCGGACGGCTCGACGCCGGCGGGGCCGCTCGCCGCCGGGATGGCGGCCCCGACCCAGTCGCTGCCCGGGATCAAGGCCCGGATGGTGCTCGACGGTCGCCACGGCGCCGTCGCCGCCCGCACCTTCGTGATCGAGTTCGCACCGGACGCCAAGCTCGGGCTCCACGACCATCCCTTCGAGGAGACCTTCTACGTGCTCGAGGGCGAGATCGCCTTCGACGCCGACGGGGTCGAGCGGACGCTGCGAGCCGGCGACGTCGCCTTCGCCGGGGTCGGTTGCCTGCACGGCTTCGAGAACCGCTCCGGCTTCCCCTGCCGCTGGCTCGAGTCGCAGTCGCCGTTGCCGCCGGGCCGCGGCGACACCCGCGTGCAGGCGCCGTGGGAGACGCTCGCCGCTCGCTTCGCCTAGAGGGCCGCCGCAAGCTGGCGCCCGGAGCGGAAAGGGACCCGGCCGGGGAAGCCGGCGCCCGGCGGGAAGGGACCCGGCGGAGGGTTCGGGCGGGCGGCGGGGATCGCCGGAGGTCTGGGCGTGCCCCGCATGGGGTTCTGACGGAGAGGACGGGAACGTCGCGTTCAGTCATGGAAGGCGTGGGGAACTCCACGTTTCCTCATCGAACGTCACATCCGTCCCATCGGTCAGCGGTTTGCTGTGGAGAGAAACTCTCTCTATACGAGAGAAAAGCTCCACAGCAGGCCCAGGACCCCGGGAGGGAGCGCCCGAAGCGTCACGTCTCCTTGACGTTCCCAGCGTCTACGTGTCGTCTCTCCCCGCAATGTGCCGTCCCTGCGCAAGCTCCCTCGCAGACCCTCGCGTCCCGGGCGTCGACGGTCGCGGATCGAGCGCGGCTGCAACCCGCGGCGGCCACCCACTACTTGCCCCATGAGGCATCGCAAGGATCAGCTTCCGCTTGCCACCCGCCGGCAGCAGCTCCCACGCACGCTCGATCTCGGCGAAGGGCAGCACCTCCGTGGCGGTCTCGATCCGGCCCGCCGCGGCGTGGCCGAGCAGTAGCTCGTAGGCCGCCGCTTTCTCCTCCGGGCTCGCCGTGAGGACGCTGAAGCCGAGCAGGGAAACCCCCCGCGTGCGCCACGGATTGGCCGGCAGCGGGGTCTCGAGCGCGGCGCTGCTGCCGACCTGGACGAGCCGCGCACCCGGGCTCGCCACCTGTAGCGCGGCCCGCGCGGGCGGGCCCCAGAGGAGGTCGAGGACGACCTCGACCGCGCCGTCGGCCGCGGCCTCGATCGCCGCTGCCAGGTCCTGCTCGGCGCCGATCTCGACGCTCGCGTCGGCACCCTGGCGGCGCGTCCGGGCGAGCGCCTCGCTGTCGCGACCGACGGCGACCACCCGCCGCGCACCGAGCAACTTCGCGATCTGCACCGCGGCCGAGCCGACTGCACCGGTCGCTCCGAGGATGACCACCGACTCGCCGCCGGCGATCTCGGCGCGACCGGCGAGCGCCAACCAGGCGGTGATCCCGGCCGATCCGAGAGCGATCGCGGTGGCGTCGTCGATCTCGTCGCGTATCCCCAGCAACCGCTCCTCACGGACCAAGACCCGGGGGGCCAACGAGCCGAACGGCGGCTCCGCCCCCTCGAAGAAGACGCGGCGCCCGTCGGCGGTGCGGCCGACGCCCTCCCGCCCGACGACCGAGGGCAGCGGCGGCCTGCCGATCGGGTGCCGGCCGGCGGCGTAGACGGCGTCGAAGGGATTGAGGCCGGCGGCGCTCACCTCCAGCACCACCCCCTCCCCGGCCCGAGGCTCCTGGAACTCGGCGGGCACCGGAGGACGGTCGAAGGACTCGACCACGAAGGCCCGCATCGTCGTGACCTTGATCAGGGGGTTGCGGGCTCGCCGAACTCGGCGTCGTCGCCGAAGTCGTGGTCGAAGGCGGCGCCGCGGACGCTGGTGAAGATGGTGCAGCCGACCGGATAGCTCAGCGGCCCGTGGGGCACGCCGCGAGGCGCGAAGAGATAGTCACCCGGTCGCAGGACCTCGCCCGCGACGTGCATCTCGCCCGCGAGGATCACGCACCAGTGGTCGACATCGTCGTGGACGTGCTCCGGCTCGACGAAGCCGGCCGGCATGCGGCCGACGACGTTGAGGACCCCACCGGTCTCGGCCGCCTCGGCGAAGACCCGGGCCTCCGGCCCGGGCGGGAAGCCGAAGCGCTCCGCCGATTCCCAGGGCTCGTCGCCCAGGTGCTTGATCACAAGTCTCTTGTCGATCCCGTCCTCCACTCCGATCGACCCAGGCTAGAGCGCCGATCCGCGCCGCCGGGTGCGCGTCCTCGATATCCGAACGCCGCCGGCAAGGCGATTGAACCGCAACAATGACCGAGATGCGCAAGCTGCAGACGCAGGGCGTCCACCACATCACGCTCACCGGCGCCGATCGCCAGACTTCGATCGACTTCTGGGAGGGAACCCTCGGGATGCCGTTCGTGTTCGAGCAGCCGAACCTCGATCGGCCCGAGGAGAGCCACCTCTACTTCGATCCCGGCGACGGGCGGCTGATCACGATCTTCACCAACGAGGGCCGCGCGCCGGACCCGTCGCCGCGCTCCCAGGACACCGGCCACGTCCACCACGTCGCCTTCGCGCTCTCGAACGCGACCTTCCGCCAGGCGGTCGAGCGACTCGACGAGCGCGGCATCGAGCACAGCGGGGTCAAGGACCGCGGCTTCATGGACTCGATCTACTTCCGCGACCCGCTCGGCCTGCTGATCGAGCTCGCCTCCTACCGCTTCGAGCCGCCCGCCGGCCACACCCACGCCGACGTGCTGCTGGAGGCCCACCTCATCCGCACCGAGCGCGGCGACTACAACATCGCCCCGATCCACCTCGCCGACGCGATCGAGCGTCTCATCGCCGGGTCGCAGCGGTCACTGTCGGAGGACCGCTCGCCCCGCGATCCCTACGGCCGCGACTAGAAGCCGAGGGCGAACTTGGCGTCCTCGGACATCATTTCCGGGGACCAGGCGGGGTCGAAGACCATCTTCGGGTGGACCGCGGAGACGCCGGGGAGGTCACCGACGAACTCCTTCATCTGCTCGGAGACCTGCGGGCCGATCGGGCAGGCGGGGGTGGTCAGGGTGAAGGTGACGTAGACGTCCTCCTGCTCGATCGCGACGTCGTAGACGAGGCCGAGCGAGACGAAGTCGAGGCCGAGCTCGGGGTCGATGACCTCCTCGAGCGCCTCGTAGACGTCTTCCTCGGTGACCGTTTCCGGATGGGCGGCCGGGGCGTCGGGCTGCGCGTCGATCGCGGGCTGGGCCTGCACGGGCTGCTGCTGGTTATCTGCCATGACCAGATGGTACCCGGGTCAGCCGACCGGCCCGGGTGGCAGCGGCGGCTCCGGGGCGCCGTCGCCCAGCGGCGCCAGCGGGCGCTGCCAGTAACCGATGTCGCGCCAGCCGCCTTCCTTGAAGCCGATGTCGCGGAGGACGCCGATCGGCTCGAAGCCGAGGCGCTCGTGCAGACCGATCGAGGCCGGGTTCGGCAGGGTGACCCCGGCGACGGCGACGCGGAAGCCCTGGGCGGCGAGGCGCTCGAAGAGCTCCGTATATAGGGCGCGCCCGATCCCCTTGCCGTGGTGGGCGGCGTCGACGTACACCGACGTCTCCACCGACCAGTCGTAGGCGGCCCGCTCGGCCCAGCGGCAGGCGTAGGCGTAGCCGATCACCTCTCCCCCCTCCTCGGCGACGAGGAACTGGTGGGTCGCCTGGTACTTGGCGATCCGGCGGGCGAACTCGGCAGCGTCGGGCGGCACGACCTCGAAGGAGATCGGCGAGGCCTCGACGCTGGGCGCGTAGATCGCCGCGCAGGCGGCGGCGTCGCGGTCGGGATCGGCGGGGCGGATCGTCATCGGCAGGTCGCTCACAATAGGCTGCCGCCGATGAGCAGAGATCCGGGCAAGGTGCTGCGCCGCTCGATCGGCGTCGTCTTCGCCGACGGCGGCCTCCTGACGCTGAGCGGCGCCGCCCCCGCCGACGGCGGCGGGCATGGCGACGAGCCGCTGCTCGCGGTGCTCTGCGATCCCGATGCCGCGCCGCTGGTCTTCGAGGAGGCGCTGCTCTCGACCGAATACGGCGAGGACGGCGCGCAGCGACGGGCGACGCTGGAGCTGTGGCTGGACGGCGAGGACGGCCGGCCGCTGCGCGGCGCCGGGACGCTGATCAGCGCGGTCGCGATCGAGGCGGACGGGATCGAGACGCGGATCGCCTTCTTCCGCTGGGCGCTCGAGGGGCGCGAGGGCCTTGGTCACTACGAGATCGCCCGGGTGCGTGGCTGAGGCGGGCGCGGGCGGCGCCGCGATCGAGGCGGTCGTCTGCGATTTCGGCGGCGTCCTTACCACGCCGCTGATGGGCTCCTTCCTGGCCTTGCAGGATGCCCACGGAGTGAGCGTCGAGGACTTCGGCGAGGCGATGCGCGCGGCCGCCGAGGAAGGCGGCGAGATCCCGCTCTTCAAGCTCGAGCGCGGCGAGATCACGGAACCGGAATTCCTCGAGATCCTGCGCGACAAGCTCGAGCCGCTGCTCGGCCATCGGCCCGAGCTGCACCGCTTCCGCGAGGCCTTCTTCGAGGCGCTCGACCCGAACGAGCCGATGATCGAGCTGATGCGCGAGTGCCGCCGCGGCGGCCGGCGGATGGCGATGCTGACCAACAACGTGCAGGAGTGGGAGCCGCTCTGGCGCACGATGCTGCCGGTCGACGAGATCTTCGAGCTGGTGATCGACTCCGGTTGGGTCGGCTATCGCAAGCCGGAAAAACAGATCTACGAGATCACCGTGGAGCGCCTCGGGGTGCCGGCGACGGCCTGCCTCTTCGTCGACGACCTCGAGGTCAACTGCGAGGCGGCGCGCGACCTCGGCTTCACCGCCGTCCAGTACCGCAACCCCGAGCAAGCCGTCGCCGAAGTCCGCAAGATCCTCGAATGACGATGTTGATGGGCCGAAAAGCGCTCTATATAAGCGCTTTTCGGCCCATCAACATCAGCCCTGCTCGGCGGGCGTGGAGACCGGGACGTTCGGGTGCTCGCGCCACGGTCGGGCCCCATGACCCGGGCGGGTACGGTTTCACCGCCGGCGGATCCTCCAGCAGCGGCGCCGCCACTTCCCACAGCCGCTCCATGTCGCGGGCGCTGGTGAAGAGCGTGTGGTCGCCGGCCATCGCGTCGCGGATCAGCCGCTCGTAGGCCTCCAGGGTGTCGTCGCGGTAGTCGGTTTCCTCCAGCGAGAACTGCATGCTCGCCTTGTCGAGCACCATCCCCATCCCCGGCCGCTTGCCGTAGAAGGAGAGCGAGACGCGCGAGGACTCGTCGAGGTCGAAGGTGAGGTGGTCGGGCCCGTAGCGGCCGACCCGCGAGTGGGCCGGGAACATCGCCTGCGGCGGCTCGCGGAAGGCGATCGAGATGATCCGCGCGCCTTCCCCCATCCGCTTGCCGGTGCGCAGGTAGAACGGCACGCCGCTCCAGCGCCAATTGTCGATTTCGCACTTCAGCGCGACGAAGGTCTCGGTGCTGGAGTTCGGCGCCACGCCGGGTTCGTCGGTGT
>MKSH01000106.1 GCA_001898095.1 Solirubrobacterales bacterium 70-9 | reverse complement strand
GGGAAAGTGCGAACGCACCCAAGGGGACGGCGGGGTTCGGGGCGCTGGCGGCCCGGGACGCGAGCCTTTAGGGGGGAAGTGCGCGGGTTCCGGCGCAGGTCGGGACGGTCGCGTCGCGCTCCCGACTTTCACCTTGCCAGGGCAGGGTGAAAGTCGAGAGCGCGTCCGGAACTCCTCAAGGGACGCGGAGTTCCGCGCCGGACCCGCGCAGGTCGTCGCGGACCTCCGCCGCGACCCGCGCGGGAGGCGCGCCCTCGCCCTCTCCCCGTGACCCGGCCCTCTCGTAGGCGGTCACAGCCAGCCCGGACCGCCTGCGAGAGGGCCGGGTCCCTTGTGCGTCCCTTCCCCTCAGTCCGTGATGACGATCGTGCCGGCCGGTGCGTTGAGGGATTGCATGGTCCGTCGCGCCGCCTCGCCGATCTTCACCCTTGGGGGCTCTGGGGGTTCGTCCTCGTAGTAGGTCCCGGGGCCGTAGAACTGGCCGTAGCGGAGGACGATGCCGGTGCCGTGGAAGCCGAGCGTCATCCGCTCGTGCTCGTCGAGGCGGGCGGCGAACTCGGGGGCCAGGTCCCAGGCGATGCTCTGGGCGATGAAGCGGCTCGCGCCCGCGGCCTGGGCGGCGCAGACGAGGTTGTGGGTGCCCTCCTCTCGCATGCGCGCGTTGGACTCGCGGCTCGCGGCGAGCTTGGCCGCGTCGTCCGGGAGGTCGGTCAGCTGGTGCATGACCGCGTCGGGGGCGAAGTCGCAGACCGCGTCGCGGAGCGCGGCTGCGTCGTAGACGTCGACCACGACGGGCTCGGCGCCGAGCCCGCGCACGAGCTCCGCCTTGCGCTCCGAGCGCGTCGTCCCGCCCACCGTGTGGCCCGCCGCGACCAGCAGCGGCGTCAACTGCCGCCCGATCACTCCGCTTGCCCCCGCAAGAAAGATCCGCACAGCCTGAGGCTAGCTCGTGTGTTCGCACTTAGCCCCGATAGTTGGAGACAACTGCGAACTCACCCGGGGGCGACGACCTTTTCGAAGGTCATCCAGGTCGAGTAGCCGCCCAGCGCGACCTCCAGCTGTTCGCCGGTCACGGTGGTCACGCCGCCGGTCCCGTAGAGCTTCGCTTCGACGATCCGCGGCGAGTATCCCGTCTTCGTGATCACGACCTTCTTCAGCCTGCCGTTCAGGAGCCCGGCGAGTTTGGCGCTGATTTCGGGGCCGCTGAACTTCAGCGTCCATTCGTGCAGCGGGCAGGCTCCGTCGTAAGGGTCAGGGACGCCGACGAGGTAGGGGATGGCGACGCCGAAGACGTTTTCCATGCTCTCGGTTTTGCCGCCCGAGCAGGCGGAGAAGAGCGTCTCGGCGATGTTCCCTTCGTACATCAGCACCTGGCCGGCGGTCTGTTCGGCGGCTTCGTCGGAGGTCGTGTACTCGGATTCGAGGCCTTTGTAGACCTGGCTGCGCGTATCCGAGTAGAGGTCGTAACCGTCGCCTTCGCGCCCCGCGGTGAGGGCGAAGGAGCGCGAAGCGACCGCCTGCGCCTTCAGCTCGGCCATCGGCCAGGAGGGCGGCGACTCGTTCGGGATCACGCCTTTCACGTAGTTGTCGACGGAAAGCGCATTGACGATGTTCAGTGCGCCGCTTTCGTTCACCACCGTCTCGAGGGCGCCGCGATAGCGCCCCATGCCGACGATGTTGATCACCCCGGCGTTGCCCGCCGCCCGCAGCGTCGCCCCGCATCTGGCCAGCGGCTTGCCCGCCGAGGACCGCAGTACGACGGTGCTGCCGAGCCGATGCGCCTCATACGTGCGGGTCGGTTCGAGTTTCGTGCGGCAGGCGCTGGTCGCTTCGGTGAAGGTGACGTCGCCGGAGCTCGATCCGAGCAGCACCCGGACCACGTTCGGCCCGGAGAGCTGACCGAGGGTCGTCCCCGGGTAATAGTGGCCGAGGATGAACTTGTAGCCCTTGCCGTGCAGCGCGTACCCGTAGGCCCCGTACGCGCTCATCCCGACCCCGTGGCCGAACCCATGCCCGGTCACCACCCAGCTGACCTGCGCCCGCGCGCTCGCCGCCGTCGCCCCGAGCGCGCAGACGAGCGCCGCGGCCAGCGCGAGCATGGAGGTGGTAAGGCGGCGGTGGAGCATGGGGAAGGGCGAACCTGAGGGACGAGCCTGCATCTCATCAACCGCGGCCACCGAGCGAAGTCGCGCCGCCGCCCGCGGGCGCAACCGCCCAGCCGCCGATGTTGACGGGCCGAAAAGCGCTGATATAGAGCGCTTTTCGGCCCGTCAACGGGGCGCACCCGATGTGCGCTCGCTCTGTGGCTGAGCTCAGCCCTGCTCGTGCGGCCGTGCCATCGCCCGGTGGTCCAAGGCCTCGTCCAGGGTCTCGGCCGAGACGCCGTGCTCCAGCGCGACCTCGCGCAGCGGCCGGCCCGAGTCGGCGGCGTCCTTGACGATCGCTGCGGCGGCGTCGTAGCCGATGTGCGGGTTGAGCGCGGTGGCCGTCGCCAGGGTGGCCTCGGCGTGGCGCTCGGTCATCTCCTCGTTCGCGGCCAGCCCCTGGACGCACTTCTCGTCGAGCAGGCGCGAGGCGCTGGCCAGCAGCTTGATCGAGCCGAGCAGGTTGCGCGCGATCAGCGGCACCCGCACGTTCAGCTCGAACTGTCCCTGCATGCCGCCGACCGTGATCGCGGCGTCGTTGCCGATCACTTGGCCGGCGACCTGGATCACGACCTCCGGGATCACCGGGTTGACCTTGCCCGGCATGATCGAGGAGCCCTTCTGCAGCTCCGGCAGGCGCAGCTCGGCGAGCCCCGCCCGCGGGCCGGAGCCCATCAGCGCCAGGTCGTTGGCGATCTTGTTCAGCGAGACGGCGTAGACCTTCAGCGCGCCGGAAAGCTCGACCAGCGCGTCGCGGTTGCCCTGCGCCTCGAACGGGTCGAGCGGCGCCGAGACCGCCAGGCCGGTGTCGGCGGCGATCTTCTCCCGCACCTTGGAGGCGAACTCGGGGTGGGTGTTCAGGCCGGTGCCGGTGGCGGTGCCGCCGAGCGGGATCTGGCCGACCCGCCGCAGCGTCGCCTCGACCCGCTGCACGCCGAGGCGCACCTGCGCGGCGTAGCCGCCGAACTCCTGGCCGAGGGTGACCGGGACCGCGTCCATCAGGTGCGTGCGGCCGGCCTTGACGACGTCGGTGAACTCCTTCGCCTTCGCCTCGAGCGCGTCCTCCAGCGCCCCCATCGCCGGCAGCAGGTCGTGCGTGACCTCGTCGAGCGCCGCCAGGTGCACCGCGCTGGGGAAGACGTCGTTCGACGACTGGCCCATGTTCACGTGGTCGTTCGGGTGGGCGCCGTCGCCGGCGAGGTTCGCGATCACCTCGTTCGCGTTCATGTTCGAGGAGGTGCCGGAGCCGGTTTGGAAGACGTCGATCGGGAACTGGTCGTCGTGTTCGCCCTCGGCGACGGCGGCGCCGGCCGCGGCGATGCTCTTCGCCAGGTCGGCGTCGAGCTTGCCGAGCGCGCCGTTGGCCTCCGCCGCGGCGGACTTGATCCGGCCGAGCCAACGCACCACCGGGACCGGCACGCGCTCGCCGGAGACGGGGAAGTTGTCGACTGCTTTGGTGGTCTCGCCACCCCAGAGCTGTTCGCTCGGAGTGGAGTTCGCGTCAACGCTCAAGTTCTGCCTCCGTGGTGTCTCTATGGGGAAATTGAAGTCTCTAAGCGGGAGGAACAAGCGTATTGCGCGAGGGCTTCCGGCGGCCTGCCGAGCGGGACGGCGAGCGGGGAGGAGGAGCCCAGACGGCGGGGGCGAGGGCGGTGGCCGCGCTCAGCCGTGCTTGCGGCCAGCGGCGAAGCCCTTTTCGTAGGCCGCGAGGAAGCGTTGGGACAGCGGTTCCCCCGCGGGTGCGAAGCGGGCGGCGACGGTGAGGCGGCGCAGGAGCTCGGCGTGGACGCCTTCGGTCTTGGCGCTGCCGCGGGCGATCGCTCCGAGCAGGTAGCCGAGCTGCAGCGCCGCCGGCCCGTCCGGTTCGGCCCGCGCCGCGGCGTTCAACTTGGTCGCCGCGGCCAGCGCCGCTTCGCCGAGGTCGACCAGTTCGCCTTCCTCGGCGGTGGGGACGAGGCAGCCGGAGATCGGCGTTTCGCCCGCCAGGATCACATCGCCGGGCGCCGCCCGCAGCGCCTCGAGGTACACCCCGGTGCCTTCGCGGCAGGCGACCGGCTGGCGTTCGTCCTTGGCCGAGCTGCCGCCGCACCCGGCGAGCAGCGCCGCGCCGAGGGCGAGGAGCAGCAGGAAGAGCACAGTCGAACGGGCCTTCATCGGCCGCGAATCCTAGGCCCACCCGCGGTGCGTTCGCACTTACGGCCGCTATCCGGCCATTTCTGCGAACGCGCTACTTCGAGTGGGTGCCGACGCCGCCGGTGGTCACCTGGACGATGCCGCCCTTCGGTCCCTTCGCCGTCGCTTTCTTGCGGCGCGCCTTGCGGGCGGAGCCGGGGGCGACGGGGAAGACTTCGACCCATTCGGCGAGCTCGGACGGCTTCGCCGGGGCGTGGTTCCAGGAGAGGTGGAGGTGGTTGCCGCAGCCGTGGCCGGCGTCGCCTTCGTAGCCGACCCAGCGGAACGGCGCGACCGGTTTTTCCTGCACCGGCTCGGCCCAGAGGGCAAGCGCCGTGATCGGCGTCCATGCCAGATCGCAGGTCGGGTTGTCTTCGGTCGCCGGGACGATGTCGACGGCGAGGCCGTTGAGGTGGTCGGAGGCGGAGGCGTGGCATTCGTCGCAGCCGATCTGCTCGCCGTTCGCGAGCGGGCCGGAGTAGCCGTCGGTGACGAAGATCGGGTAGCGGGCGGCGATCCAGCGCAGGTCGGGAACGATGCGGCTGTCGACCATGTCGCCTTCTTCGTGCGGGATCGAGGCGGGGATCGGGACCAGCGCGCCGGGCGTGCGGACGAGGTGGGTCGGGGCCGGCGGCGCCGCGGTCACGGTGGGTGCGGAGGCGGTCGCGGTGGGCGCCGCGGCGTACGCTTCGGCGGCGAAGCCGACCAGGGTGGCGAGCCCGAAGAGGGCGGCGCAGACGATCGCCAGCCCGGCGAGGCGCCGGCCCACCGTCACGTCGTGGCGGATCGTCTCGTCGCGCAGCGCTTCGGCGCCCACCGGCGCGAAGCCCGTGGCCGCCCGCGCCGTCGCCGCGCCGAAGGGTGCCGCGCTCGCAGGCCTCGCGGGCGCGTCGATCCAGAAGGTCTCCTCGTTCACCCTCTTGAAATCGACCGCACCCCGCCTTCGCTTGACCGCGCCCGGTCGATGCAGGATGTCGCCCAGAAACCACTACACAGATTCATGTAATGTTCGCCCCGATGATCGCTCAGCGGAAATCACTCCGGTAGCGGGTAGGCTGGCGCCGATGCCGACCGTCCGCGAGGCCACGTTCGACCTCTTCCGGGAGCAGGGGATGACGACGATCTTCGGCAACCCCGGCTCGACCGAGCTGCCGATGTTGGCCGACTATCCGTCGGACTTCCGCTACGTCCTCGGGCTGCACGAGGGTGTCGTGGTCGGGATGGCCGACGGCTTCGCGCAGGCCTCCGGCCGCACCACCGTGGTCAACCTGCACACCGCGCCCGGGATCGGCAACGCGATGGGGGCGATCTTCAACGCCCAGGCCAACCACTCGCCGCTCTTGATCACCGCGGGCCAGCAGGCGCGCGCCCAGATCACCCTGCAGGCGAACCTCACCAACCGCGACGCGACCCGCATGCCCCACCCGCTGGTGAAGTGGAGCTACGAGCCGCCGCGCGCCGAGGACGTGCCGCTGGCGCTCGCCCACGGCGCCCACCTCGCCGGGCTCGCCCCGCGCGGCCCCGCCTTCGTCTCCCTGCCGATGGACGACTGGGGGGTCGAGGTCGACCCGGCCGACGCCCGCCACGCGATCACCCGCAAGGTGACCGGCCGCGCCGTCGCCGACCCGGCTGCGGTCGCTGCTCTGGCGGCGGAGCTCGACGCGGCCGCCAACCCGGTCCTCGTCGCCGGCCCCGACATCGACACCGCCGGCGGCTGGGACAGCGCGATCGCCCTGGCCGAGCGCCAGCGCCTCCCGGTCTGGGCCTCGCCCGCGACCGGCGGCGTCCGCCTCGGCTTCCCGGAGAACCACCCGAACTTCCGCGGCGTCCTGCCGCCCGCGATCGGCCCGGTCGGCCAGACGCTCGAGGGCCACGACCTGATCGTCGTGATCGGCTCCTCCGTCTTCCCCTACTACCCCCACATCCCCGGGCCGCTGCTGCCCGAGGGCGCCCGCCTGGTCGCGATCACCTCCGACCCCGACGAGGCCGTCCGCGCGCCGATGGGCGACGCGATCGTCGCCGACGTCGGCCTCACCCTGACGGCGCTGGTCGAGGCGGTCCCCGAGTCGGGACGCCCCGGACCCGAGCCGAACCCCGGCCCCGGCGACCTCGAGATCACCGACCCGCTGAACGCCTCGACCGTCCACGGCGCCCTCCGCGAGGCGCTCCCCGACGACGCGATCGTCGTCCTCGAGTCCCCCTCCTCGACCCTCGCCCTGCGCAACCAGCTGCGCCTCTCGCGTCCCGGCTCCTACTACTTCAGCGCCGGCGGCGGCCTTGGCTTCGGGCTCGCGGCCGCGGTCGGCGTGCAGATGGCGGAGCCGAGCCGGCCGGTCGTCTGCGTGCTCGGCGAGGGCAGCGCCCAGTACGCGATCACCGCCTTCTGGAGCGCCGTCGCCTACGACGTGCCGGTCACCTTCCTCATCCTCCGCAACGAGGAGTACGCGATCCTCAAGTGGTTCGCCGAAGTCGAGCAGATCACCGACGCGCCCGGCCTCGACCTGCCGAAGCTCGACGTCGCCGCGGTCGCCGAAGGCTATGGCGTCACCGCCCACCGGGCCGCCGATCGCGACGCGGTCGCCGGCGCCCTCGCCACCGCGCTCGCCTCGTCGAAACCGGAGCTGGTCGAAGTCCCGGTCGCGCCCGGGATGGCGCTCTTCTAGGCATGCCGGTCGGGCATCGACGGACGACCGCGGGCGGCGACCGGATCACCCCGCGCGAGGCGCGCTGATGGCCGTCGGATTCCGCTCCCTCCTCGATCGCGGCCCGGCCGCGCTCACCCCGCCGCCGCGCGAGCCTGCCCCCGACCGCGCCCCCGACGCCCTCGCCGCCGGGATCGCCCAGCCCCTGCGCGGCGGGCTGGAGCGACTGCTCGGCGCCGACCGCGTCCTCTCCCGCCCCGGCGACCTGATCAAGTACGCCTCCGACGCCAGCCCCTACCGCCTCCTGCCGCAGGCGGTGGTGATGGCGAAGGAGCCCGGCGACGTCGCCAAGGTCCTCGCCTTCGGCCGTGAGCGCGGCATTCCGGTCACCTTCCGCTCCGGCGGCACCAGCCTCAACGGTCAGGGACAGACCCACGGGATCCTGGTCGACGTTCGCCGTCACTTCCGCGGGCTGACCGTGGAAGAGGAGGGCGCCGCGGTGCGCGTCGGCACCGGCACGATCCTTGGCCACGTGAACAAGGTCCTGGCCCCGTACGGCCGCCGCCTCGGTCCAGACCCGGCGAGCACCGACGTCGCCACGGTCGGCGGGGTCGTCGCCAACAACTCGGGCGGGATGCGCTGCGGGGTGACCAAGGACTCCTACTCGACCGTTCGCTCGCTCACCTTCGTCCTCCCCTCAGGGACCCGCGTCGACACCGCCGCGCCCGGTGCCGCGGCCACCTTCGAGGCCGCCGAGCCGGAGCTCGCCGTGGGCCTGGCGGCGATCCGCGACGAGATCCGCGCGGATGCCGAACTCAGCGCCCGCATCCGTCACAAGTTCGCGATCAAGAACACCACCGGGTACCGCCTCTGCGCCTTCCTCGACGCCGAGGAGCCGGTGGAGATCTTCCGCCGCCTGCTGGTCGGTTCGGAGGGGACGCTCGCCTACATCTCCGAGGTCGTCTTCGAGACCGTGCCGCAGCCGCCGCTGACGACGACCGCCTGGATCCACTTCCCGGACATCGACCGGGCGGTGGCGCCGGTCGGCGAGCTGGTCGCGGCGGGCGCCACCGCGGTCGAGCTGATGATCGCCCCGGCGCTGATCACCGCCGCCTGGAACATGGTCGGCGCGCCGGAGGAGTGGAAAGAGCTCGACCCGACGACGGCGGCGCTGCTGGTCGAGTTCGGCGGCGAGAGCGAGGCGGAGCTCGACGCGCAGGTCGAGCGGGCGCTGGCGATCATCGCCGACCACGAGACGCTCGAGGCACCTCGCTTCACCCGCGAGCCGGAGGAGGTCGAGCTGGCCTGGCGGGTGCGCGAGGGGCTGCAGGGGCTGGTCGGCGCGATGCGGCTGCCGGGGACCTCGCTGATCCTCGAGGACGTCTGCGTGCCGCCGGCGCGGATCGCCGAGTGCGCCCATGACCTCCAGGCACTGCTCACCGAGCACGCCTTCCTGCCCGGGGTGGCCGGCCACGCCAGCGCCGGGAACCTCCACTTCATGCTGACCCCGGACTTCGCCAAGCCGGAGGACCTGGAGCGTTACGAGTCCTTCATGGAGGGCCTGGTCGAGCTGATCGTGGAGAAGTACGACGGCTCGCTGAAGGCCGAGCACGGGACCGGGCTGAACATGGCCCCCTATGTGGAGCGTGAGTGGGGGACGCGGGCGACCGAGCTGATGTGGCGGGCGAAGCGGCTGGCCGATCCGGACGGGGTGCTCTCGCCCGGCGTCATCCTCAACCGCGACCCGACCGTCCACCTGCGCGACCTGAAGACGCAGCCGGAGATCGAGGAG
>MKSH01000105.1:1748-2183 GCA_001898095.1 Solirubrobacterales bacterium 70-9 | reverse complement strand
CGAGGTTGTCCCAGGGCCTGATTAGTCTGTCGATGTCTGGTTTGAAGGTCAGGCCTCGGTCGCACGTTGGATTTGTCAACCTCGTCCCGCCGCCCGGGACTCGAAGTTCCGGGCTAGATCCATAAGTCGGCTTCTAGCCGACTTGCGGGCACGACGGACGCGGAAGGCTGGACGGCCTTGCCCGTTGCCGCTGTTATCAAGAAATTCCAGAGGTAAAACTGGGTGGCGGCTCAGGGCTCGATCCCGGCGAAGAGTTCGCGTTCGCGGCGTTCGATCATGGGCATCACTTTGCCGACGACGATCTCCTGGACGTAGGGCGCGGCGGCGTGCTCGAGGAAGGCGGCTTCATCGACGAAGCGCTCGAACATCATGATCATGCGGGGATCGTCGAGCGCCTGGTTGATTGTGTAGGTGAGGCAGCCGGGTTCGGCCCGG
>MKSH01000105.1:383-1646 GCA_001898095.1 Solirubrobacterales bacterium 70-9 | reverse complement strand
AGAAGCGCTAATTTCGCCGCGTGATTTGACCGCTCTTCGTTGCCTTCGTATGCTGCCGTCACGGAGTCGCCAGCGACAGGAGTCAAAGGAGCAGTCATGGGTTCAGCAAACGCTCGGCCGTTGCCGGGCTTCCCAGGCGTGCGCGTCGAGCGGAACGTGATGCATCCGGCTCGAGACGGCGTGCTGCTGGCGGCCGACATCTACTGGCCAGAGGGCGACGGACCGTTTCCAGTCATCCTGATCCGTTTGCCCTACGACAAGACGCAGGCGGAGAACATCACCTATTCCCATCCGGCCTGGTACGCCAAACACGGCTACATCGTTGTCTCCGAGGACAACCGGGGTCGCGGCCAGTCCGAAGGCGACTGGACTCCGTTCGAGCACGAAGCCGAGGACGGCTACGACACGATCGAATGGGCGGCCAAGCTGCCGGGCTCGAACGGCAAGGTCGGCATGTACGGCTTTTCGTACGCCGGGGCGACGCAGCTCTTGCCCGCGACGCTTCAGCCGCCGAGCCTGGCCGCGATCTGCCCGGCGATGACCGGCTCGCAGTACTACCAAGGCTGGACCTACCAGAACGGCGCGCTCTCGCTTGCCTTCGCAGCCTCATGGGCGTTGA
This sequence comes from Solirubrobacterales bacterium 70-9, assembly GCA_001898095.1. Taxonomy (GTDB): domain Bacteria; phylum Actinomycetota; class Thermoleophilia; order Solirubrobacterales; family 70-9; genus VAYN01. The sequence goes on along the minus strand of MKSH01000105.1, from coordinate 1,027 downwards.
GCCTTGGCGGGCCGAACGCGAAGCGGGCGCAGGACGACGCCGGGATCGCGGCCTACACCGTTGCCTTCGTCAACTCGATGGATTGGCACTGGTTCCTGCCGCTGAACCAGCACGCGGCGTTGAAGGGCGGCTACACCGACTACTTCTTCGATTGGCTCGCGCATCCGACATATGACGACTACTGGCAGCGCTGGAGCATCGACGAGGACTACTCGCGGGTGACGGTCCCCGCGCTGCACGTTGCCGGCTGGTACGACGTTTTTCTCTCCGGCACGGTCAAGAACTTCGTCGAGTTGCAGACGCAGGCCGGTTCGGAGATCGCGCGGCAAAATCAGCGGCTTGTGATCGGTCCCTGGTACCACATTCCATGGAAGCCGTGGGTGGGAGAGCAGAGCGAGGATGCGTCGCCCAATCTGGTCGACGATTGGCAGCTTGCCTGGTTCGATCATTTCTTGAAGGGCGACGCCGAGCGACATCACGAGGCGCTGGTGACGCTCTTCATCCTGCGTGAAGATCGCTGGCGCCACTTCGAACAGTGGCCGCCGGCGAATTCGGAGACGATGAGCTGGTTTTTGCACTCGGGCGGGCGCGCGAACTCGGCATTCGGGGATGGCGCGCTCTCGGTTGTAGCGCCATTGCAGGAG
>MKSH01000105.1:0-186 GCA_001898095.1 Solirubrobacterales bacterium 70-9 | reverse complement strand
CGCGGCGTCATCGGCGGTCGACACCGACTGGACCGCGCGCTTCTGCGTAGTCGATCAGCACGGAAAATCCACGAACATTCAGGAAGGGATTGTCCGCGCGCGCTATCGCGACTCATTGACCGAGCCGAGCCTGATCGAGCCGGACAAGACTTACGAGTACGAGATTCCGCTCGGCCCGGTCGGCGT
>MKSH01000104.1:9594-10153 GCA_001898095.1 Solirubrobacterales bacterium 70-9 | reverse complement strand
AGCCGTACGCCGAGGTGGAGCTCGAGCCGGTCCTCGCCCGAGTGGAGGTCGACGCCCGCCACTTCCTCGATCCGGTGGAGGCGGCCGTAGAGGCTGCTGCGATGGATGAAGAGCTGCTCGGCCGCGGCGCGGGCGTCGCCGCCGAGGTCCAGGTAGCGCTCCAGGGTCTCGATCAGGGACAGCGCCTCGCCGGAGCCGAGCAGTCGTCGGAAGGAGGCGGGGATCAGCGGCGCGGGGTCGCCGTCGCCGACCGCCGCGGCCACCGTGCGGTAGGCGCCGAGATCGTCCCAGCGGGAGATCGCCGCGTCGGAGTCGACGGCGGCGGCCACCCGAGCCGCGGCGCGCGCCTGCTGGTAGGCGTCGCCGAGGCCGCCGATCGCGGCCCGCTCTTCGCTCACCCCGACCAGCGGTCGCCACCCCGAGGCCTGCGGCGAGCGGATCGCGGCGACCAACCCCTCGGCGCGCCGGATCAGCTCGTCGGCCGCGGTGAGCGCGAGGACGACGATCACCTCGCCGCCGTCGACGAGGACCAGCAGGTGGTGAGGAGCAACCGCGCGGC
>MKSH01000104.1:577-9567 GCA_001898095.1 Solirubrobacterales bacterium 70-9 | reverse complement strand
AGGCGGGGGCGGAAACCAGGTGGCCGGCGCGCAGCAGCTCTTCGCCGGCCCCCGCCGGATCCCCCTCGCGCAGGCCGATCAGCTGGGCCACCAACTCGCGCTCGAGGCGGCGGTCATCGCGCTCCAGCAGACGCGCCCGGTAGAGGGCGATCCCGAACTCCTCGCCGTAGCGCCGTGCCTCCCTGATCTGCTCCTCGCTCACCGGGTCCGGCTCGTCGAAGAGCCAGAGGTAGCCGAGCGGCATGTTGTCGAAGCGCAGCGGCAGGCAGACCCGGGCGGCCATCCCCAGCTCCGGGTTGGCCGGCACCCGCAGATATGTCTCCGCTTCGTGCACGCCGAGGTCTTCCAGCCATTCGCGAACCGGCTGCGGCGCTTCACGCTGGAGGATCGAGGCGAGGCGGACCGAGTCGACCCCCTCGGCGTGGGAGCTGTAGGCGATCGAGCGGAAGTGGCGATCGTCGACCCCGGCGGGGCGGTCGAGCTCGGCCGCGAGCGCGTCGACGAGGGCCTGGACGTCGCTCATCGGGCCGGGTGCTCCAGGACGTCGACGCCCGCCGAGCCAGGCTGGATCATCGGGTAGAGCATCTCCTCGGCGGCGATCTTGACGTCGAGGACGCAGGTCTCCCCGGAGGCCAGGGCCTCGACGAAGGAAGCCCGCAGCCCCGCGACGTCGTGGACCGTGTAGCCGCGGGCGCCGAACCCGCGGGCGACCGCGGCGATGTCGGTGCCGACCGGCGTGCGGACCTGGGAGCAGCGGTCCTCGTAGAACATCTCCTGCCACTGGCGGACCATGCCGAGGACGCCGTTGTCGAGGACCACGACGATCACCGGCAGGCGCTCGGCGACAGCCGTCGCCAGCTCCTGGCAGGTCATCATGAAGGAGCCGTCGCCGTCGACGCAGACCACGGTCGCACCTGGCCGGGCGGCGCGGGCGCCGATCGCGGCGGGCAGGCCGAACCCCATCGTCCCGTGGCCGCCCGAGGTGACGAAGGAGCGGGTGCGCTCGCAAGGCAGGTATTGCATCGCCCACATCTGGTGCTGGCCGACGCCGGTCGTCCAGACGACATCCCGGTGACCCTCGACCGCGCCGGCGAGGTGCTCGAGCACCTGCGGCCCCTGCAGGCCGGACGCGGTGGTGTCGTAGCGGAACGGGAAGCGCTCGCGCCAACCCGCCACCTGACGCAGCCAGGCCTCGCTCGGAGCCGGCGCCTCGAGTACGCGGCGGGTGCAAGCGACCGCGTCGCGGAGGTCACCGAGGACCGGCAGCTCGGCGCGGCGGATCTTGCCGATCTCACGCGCGTCAATGTCGTAGTGGGCGACCTTCGCCGCCGGGGCGAACTCCTCGACCCTGCCGGTGACTCGGTCGTCGAAGCGGGCGCCCACCGCGATCAGGAGGTCGGACATGTTGAGCGCCCAGTTCGCCCACTTGCTGCCGTGCATGCCGGGGCAGCCGAAGTTGAGCGGGTGGGACTCGGGTACCGCGCCCTTCGCCATCAGCGTCGTCACGATCGGGATCCGGGCGGCCTCGGCGAGCTCCCGCACCTCCTCCCCCGCCGCCGCTGCGACCGCGCCGCCGCCAACGTAGAGCACCGGCCGGCCCGCACCTTCGATCGCCCGCGCGACCGCCTCGACCGCCTCCTCGGTGGCGGCCTCGGCTGCCGCGGACGCCCCCGCCGACACCTCCTCCTCGAGCTCGACCAGCGCCGACTGGACGTCTCGGGGGATGTCGATCAGGACCGGGCCTGGTCGCCCGGCGGCGGCGAGGCGGTAGGCCTCGCACACGGTCGCGGCCAGCTCGGCGGGCTCACGGACGAGCCACGAGCCCTTCACCAGTGGTCTGGTCACGGCGACGATGTCGCACTCCTGGAAGGCCTGGGTGCCGATCAGGTCACTGCGCACCTGCCCGGTCACGCAGAGCAGCGGGGTTGAGTCCATCTGCGCGTTTGCGATCGGGGTGACGATGTTGGTCGCCCCCGGCCCCGAGGTGGCGAAGACGACGCCCGGCCGGCCGGTCGCCCGCGCATAGCCCTCGGCCATGTGGCCGGCGCCCTGCTCATGCTGGACGAGCACATGGCGGATCGAGGTGCCCCTGGCGATCGCGTCGTAGAGCGGCAGGATCGCCCCGCCGGGCAGGCCGAAGGCAACTTCGGCGCCGAGCGCCTCGAGGGTGCGCAGGACCACGTCGGCGCCGGTCATCGGCGTGTTCGAGGGGAAAGGTGGCGAGGCCCCGACGAGGGCGCTCGTGCTGCTGGCATCAGACATCGCTGGCTTCCGATCGTCGCGTTGAGAGAGCTCGCGAACCGGTTCGATCGGCTCGCGACGTGGGGTGAGGCGCCGGCGGCGCTGACGATCGATCCCCCTAGCGGGGGATGAGGATGGCGGCGATGGCGGTGGTGCGAGCACTGCCCGAACTCTCACTGTCACGGCGCCTACCGATCATTTGACGACAGTACCTCTCCGCGCTCGTCCTGTCACGGCGATGATCGTCGCGTCCCGCCGCGAGACCGATCGCCATCTGTCGGGTCAGCCTGGCCATTCCTCCACCTCGAGGAAGGCACGGAGGACGTTCTCGGTGATCCGCGAGACGTCGTTTTCGTACCCGTTGTGGGAGAGGCTCGCCCGCCAACTGATCGCGGGGGCGGAGAAGACGGCGCCGTTACGGGGCGTCTCCATGAAGACGACGTCCGACCTCACCTTCGGATTCTCGGGCCCGCCGAGGCCCGGCGTCGTCATCATCACGTCCTCGACCGTGAGCTGGTAGTGCTCGTCGTGCCCGGTGGTCGAGGCGAGCACGATCGCGTGCGCCGGAGTCCCGTAGGCGGGATCGGCGCGATCGACCTCGTCGCCGCCCGCCCCGTCCATCACCAAGCCGTAGTCGCCGAAGGGCTTCTCGGTGACGCCCTCGAACACGAGGTCGGCGATCGGTCCGCTCGCGTCCGGAGCCCGTTCATAGCCGGGGGCCGTGTTGCCGAAGCCCTGGCTGGCGAAACCGACCCCGACGAGGGCGTTGGGACTGCGGCCGCGGTGCCGCCAGAGGCCGCCCCGCTCGCCGGTCGTCGCGTGGTTGTACTCACCCGGCTCTGACTCCCAGACCCGGACCCCGGCGTACCCACGGCGGATCTCGATGATGTGGGGGCTGGTCGGGTCGACGCTGGTGACCCAGTAGAAGCCGTTGCCGCCCAGGTACATGAGCCTGCCGCCAACGTCGAGGTAAGCCTGGAGGGCGTCGAGCATCGCGGCGCTCCAGTACTCGGGATGACCGCCGGTGACGATCACCTTGTAGCGGGAGAGCAGCGCGACGCCGTCGAAATGGAGATCGTGGTCGGTGAAGGTGTCGCTCTCGAACCCCTTCTCGCGCAACCAGTCGGTCAGGTAGAGATCGGCGCCGAGGTGCCGGGGGGCGCGCACCCCCCACCAGGTGTAATCCGGTCGCAGGTTGAGGATCGGCCGGCGGGCGCTCGAGTAGGACACGCCCCGCCCGTCCGCGTGGAGGTCGTAGAGGGAGCGACCGTACTCCGGGTGTTCGCCCAGTTCGGCCTCGCGCGGATCCGGCTCGATCGCGGCGAAGATGCCGCTTTCTTCGAAGCCCTGCGGTTCCTCGCTCATCCGCTCGTTGGCGTAGGCGAGATAGGTGAAGGTCGGCATCAGGACGCCGACCCGGGCAGTCGCGCGGTCGCGCGGCGGGCGCACGACGATCGGGATGTGATCCTCGCGGTCGCCCGCCTTCAGCCAGGCGGCGTAGACACCGCTCGGCAGGTCGGCGGGCACCTCCCAGCGGAAATCCTCCTCCCATTCGGCATCGGCGAGGTCGTCGCTGTGGAAGAAGACTGCCTCGTAGTGCTCGGGTCGCGTCGTCCAGTCGACGGTGCCGTCCCATCGATGGTCGGTGACGGCGGCTTCCGGCCGGTTGACCAACTTCCCGGACAACCCGTGGCCGCTCTGGTCGGCGAAGGTGTCGCGGGCCGGGTCGGAGCCTAGGTTCCATGCCCCGACCAGGGCCTCGCGGGCGACCAGCTCGGTCCCGGCGCCCTGGACGAGCGCAACCCGCTCGCGATCGGTGAGGACCCGCGAGTAGAGGCGCGGCGCGGCGATCTTGCCGTTGAAGTGGGCCGTCGGCCGCGCGTCGGGTGCGTCGAGCTGGGCGGCGATCGCCAGCGTTCCGGCGGCCGCCGCGGGCGCGGGGAGGTCGCCCGTCGCGCTGCCGGAGACCACCGGCCAGTCCAGGGTCCGGAACTCGATCCGCGCGCCGCCGCCGGCCTCGACCCCTGCGTAGACGAAGTGCCAGCGGCCCTCGACCAGGCCCTCGGCGACGGCGAGCTGCGCCGCCTCTCCGGCGCCCGCGCCGGTCCTCAGCACCAGGTGCCCGCCCTCGATGTCGAGGGAGAACCCGCCTCCGTCGACGGCGGCACGCGAGACCAGGCACTGCGCGGTCGGCCACTCGAGGGTGGTCGGGAAGACCCACAGCGAGAGGGCGAACTCCGGCCCCCGCGCGGGCAGCCCGGGCACCAGCCCGCAGGACCCGTCGAAGGTCTCCTGCCGGCGTCCCGGATAGGTGCCGTTCACCGGGGAACCGACCGGCTCCTGCTTGAAGCCGGGGCTCCGGGGACGGCGGTCACCGTGGAAGAGGCGGACGATCTCGGCCGCGAAGCTCTCCTCCTCGGTGCTCACCATGAACGAGACGCTCTCGCCCGGCGCCACACTCAGATGCTCGGCGTAACCGGTCAGCTTCACCTTGAACTCCCTCCCTCTCCGATGACGATCGCCGCTTTCTCAGGCTCGGGCTTGGGACCGACTCCACGGAGCAGCGTCGCCAGGCCCTCCGACCGGACGCTGACCCAGTCCAGCCAGGCAGCGACGATGAGCGTGCCGCCCTTGATCATCAGGGCGGTGGCCGCCGGCACGTTGTGGAGGGGGAGCCCGTTCTGGAGGATGCCGAGGAACAAGACCCCCAGCAGCACCCCGAAGATTTTCCCCCGGCCACCGGTGAACGCGACCCCGCCGAGGATCACCGCGGTCAGCACTTCGAGTTCGAAACCCAGGCCGAGGCTGCCCGACGGCGCACTGCCGAGCCGCGCCGCGAGCATGGTTCCGGCCATCGCCGCGGCAGCGCCGGTGACGACGAAGAGCAGGAAGACGATGCGCTTGACCCGGATCCCGGAGAGGAAGGCCGCCTCCGGGTTGACGCCGATCGCATAGACGTGGCGGCCGAGCGGAAACCTCGCCATGACGATCGCGCCGATCAGGAACGCGGCAGCCGCGACGAGCGCCAGGTACGGCACCCCGAGGACTTCTCCGTCGCCCAGGTTGACGAACCCCTCGGGGAAGTTGAAGACCGGTTTCGGCGCCAGGGTCTCGGCCAGCCCGCGGACGGCGGTGAGCGCGCCGAGCGTGACGATGACCGGCGACAAGGTGGTGACGGTCACCAGGATGCCGTTGATGACGCCGACCGCCGTGCCGGCAGCGATGCCGATCAGGATCGCGGGCACGATCGCCATCCCGTGATTCAGCAACAGCCCCGTCACCACCCCACCGAGCGCGAGGACGGAACCCACCGACAGATCGACGTTCCCGGAGATCAGCAACAGCGCCATCGGCACCGCGACCACGGCGAGGCACGCGCTCTGGATGAGGATGTTGCGGAAGTTGCCCGTCGTCAAGAACTGCGAGTTCAGATAGGCGAAGACGAAGATCAGGGCGATCACGCCGATCAGCAGTGCGTTCGCCGCCGCGTGGCGTCGCACCCACACCGTCAACGAGGCGAGGATGTTCGGATGGCGCTCAGACATGGGCCATCTCGCCCTGTTGGTGCGCCTGGTCCAGCATCGCCTCGGCGGTGACCGTGCTCCCGCGCAGCTCGGCGACCAGCCTGCCGCGGGCGATCACCAAGACGCGGTCGGCCAGGGCCAGCACCTCATCAGGGTCTGAGGAGGTGAAGAGGACGCCGCGCGAGTTGGTGGCCGCGAATCCACGGACCAGCTCGTAGAGATCCCCCCGCGCGCCGATGTCGATTCCTTGGGTCGGCTCGTCCAGGAGAAGGAGGCCGATCTCGCGCAGCGAGGCCAGCCAGCGCCCGACCACCAGCTTCTGCTGGTTTCCGCCGGAGTAGCTGCGGGCCGGGGCGCGGGCGACCGGGGGCGCGAGGCGCATCGCTTCGGCCGTCCGCGTGAAGGTCCTCGTCTCACCCCGGCGCGAGCGCCAGAGCGGACTACCGATCGCGGCGAGATGCGGCAGCAGCATGTTGTCGATCGCCGGCAGGTCGGCGAACACGCTCTGGCGCGCCCGATCGGCGGGGACCAGGGCGACCCCGCGTCGCAGGGATCGCGACGGGGACCTCGGGACGAAGGTCTCGCCCTGCAGGCTCACCGTTCCGCCGGTGCGTCCGTGGAGCCCGTAGAGCGCCTCCAGCAACTCGCTCCGACCCGACCCGAGCAGCCCGAACACGGCCACGACCTCACCCTTGCCGACCCGCAGGTCGATCGGCCCGACGCCTGGAGCCCGAAACTGGCGAAGCTCCAGGACCGGGGTACCGTCGGGGCTCTCGGCATCGGACCGCGACAGCTCGTGCGCACCGCCCGCCGGGGCGATGGCGCGGAGGATCTCGCCGCGATCGGTCGCCTGCTTGTCGACCCGGAGGGCGACGCGGCCGTCGCGCAGGACGGTGACCTTGTCGGCGATTTCGAACACCTCGCCGAGCAGATGGGTGACGTAGAGGATCGAGAGGCCCGAGTTCCGCAGACCGATGAGCTGGCGGCCGAGCGCCCGGGCCTCGGCCTCGCCGAGGGCGGCGGTCGGCTCGTCGAGGATCAGCAGCTCCGGTTCGTGGCGCAGCGCCTTGGCGATCTCGACCAGCTGCTTCTGGCCGACGCTGAGCGCCGACACCGGGGCCCGCGGGTCGATATCGACGCCGAGCCGGTTGAGCAGCGCCTGGGTCTCGGCGCGCTGCCGGCGCCGGTCGAGCAGGCCGCCCTTGCGGACGTGCTCGGAGCCGAGGAACACGTTGTCGGCGACGCTGAGGGTGGGCGCCAGCGAGAAGTGCTGGTAGATGACGGCGGTGTGAGCCGCCAGGGCCGACCGCGGAGTGAAGCGGCTCACCGGCTTCCCGCCGACCGCCATCGACCCGCGATCGGGTACCAGCCGGCCGCTGAGGCACCCGATCAAGGTCGACTTGCCCGAGCCGTTGGGTCCGAGCAGCGCGTGGATCTCCCCCGCGCCGATGTCCAGGTCGACTCCGTCCAGGGCCAGCTCGCCCCCGAACGCCTTCGTCAGGCCACGAACCTCGAGCGGCATCGCTTACCCGCCGTACTTCTTGAACGTGCCGAGGAACTGTTCGATCAGCTTCGTGTCGTTCGCTTCCAGCAGCGTCGGCACGATTTCGGCGTAGTCCTGCGGGTCGCCTTCCTGCCAGTGCTGCTGGATCGCCCTTCTGGTGACGGCGATGACGTCGCCGCCCAGTTCGGCGAGGTTCATCGCGCAGGAGCCGGTGAGGAAATTGTCGGGTTCCGACACCGCTTTGATCGCTTCTTCGCTGCCGTCCTGGCCGACGATGTAGACGTCCGAGGGTTCCTTCGTGCCGGCCTTGCGGAAGGCTTCGGCGGCACCCAGCGCGCCGTCGTCGTTGAAGGCGACGACGACCGACAGGTCAGGGTGCGCCTGCAGCACGTTTTCGGTCACCTGCAGCCCGGTCGTCTCTTCCGCACCGACCTGCTTCGCGACGATCGTCGCCTTGGTCTGCTCGTTGATCATCTTTTCCGGGATCCGAACCCGTTCTTCCTGCACGGGCCCTTCCAGTTCGAGGATCAGGACCTCGGCTTCCGGGTCGTTCTGGTTGATCCAGTCGACTACCGCTTTGCCGACGATTTCGCCGAAGTTTTTCGCCGGGAACAGCACCCCGCCCGCCCCCTGGGCCATTTCTTCGGCGTAGGTCGTCCAGATGATCCCCGCGTCGATCGCCCGCTTGGCGATCGTTTCGAACGCCGAAGGTTCGGTCGGGAGGGCATTGATCGCCGTCACCTGCTGGGTGATCCAGGTGTCGATGACGCCGGTCTGTTTTTCGATGTCCCCGCCGCTGGTTTCGTCGAGCAGGACCGTCCACCCCTCCTTTTCGCCTTCGGCCTTGACGATGTTCTTGATCGTCGTCACGACCGGGATGTCGGCGAACGGATGGCTGAAGCCGAACGTCACGTCGCCTTCGCCACCACCACCGCTGCCGCTCGACGAGCCGCCGGACGACCCACCGCAGGCGGCGAGAAACCCGGCCGAGGCGATCGCGGTCGAGCCCATGACCAGGAACTCGCGTCGGCCGAACGGCTTCGACGCGATCGACGGCACGAGGGGCTTACGGGCAGGCTGATTCGGATCCATGTTCCACTCCGTCCTCAGGTAGTTCCACATGACCGGGCTCAATGGGCCCTTGGGCTATTCTACATACCTATAGCGAATTGAGACGGCAAAGTCCAGTGAGAGCACGGACGAAAGCCCGCGGCCCGAAGGCGCGCAGGCGAGAACGCAAAGTGCGCCGGCCTCCGCTGGTGCGGAGGCCGGCGCTCCTCGGCCAGGCCTCAGATCAGGGGTGCGGAGCGGCCCTCAGCGGGCCGCGCGCAGGGAGTCGGTCTTCTCCTGGTCGACGCGCAGCGAGTCGTCGTCGAGGCTGCCGGCGAGGGCGACACCGTATGTCTCCTCCGCCGCCCCTCGGCTGACGTAGCCTTCGCGATGGTCCCAGAGGACCGACTCGGGATCCCGCTCGCGCGGGTTGCCAAGGCCACCGCCGCCGGCCCCGTGGTTGACGATGAGGTCGCCCGGCTCGAGGTTCACCTGGCCGGTGCCAGGCAGCACCTCGACCTCGGCCACGTCCGCGCGCTGCAGCAACGCCTGCGCCCGGTCGCCCGCCTCGCCGCCGCGCACCCCGTGCGCCGGACGTTCGTGGCAGTCGAGCACCCACATCACCGTCGCCGGGCCGCCGCGGGTCGTGTAGGCGACCTCGATCCCGGGCG
>MKSH01000104.1:372-449 GCA_001898095.1 Solirubrobacterales bacterium 70-9 | reverse complement strand
CCCGCCGCAGCTGTTCACGATCAGCTGGTTCACGAACGGCTCGCCGGTGCGGAAGTCGGTGCCCGCGATCACGCCGA
>MKSH01000104.1:0-264 GCA_001898095.1 Solirubrobacterales bacterium 70-9 | reverse complement strand
CCACCGAGGCACAGACGGGGGGCTGGGGGATGCCGACCACGCAGTTCTCGCGCAGCAGGACCTCGACCCGGCGGAAGCTGCCCGAGTTCGCCGGGATGTCCGGGTCGACGTTGCCGAAGAGCCCGGCGATCGCCATGTTGGAGGCGGTGGCGCGGGTCAGGTTGAGGCCCGCGGGCACGCAGTCGGGGTTGTCGCGCAGGTCGATCTGCACACGGCGCGCCTCGGCATCGACGGTGACCGATGCCTTCAGCGGGATCGCGGGCA
>MKSH01000103.1:21547-22112 GCA_001898095.1 Solirubrobacterales bacterium 70-9 | reverse complement strand
CCGAATCGCGCCGCTCGGCCGCAAGCATCCCGGACCCCCGCCCGTCCGGCCGCACCGCCCCCGAATCGCGCCGTCCCGGGCATGGAATCAGTCGTCTAGAGAGCGGCGATGACGTCGATCTCGACCAGCATCCCCTCGATCAGGTCGACCCGCACAGCGGTGCGCGCCGGGGGCACGCCGCCGATCCGCTCGCGCCAGACGTCGTTGAAGGTGGCCCAGTGATCGAGGTCGGCGAGGAAGACCGTCGCCTTGACGATCCGCTCGAGCCCGGATCCCGCCGCCTCGAGGATCGCCGCCAGGTTGTCGATCGTCAGGTTCGTCTGCTCGGCGATCGTCGCGCCGACGATCGCGGCGGTCCCGGGCACGATCGGTCCCTGGCCGGAGGTGAAGACGAAATCGCCGGCGACGATCCCCGGCGAGTAGTGGCCGCCGCCGTAGGGGGCGGGGGCGGTGGTCGGGGCGACGGCATGCTTGTCTGGCATCAACTCGTTCCTTTCGCTGGGTCAGGTGATCGTGGTGAAAGTGGGCGCGTGGTCGCGGAGCGCGCGGCCGAGGCGGTCGATCG
>MKSH01000103.1:17388-21506 GCA_001898095.1 Solirubrobacterales bacterium 70-9 | reverse complement strand
CCTCGAGCCCGCGGCGTCGCGCGGCCTGGGCGAGCTCGTCCGCGTCGATCCCGGGGACCTGCGGCCAGGCGAAATACCCGCCCGCCGGCGTCTCGCACGGCAGGCCGAGGCGCTGCAGGCCGGCGAGCAGCCGGTCGCGCCGCAGCCTCAGCTCGCCGACCGCCTCGGCGAGCCCTGCCGTGAACTCCGGGCTGCGCAGGTACCGCGCCGCGGTCGCCTGGCCGAGGTGGCCGGGCGCGATGTAGGTGCTCTGGACGATCGCCGCGATGCGCGCGAAGAGCTCCGGTGGGAGCACCAGCGCCCCACAGCGCAGCCCGGGGGCCACCGTCTTGCTCAGCGAGGTCAGGTGGATGACCCGTTCGGGATCCGACGACAGCAGCGTCGGCGGCGGCTCTCCCTCGAAGCTCAGGAGCCGATAGGGGTCGTCCTCGACGACCGGGAAGTCGCGTTCCCGGGCGAGGGCGAGGAGGGCGCGCCGCCTGCCCGCCTTCATCGTCGACCCGGTCGGGTTGTGGAAGGTCGGGATCGTGTAGCAGAAGGCGGGCGGGCCGTCGGCGGCGACCTGGAGCTCCAGGCGCTCCAGGTCGATGCCGTCGTGCACGACCGGGATCTCGACCAGGCGGGCGCCGGTGGCGCGCAGCCGGCCCAGCGAGAGGTCGTAGGTCGGCGACTCGACCGCGATCCAGTCGGCGGGCCCGGCGAGCTGCGGAGCCAGGAAGGCCAGCCCTTGGAGCGAGCCGTTGGTGAGCAGCACCCGCTCGACCTCGACGCCGAGGGATTCGGCGAACCAGCCGCGCAGGGCCGGATGTCCGGCCGGGCTGCCGTAGCCGAGCGCGAGGTCGGGATCGTCGATCACCGCGTCGCGCGCCGCCTCGGCGATCGCCGAGACCGCGAGCAGGTCGCTCGACGGCACCCCCCGTGACAGCGAGATCGTCGTCGTCACGCGACCGGGTCAGCGCACGCCGGCGACCGCGGCCTCGACGTCCTCGAGGTCGTTGTAGACCCCGAAGGCGAACCGCACCTGCCCGCCGCGCACCGAGCAGCGCAGGCCGGCGGCGCGCACGCGGTCCCCGTCGGCGCCGGGGACGCTGAGGATGCTGGTCCCGGTCGGGGCCAGGTCGAGGGCCTCGGCGCAGGTGGCCGCCAGTCCCCGGCAGTGCTCGCCGACGCGGCCGATGCCGATCTCGGCGAGGAGCTTCAGCGACGCCACCGCCGCGGGCGCCAGCAGCCACGGCAGGGAGAGGTCGAAGCGGCGCGCGTCATCGGTGAGCGCGCGCGGCGGGCCGTACGGGTCGCCCCAAGGCTCCGGCGCCGCCTTCCACGAGGCGAGCACGGGGTCGAGCGAGCGACGCCGACGCTCGGGCACCACCATGAACGCGATCCCGCGTGGGCAGTGCAGCCACTTGTAGGCGGAGACGGCGAGCACGTCGATGCGCTCGAGCGGGACGTCGACGACGCCGACCGCCTGGGTGCCGTCGACGTAGACGAGCGCGTCGTGCCCGTCGATCGCCGCCAGGTCGATCAGGGCCCCGTCGGCGGACTGAACGAGCGACAGGGCCACCAGGGCGGTGCGGTCGTCGACGGCGGCCACCAGCTCGTCGCGACCGACGAGCCGCAGTTCGTACCCCCGCGCCTCGAGCGCGAGGAACGGCCAGAGGGCCGACTGGTGCTCGTCGCGCAGCGCGACGACGTTGGCACCGGTCCGCGGGGCCTCCGGCAGCGCCGCGGCGAGCATCCCGGCCGCGACGTGGGCCGCGCCGACGAGGGCGACGTCGCTCGACGCGGCGCCGACGAGGGTCGCGAAGGCGCCCCGGCACTCCTCGCCGACCGCCTCCCACGCCAGCCAGTCCGGGGCCTCCTGCCATTCGACCAGCGCCCGGCGGCCGGCCTCGACCGCGGCGTCAGGGGGAAGGCCGACGCTCGCGGTGTTGAGGTAACCGCGCGTCGCCGCCGCCGCGAAAGCCGCCGCCGCCGGGCTCTGGGCGAGGGATCCGCGTTCGGGGCTCGGGGGGGTCATCGCGGCGATTATGGGTCGCGATCGGAGCGCCCGCAACCGCGTCAAGACCGACTGTGTCTCAGATATGAGACGCGTGACGGCGTAGTTTCGGCTACCGGGAATAACCCGGTGGAATCACCGGTGCCGTCACCGAGGACGGCACCTAGTGTGCCCGAATTCAGCCTGATCCGAAGGGATACGAGAGCGAGGAGATGAGCATGCCTGCAGCAGGGTTCAAACGCCGCATCAGACTGGTCGTGATCGCAACCGCGTGCATCGTGGCCGCGAGCGTCCTGACGGCGTGCGGCGACATCAAGTCGTCGTCGTCATCTTCCTCCGGGTCGTCGACCTCGGCGTCGACCGGCAGCTCGTCCGCGTCGTCCGCGTCGTCGACGACGCCCGCGTCGCTCGTGCCGGAAGACATCCGCTCCAGCGGCAAGCTGGTCGTCGGCACCAACATCCCCTATCCGCCGATGGAGTTCTTCGGTCCCGACGGGCAGACTTTCGAAGGCGTCGACGTCGAGCTGATCGAAGCGATCGCCGAAGGCCTCGAACTGGAACCGGAACTCATCAACTCGAGCTACGACGGGCTGATCCCGAGCGTCGTCAGCGGGCGGCTCGACGTCATCATCTCCGGCATGGGTGACTTCACCGACCGGGAGAAGCAACTCGACTTCGTCGACTACGTCAAAACCGGCTCCGAGGTGATGATGTCGAAGGAGGCCGCGGCGAAGGCGAATTCCCTGCTCGACCTCTGCGGCATGTCGATCGGCGTCCAGGCCGGGACCGACCAGGTCGCCGCCACGGAAGAAGAGTCGAAGCGCTGCGAAGCCGCCGGGAAGCCGCCCCTCAAGGTGGAAACCTTCCCCGAAGACAGCGACGCCCTGCTGGCGCAGAAGAGCGGTCGGGTCGAACTGCACGCGGCGGACGCGCCGGTGGTGGCCTACGAGGCGGCGACCATCGACGGCGGCAAGCGGTTCGTGGCGAAGTTCCCGAACTTCCTCAGCACCCCGATCGACTACGGGATCGGGGTCAGCAAGGATCAGGAAGGCCTCGCGGAAGCGATCCGGGACCAGCTCAACGTGATGATCGAAGACGGGACCTACGGCAAGATCCTGGCCAAGTACCACCTGCAGGAACTCGCGGTGCCGAAAGCCGTGATCAACGGCGCCACGGTGTCCTCGACCGGCGTCGAGTGAGCATGCGGTCGCGATGAGCAACTCGCAGACCACCGCCGAATCTGGTGTCGACGCTTCGGGGGAGCGGGCTCACGGTGAGCTGATCAGGGCCGTCCCGGCCCGCTACCCGGGTCGTTGGGTGGTCGGCGTCATCGCGGTCGCCTTCGCCGTCTTCGTGATCCAGGCGATCATCAGGTCGCCGAACATCGACTGGGGGGAGGTGGGGCACTACCTCACCTATCCCACCATCCTCAAGGGGCTGCTGCTGACGATCGAGCTCACCTTCGTCGGCATGGCGATCGGGGTGCTCGGCGGGATCCTGCTGGCGATCATGCGGCTCTCCGCCAACCCGGTCCTGAGGGCGATCAGCTGGGTCTACATCTGGTTCTTCCGCGGCACGCCGCTGCTGATCCAGATCATCTTCTGGTTCAACATCAGCCTGATCTTCCCGCGGATCATCCTGGTGATCCCGGGAACCGACTTCGGCTACCGGGAGATGACCAACTCGCTGGTCACCGCGACGGTCGCCGCGATCCTCGCCCTCGGCCTGAACGAGGCCGCCTACATGGCGGAGATCGTCCGCGGCGGACTCAACTCGGTCGACCAGGGCCAGGAGGAGGCGGCGTCCTCGATCGGCCTGAGCCGCTGGCAGACGATGCGCCTCGTCGTCCTGCCGCAGGCGATCCGGACGATCATCCCGCCGACCGGCAACGAGTTCATCGGCATGCTGAAGAACACCTCGCTGGTCAGCGTCATCGCCGCGCACGAGTTGCTCACCGCCTCCCAACAGATCTACGCGCAGAACTTCGAGACGATCGAACTGCTGATCGTCGCGTCGATCTGGTACCTCGTGCTGACCTCGATCCAGACGTACTTCCAGGGCATCCTCGAGCGGCGGATGGAGGTCTCGCTCCGGACCCGTTCGGAGAGCATGCCCCGGCAGC
>MKSH01000103.1:11225-17356 GCA_001898095.1 Solirubrobacterales bacterium 70-9 | reverse complement strand
ACATGTCTACAAGCGGTTCGGTTCACTCATCGTCCTGCGCGACGTGAGCCTGCAGGTGCAGAAGGGGGAAGTGGTCTGCCTGCTCGGCCCCTCGGGTTCGGGCAAGACGACCCTCTTGCGCACCATCAACCACCTCGAGCGCATCGACGCCGGCGAGATCTACGTGGGCGGCAAACTGGTCGGCTACGAGTACCGCAAGGGCCGGCTGCACGAGTTGAAGGAGAAGGCGGTGGCCCACGATCGGCGGCGGACCACGATGGTCTTCCAGCACTTCAACCTCTTCCCCAACATGACCGCGCTGGACAACGTCGCGATCGGTCCGCGCAAAGTGGAGGGGCTCCCCAGGGCGAAGGCCTACGACCAGGCCCGTGAGCTGCTCTCCCTCGTCGGCTTGGCCGACCGCGCCGACGCCTACCCCAAGCAGATGTCCGGCGGCCAGCAGCAGCGCGTGGCGATCGCCCGCGCCCTGGCGATGGAGCCGGAGGTCATCCTCTTCGACGAGCCGACCTCCGCCCTCGACCCGGAATTGGTCGGCGAGGTGCTCCGCGTCATCCGCGAGCTCGCCGACCGCGGCATGACGATGGTCGTCGTGACCCACGAGATCGCCTTCGCCCGCGACCTCGCCGACCGGGTGGTGGTGATGATGGACGGCAGCGTCATCGAGGATGGGGATCCCCGCCGCGTCCTCGACGCCCCGACCGACTCCCGCACCGCCCGCTTCCTCTCCCTCCAGACCGCCTGACCGCCGACGCCCGCGACCCGGCGGTCCGTGCGAGCGCAAGTTAGGGTAGGCAGCGTGGGATTGTTCCGGCGGCGCGAGCCGGCAGAGGGAGAGCAGGAGTCCGTCCCGGCATCGCCCGTGCCGATCGACCCGTCCTCCGTGGATCTGGAGGAGGCCGACGCGGTCCTCACCGCGCTGGCCTCGGCGGTCGGCAGCGGCCCGCTCATGGATATGGCGCTGCCGCGGCTGGTCGTGGCCAGTGGATGCCCTCATCCGGACGAGGACGCGGCGCAGTATGCCGCGCTGCAGGCTGACCCGTTCATGCCGACGCGCGTGTGGCGGTGGATCTTGGCGGCGATGCTGCGGGCGAACCGGGTCGAGCGCTACGACATCAGCGCGAAGGCCATCTTTTGGGTGAACGTCTGGGAGGAAACCGTCGCACCGTCGGAGCGGACGCCCTCAACCAGCTTCCGGGCGATTTCGCGGTTGCGCAGACCGCCGAGCCGAGAGTGATCACCGCCCGACACGTCTTGTTCGGTGATTCCTGAGAAGCTCGACGGGCGATCCCGGGGCCTTGACACCCGACCACTACGCCGTGCTCGGGATTTCCGAGACGGCATCACCGCAGGAGGTCAAGAGCGCGTTCCGCACCCTGGCGCGTGAATGGCACCCCGACCAGCTGGGGCCGAACGCCACCAAAGCCCAGCGAGAGCTCACCGAAGAACAGATGGGCAGACGTCGGCCAGCGCCCCCTCGAGCCACGTCGCCTCCGCCGCGCCAGGACCAGGCGCCTCGGCCTTCGTTCGGGTCACCCTCCCCTTCGGCCGACGGATCCGGCCGAGGCAACCTCGTCGCCGGAGGTGTCTTCTCGGTCATCTGGTATTTCATCTTCGCCGAGGGCCTCAACGGATTTGCCGGCTGGTACAACCCGCTCGCGCTCATGCCCGTGGTGATCTGGCCGGTCGTGGAGATCCCCCGATACCGGCGCGGGAGTTGAGCGCGGGATCGGTCGTCGCCTCGCCGTTCGGCATCCCTACCCTCACTCGCGCGTGTCGAGCACCATCAGGGTCTTCGTGCCGGTCACGCGTCCGCTGCGGCGGAGCAGGTCGATCACGCGGGTCAGCTCGCCGACGTCCCGTACCCGCAGGTGGGCGAGCGCGTCGGGGTCGCCGGCGGTCGTGTAGAAGGCCTGGACTTGCGGGAGGCCGTCGGCGACCGAGGCGATATCGCCGACCTTCGTGCGGCCACCGAAGCGCAGCTCGGTGAAGGCCTCGATCGTGCGGCCGAGTTTTGCGTGATCGACCTTCGCGGTGTAGCCGGTGATCACGCCGGTGGTCTCGAGTCTCTCCAGTCGGCGCTTCGCGGCGGGGGCCGAGAGGCCGATCTTCGAGGCGATGTCGGCCAGCGTCCGCCGGCCGTCCTCGATCAGCAGGTCGATCATCTTGCGGTCGACGGCATCGAGTGCGATCGATTCGTCATTCATGCTTTAGAAAATAACGTATGTCTCCATAAAGCTTATGGAAAAAAAGAAATTCCCAGTAATCCAGCGATAAAAACACCATAACGAGCGCGATCTGTGGAACCAATGTTCCATGTCCGCTGAACTAGAGTCGATCGAGCGGCGCGTGCTCTGGCTCGCGACCTCGATCGTGCACCACGCCAACAAGGTCCGCGAGACCCGGTCCGGTGTGAAGGTCGGCGGCCACCAGGCCTCCTCGGCCTCGATGGTCGCGATCATGACCGCGCTCTGGTTCGAGCATCTGAACGCGGCCGACCGCGTCTCGGTGAAGCCGCACGCGGCGCCGGTCCTGCACGCGATCAACTACCTCCTCGGCAACCTCGACCCCGCCTACCTGACCGAGCTGCGCGCCTACGAGGGCCTGCAGAGCTACCCCAGCCGGATCAAGGACCCCGACCCGGTCGACTTCTCCACCGGCTCGGTCGGGATCGGGGCGACGGCGACGATCTGGAGCGCGATCGCCACCCGCTACGTCGCCGACCACTTCGAGGCGCCGCGGGCCGGCCGCGAGATCGCCCTGATCGGCGACGCCGAGCTCGACGAGGGGGCGATCTGGGAGGCGCTGGTCGACCCGATGGTGCCCGCGCTCGGTGAGCTGATGTGGGTGGTCGACCTGAACCGCCAGTCGCTCGACCGGATCGTCCCCGACATCGCCGCGGGCCGCATCCGGTCGATGTTCGAGGCCGCCGGCTGGCAGACGATCACGGTGAAGTACGGCCGCTTCCTGCGCGAGCTCTTCGGGCGCAAGGGCGGCGAGGCGTTGCGCCGCCGCATCGACGGGATGCCGAACGAGGAGTACCAGCGGCTGCTGCGCGGTTCGGCCGAGGAGCTGCGCGAGCGGCTGCCGGGGACCGGGCGGGGGCGACGCGACCTCGAGAAGCTGGTCGCCGAGCTCGACGACGTCGAGCTGGCGCGGGCGATCCGCGACCTCGGCGGCCACGACCTGGTCGACCTGGTCGAGGCCTTCCGCGCCTGCGACGCCGACGAGCGCCCCTCGGTCGTCTTCGCCTACACGATCAAGGCCCGCGGCCTGGCGACCGAAGGGCATCCGGCGAACCACTCGGCGCTACTCACGGTCGAGGAGTGGGAGGGGCTGGCGACCGACCTCGGCGCCGACGCGGCCGACCCGTGGGCTCCGTTTTCGGCCGGGTCTCCCGAGGCGCGGCTCTGCCAGGCGACCGCCGAGCGCCTGCGCCGCGATCCGGTGGAGCCCGCGCCGCCGCCGGCGATCCCGGCCGAGGTCGGTCGCGACCACCGCGGCAAGGCCTCCACCCAGCAGGCCTTCGGGCGCTTCTTCGTCGACCTCGGCCACAAGGCGCCGGAGGCGGCGGCGAGCGTGGTCACGGTCAGCCCCGACGTCGGCACCTCGACCAACCTCGGCGGCTGGATCAACCACGCCGGGATCTGGAACCCGCGCGAGCGGCTCGACTGGTTCGCCGACGACACCAACACGCTGGTCCGTTGGCGGGAGGACCAGCAGGGCCGGCATATTGAGCTCGGGATCGCGGAGCTGAACCTGGTCGGGCTGTTGGGCGAGCTCGGCGCCACCTGGTCGCGTGACGGCCGGCCGCTGCTCCCGATCGGCACCATCTACGACCCCTTCGTCAACCGCGCGCTCGAGCCCTGGAGCTTCGGCATCTATGCCGGTGGACAGTCGATCCTGGTCGGCACGCCTTCGGGTGTCACGCTGGCGCCTGAGGGCGGCGCCCACCAGTCGATCTCGACCCCGTCGGTGGGCATCGGCCAGCCGGGTTGCGTCGCCTGGGAGCCGGCCTTCGGCCAGGACCTGGAGTGGGCGCTGCTGGATGCCCTCGGCAGGCTCGGGCGGCCGGGGGGCGAGTCGGCCTACTTCCGTCTCTCGACCCGCCCGGTCGATCAGTCCTTGGCGGCCGCCCCGGAGGACGCGAAGGCTCGCGAACTCCGCCGCCGAGACGCCCTCGGCGGCGGCTACCTCCTCCGCGCCGCCATTGGGGGACCACCCGCCGTGACCCTGGCGGCGATGGGGGTGAGCGTGCCCGAGGCCTGCGCGGCCCACGACGAGTTGAGCGCGGGCGGCATCGCTGCCGACCTCGTCGTCCTCACCTCGGCCGACCTCGTCTTCCGGGCCTTGCGCGCCCGCCAGGGTCTCGGCGACGCCGACGCCCGCGTCCTCGATCGGATCTTCCCGCAGGAACGCGCGGCCCCGCTGGTGAGCGTGCTCGACGGCCACCCGCACGCGCTCGCCTTCCTTGCCGCCGTCAACGACACACCGATCGCCCCGCTCGGGGTCGACGACTTCGGCCAGTCCGGCGACGTCGAGGACCTCTACCGGCACTTCGGCATCGACGCCGAGACGATCGTCGGCGCCGCCGTCGACTTACTCAACTGACCCGCAGCGAAGGAGAACGATGAGCACCGCCGCCGTCACCGAGGTCCTGATGCCGAAGCTGTCGGACTCGATGGAGGAAGGGACGATCCTCTCCTGGTTGGTCACCGCGGGCACGGAGGTCGCGCCCGGTCAGGACCTGCTCGAGGTGGAGACGGACAAGGCGAACATGACGGTCGAGGCGGAAGGCGCGGGAGCGCTGGAGATCCTGGTCGGGGAGGGGGAGACGGTCGCCGTCGGGACTCCGATCGCGCGGCTCGGGGGCGAGCCGTCGAGTGCTTCCGCACCCGCGGAGCCGGCTCCCGTCCCGGGCCCGGCTACTGAGTACGCGGTCGAGGCACCGGCGCCCACCGGGGATGCCCCGGCCTCAAGTGACACTCGTCGGAGCACCCCCTTGGCGCGGCGTCTGGCCGCTGCTCACGGAGTCACGATCGACTCGATCGCGTCCGGCAGCGGCATCGGAGGAAGGGTCGTCAAGGCTGACGTGATGGCAGCCGCGGGCATCGAACCCTCTCCTGTCGAGAAATCTCCGGGCGCGGCGGCGCCGGCGCCGGCCCAAGGAGACGCCGGCGCCGGCGCGGCAGCCACGGTCGAGACCGCGAAGGGGGGGTCCAGCACGATCGAGCTCTCCCGCCTGCAGGTGGTGATCGCGCGAAGGATGGCCGAGGCGAAGGCGACCGTGCCGCACTTCCAGGTCGAGACCGAGGTGCGGATGGACGCGGCGATCGCGCTGCGGGCCGAGCTGAAGAAGGTCGCCGGCGAAGGCCCGGTGCCCTCGTTCAACGACATCATCATCAGGGCCGCCGCGCTCGCCCTGCGCGACCACCCGAAAGCCAACGGCTCCTACGTCGACGGCGCCTTCGAGCTGCACGACCGGGTCAACGTCGGCATGGCGGTCGCCGCCGAGGACGCGCTGGTGGTGCCGACGATCTTCGACGCAGACGAGAAGTCGATCGGCGAGATCGGTCGCGACGCGCGGCGGGTGGCCGCGCGGGTCCGGGAGGGGACGATCACGCCGCCGGAGCTGGCGGGCGGCACCTTCACCGTGTCGAACCTGGGGATGTTCGGGATGACCGCCATCTACCCGGTGATCAACGTGCCGCAGGCGGCGATCCTCGGGGTCGGCAGGAGCCGCCCGGTGCTCGAGCGTGGGCCGGACGGCGAGATCGACGACGCCTCGCTGATGACGCTGACCCTCAGCTGCGATCACCGGATCCTCTACGGCGCCGAGGCGGCGGAATTCCTCGGCGCGATACGGGACCTGCTCGAGACGCCGCTGCGGGTGGCCTTGTGAGCCCGGCGACCGAGACCGGTCGCGAGATCGCCGCGGCCCTGCAGGCGGAGTGGCGCATGATCGCCTCGGTCACGGTGCACCCCAGCACGTCCGGCGACGGATACGAGGCGACCATCCGGCTCGACCCGGTCGTCGTCCAAGGCTCGCTCGAGCAGCAGGGCCATCCGCGCACCTCGGTTGCGATGACGCTGATCGAGGCGCGCAGGAAGGCGGCGCTCGACGACTGCGTGCG
>MKSH01000103.1:635-11179 GCA_001898095.1 Solirubrobacterales bacterium 70-9 | reverse complement strand
CTTTCTTTGCCTCGGCTCGTCGAGAACCAACGGCAGGGCACGCACGAAGTGCCGGCGCGAGGCGCGGCTGTCGCGATCGAACTGCATGATCGTGCCCTGACAGATTGTTCGCACCGAGACCCAGTTGCCGGCCGCCGCGACCGGGACCGGCATCACGGCCCCCGGGTGAAGGCCCGCTCGAAGGGCCGGGCGATCTCGGCGTAACGCGCCTGGAAGGCGAGCAGTCGATCGGTGAGTTCATCGAGCGAGCCGAGGTCGTCCGGGGTGAGCGCCTTGCGTTGCAAGATCGCGAAGTAGATCTCGATCCATAAACCAGAGAGTGTCGAGGTCCGCGTGCGTCGTGGCCTTTCGGTCGACGGTTGCTTCAGCACCGTCGGCTTCGACCTCCCTGCTTCAAACACCTTGCCCACGGGGATTCTCGCGAATCATCATCTAGCGCCCAATACAGGGGGATTAAGGGGGTGACGTTCAAACGAGTGGTCGAAACGGGCAACCTCTACGTTTGCAGCGCTTCCTCAAAGAGTGGAGCTAGGCGGATTCGAACCGCCGACCTCCTGGGTGCGATGCAGGGTGGATGTGGCCTCTGTACCTCTGGGATTTGGCTTTCTGATGCGGTATGTGGCCCCATCAGACGACTGAGCGGAATCGCGGATAGACGGGGGTATGCGCCGATATGCGGGGATTCGGGCACTTAAACGCGCTAGTGCCCAATCTGGCGAGAGCGGTTAAAACTGCAAGCCCGGCGCCAAGTGGCGCGAGCCGACGCCGGCCGCGGGACGTCGCCTGGAGGCGGAGACCGTCATCTGGGAGGCTATGCAGGGAGGAAGGGTCCGGGACACAGGAGAAAGCGATGGTTTCGGGGGATTTCGGAAGGATGGTTGCCCTGCGTCGACGCCTGTTCGGCTCACCTGGATCGAGATGAGCCCTCAGGGCGACATCAAGGTCAGCCGCGAGGGGCAGGTGCTGGTGATGGTGATCGACCGCCCCGAGGTCCGCAACGCGGTCGACGGAGCAACCTCGCGAGCGCTCGCCGAGGCCGTCGCCGTGCTCGAGGCAGACCCGGAGCTGCGGGTCGGCATCCTGACCGGCGCGGGCGGGAACTTCTCGTCCGGCATGGATCTGAAGGCATTCCTGGCGGGCGACTCTCCCGACCTCGCCGGGAGGGGCATCGGCGGGATCACGACGAAGCCGCCGAGCAAGCCGCTGATCGCCGCGGTCGAAGGATGGGCCCTCGCCGGCGGCTTCGAGATGGTGCTGGCATGTGACCTGGTCGTGGCCGCCAGGTCGGCGCGGTTCGGGCTGCCTGAGGTCAAGCGGTCGCTGATCGCCGCCGGCGGCGGGTTGATCCGGTTGACCCGCGCGATCCCACGTGCACTCGCGATGGAGATGATCCTGACCGGAGACCCGATCGACGCCGAGAGCGCCGCCGCGGCAGGCCTCGTCAACAAGCTGGTCGCCGACGGAGAGGCATTGACCGCGGCTCTCGAGCTGGCCGAGCGGATCGTCGCGAACGGTCCGATCGCGGTCGAGGCGAGCAAGGAGATCGCGGTTCGCTCGTTCGGCAAGGACGAGGAGGATGCGTTCGCGTCCCAGGCGCCGGTGCGGGAGCGTGTGCTCGCCTCCGAGGACGCGCAGGAGGGCCTGCACTCGTTCGTCGAGAAGCGCCCGCCGCGTTGGCGGGGCGTCTGACGAGCGTCGCCGAAGGCGCACGAAAACAGCTTCCCGATCCACAAATGGCCCGCAAACCGGGCTTACCGGGTCGGCCAGGCCACTGTCTCAATCTGGGACACGCGGCGCCAGTTGGGGTTGCGATCCTCGCTACATCGCGCAGGAGGTCCCTCGTTTGGGTCACGCAGTGGTCGTTGACGCCTTGCTGCGCATTTCGATGATTCGACCCCGCAAGGAGGAAGCAAGAAAATGACGATCACGGATCGCGGGCCGGACGATGTGACTCCCGGGCTGACTCGGCGTCACCTGATGAAAAGCGCCGGGGCACTCGCGTTGGCGGGTTCAGCCGCGGGCGTGCTCGCAGCTTGCGGTTCCAGCTCCTCTTCCTCCTCCTCCTCCTCTTCTTCCTCCACCACCGCGACCACCACTCCGAGCGCAGCCGGCAACAGTCCGTTGTCGAAGTTGCTCGGAACCCCCAGCGGCGAAGCTGCCGGGCAGGGCCTGACCGTCACCCTCGGTGGCGCCGGGGCCCTGTCCGGGGCTGCCGCGAGTGCCTACGGCAAGGACTTCCTCCGGGGAATCAAGCTCGCGATGCGGCACATCAGCGAAGCCGGCGGCCCGAGCTTCAACTTCCAGCCGCGCGACAACGGCGGCGGCGACACCTCGAAGACCCCTGGCTACATGCGTGAATTCGGCGCCGAACACACCCCGGTGCTGTTGACCAGCTTCGCGGCGAACTCGCAGTCCGAGAACCCGTTCTACGAACAGTTCGAAATCCTCGCGCTGGACGGCGGCGCTTCGGCGGCAGCCGCCTTGGCTTCGGTCCCCTGGTACTACGTGATGACGACGGTGACCGGCCTGCAGACTCCCGGCGTGATCGAATACATCAAATCGGAGACGCCGGAAGTGAAGCGGGTGACCTCATTCCTCCAGGACACCGACGCCAAGACGATCGAAGGCTACCGTAAGTTCATCACCGGGGCGGTCGAAGAAGGTGGCCTCGAAAGTGCCGGCGAGGTGCTCTTCTCCGACTACACCCAGACCGATTTCTCGGCCCAGATCAGTGAACTACGCTCGCAGAATCCGCAGGCGATCCTGGTCACCATGTTCGGCGCCCAGGTCGGAACCTTCGTCAAACAGTTCGCTGCGTCGGGCATCGAAGCCGACATCTATGGCTACGACTGGGTGCCCGACACCAGCACCGCCGCCGGCAGCGCGGCCACCAGCTTCAACTTCACCGGTGTGTACTTCGATCCGGAACGGAAAGAAAGCGCTTGGGAAAAATACTACGTCGAACAGTACGAAGAAGAGTTCGGCACCTATCCCACCACCTACTCGACGATCTACTACGAAAACACCTTCCACGTCTGGCAGCTGGTCATGCAGATCATCAAGGCCGGCGCCGATCCCACCGAACCGGGCGAACACTGGGTGAAGGCGGTCGAAGAACATCCGGAATTCTGGGCCGTCCGCGGAGGTAAGGGCTCGAACCTGGGTTCGGTGAAGATGGACCTGAAGACGCAGGCCTTCGAACACCAGGAGAACGTGCTCGCCACCGGCACCGTGCTGCCGAAGCTGCCCGAAGTTCGCGCCACGTTCGATATCGACGGGAGCAACTTCCAGAAAGTGTAGGTCGGCGCGGGCGGCGGCTGCCGGATGGGCGCTTCGACCACGACGACGCACAGTCACGACCGATGAGCGCCACCGAATTCGGCCAGTCGATTCTCGACGGGATCGCGTCCGGCAGCGTGTTCGCGATCCTCGGGGTCGGGTTGGGCCTGATCGTCGGGGTGACGGGCAGGTTCCACTTCGCCTACGCGATGAACATCGTGCTCCCGATCTATTTCGCTACCACGCTCATCTCGGCCGGGCTCGGCACCTATCCGGCGATCGTGATCGGTCTGCTGCTCGGCGCGGCGGTGGGCGTGGCGATGGAGGCGCTGCTCTATCGCCCGCTCGCCGAACGGGCTCCACAGGCGGCGCTCCTGGCGATCTTCGTGACCTCTCTCGGCCTGCTCACGGTGTGCGAAAACGTCATCCGCTTGATCTGGGGGTCGGAACCGCGCGCGCTCGACCCGGGCTTCACGGTGAGCCGCGTGGACCTGGGCACGGCGCTGGGGCTGAACACCCTGCAGTTGGTGTGGATCGGCGTCGCCGCGGTGATCGTGGTCGTGCTGAGCATCTACCTGGCGCGGGGGAAGATGGGCCGTGCGATCCGGGCGGTCGAGGACAACCCGGAGATGGCAGCCGCAGTGGGCATCAGCCCGCGGCGGGTCTTCGCCGTGGTGTTCGCGATCGGGGCCGCCCTGGCCGGGGTCGGCGGCGTCCTCTTCACCATGCAGGGCGCGGCCCTGCCGGAATCCGGCGTGCTTCCCACCTTCACCGCGTTCGTGATCGTCTTCCTGGCGGGCGTGAAAAGCGGAGTCCCGCGGTTTGCGCTGGCGGGAATCGGCGTCGGCCTCCTACAGGCGATCTCGGCAACCGCGCTCGGCCCGAGCTGGAGCCCGGTCGTCACCTTCGGGGTGTTGTTCTTCTACGTGGCCGCGGTGCCCTTGCGCGAACGCGGCCTGACCTGGCGCATCCGGCGGCAGCGCGTCGCCGAGGCGTCGGGCAGCTAGGCGGGCGATGGAATACTGGCTTAACGCACTCGACTTCGCCTGCATCATCGCGATCTACGCGTTGGCGTTGAACCTCGTCCTCGGGTACGCGGGGCAGTTGACGATCGCGCCTGCCGGCCTCGGCGGCGTCGGCGGCTACACCGCCGCGTATCTCTCGCTGAGCCACGGCTGGGCATTCGTGCCGGCGCTCGTCCTGGGGGTCGTCACCGCGATTGTCGTCGGCTTCCTCCTCGGCCTCCCGGCACTGCGACTGTCGCAGGATTATCTGATCCTGCTGACCCTCGCGTTCGCCGCGGTGGTGATCGCGATCTTCGAAGCGATCCCGGCGCTCGGCGGCGTCTACGGGCTGATCGGAGTGCCGCCGGTCTCGATCGGCGACACGATGTTGATCACCGCCGCCGAGTACCTCCGCATCGCGCTGCCGATCATGTTGGTCTGTCTCCTGGTGTGTTGGCGCATCGGCTCCTCGCCGTTCGGTCGAGTGCTGCGCGGCATCCGTGAAGACGAACCGGCCACCGAGGCGCTGGGGAAGAACGTACTCGGGTTCAAGGTGCTCACCTTCTCGATCACGGCAGGCATCATGGGCCTGGCCGGCGTCCTCTACGTGTACTTCCAGCAGTCGGCCACTCCTACCGCCTTCGGTTTTGCCCAGACGACGGCGATCGTCGCCGCGGTCGTGATCGGCGGCAGCGGCAACATCCTCGGCTCCCTGGCCGGCGCGGTCCTGGTCAGCTTCGCCAGCCCGGTGCTGCAGAAAACGGTCGACCTCGCTCCCGAAACTGCCGGGACCGTCCAGCTGGTGATCTACGGAGCCCTGCTGATCGCGATCATGCGCCTGATGCCGGGCGGGATCATCCCGGAGGGCGCATCGCTCCGGCTCCTGCGCCGGCGCGGGCCTGGCGGCGCCGGTGCGCCGACGACCAACGGGTCCGGTGAGTACAGGCGGCCCAGGGCGATGGCCCGCGCACCGCTGCCTTCCAACGGAGGCGGGGAGGCGAAGCCGGTGGTCCAGGTCCGCGACGTCGCCAAACACTTCAACGGCATCCAGGCAGTGCGAGGCCTGAGCTTCGACCTGCCGGCGGGCAGGGTCACCGCCCTGCTCGGGCCCAACGGGGCGGGGAAGACGACCGTCTTCAACCTGATGACCGGGCGGATCCGGCCGGACACCGGCGAAGTGCTGTTGGACGGGAAGGACATCGTCGGCCTGCCCCCGCATCGCGTCGCCCGCCTGGGAATGGTGCGGTCGTTTCAGGACGTCCGCAACCTGGGACGGCTGACCCTGCTCCAGAACGTCTCCCTCGCCGTCCCGGACCAGCCTGGCGAGCAGCTGAGAAACGTGTTCTTCCGCCCCCTCTCCAGCCGGCGCGGCGAGCGGGCGGCGCGGGAGCGGGCGCTGGAGGTGCTCGACTACGTCGGGCTCGCCGATCGTCAAGACATGCTCGCCGGCGAGCTGGGCTACGGCGATCAGAAGCTCTTGTCGCTGGCGCGGATCCTGGCGACGGGCGGCGAGGTCCTGCTGATCGACGAGCCTGCGTCCGGGGTCGACGCGGGCAGCATGGAGTCCCTCCTGGCGGCGATCGAAAGCCTGCGGTCGCTCGGCAAGACGATCTGCCTGGTCGAGCACAACCTGGACGTGGTCGAGCACCTCGCCGACCACGTCCTCTTCATGGAGCAGGGCCAGATCACCGCTCGCGGTCCGATGACCGAGATCAAGGGCGACCCGAGGCTTGCGGAGGTCTACTTTGGCCACGTCTGATCCTCGTCCGAACGGCTCCGCCGCCGGCGTCCAGTTACCGGCGCTGCTGGAGGTGAACGGTCTCACCGCCGGCTACCGAGGCCGAGTCGTCATCCACGAGGTCGACCTCCACGTCATGCCGGGTGAGGTCGTCGGCGTGTTCGGCAGCAACGGCGCCGGGAAGACGACCACGCTGAAGGCCATCTTGGGCCTGCTGCCGAGGATGGGCGGCACGGTCGTCTACGAGGCGAATCGGTGGCGGTCGGGACGCCCTTGGCGGGCGGCCGGGCAAGGCATGGCCTTCATCCCCGCCGAGCGCTTCACCTTCGCCGGGCTCTCGGTCGAGGAGAACCTCCGGTTGGGAGCTACCAGCGTGGCGGGTGAGTCCTCCGCCGAGACGCTCGATTCGGTGCTGACGATGTTCCCGATCCTCCAGCAGCGACGCGAGCAGAAGGCGGGGACGATGAGCGGCGGCGAGCAGCGCATGCTGAGCCTGGCCGTGGCCCTGATGTCACAACCGCGCCTGCTGATGCTCGACGAGCCATCGCTCGGACTCGCCCCGCGGGTGGTGGAGCAATTGATCACCACGCTGCAGGGGTTGGTCGAGAAGCAAGGGGTGTCGGTGATCATGGTCGAGCAGAACGTCAACCAGGCGGTCCGCATCACCGATCGCGCCTACATCCTGCGGTCGGGACGGGTGATCCAGCAGATGTCGGGCGAGGAGGCTCGCTCGCGTGAAGAGTGGTGGGACCTCTTCTAGTCCGCCGCCCGGCGAGGACTGAGCCGTCTCATCCTGAGACGTTCAGTTGAGGTCGCCGCGACTAGCATCTAACGATGCTCGGAAACATCGGTCCACTCGAGATCGGCGTCGTCCTGCTGATCGCACTGCTCGTCTTCGGCCCTAAAAAACTGCCCGACCTGGGCAAAGGCCTGGGGCGCGGTATGCGGGAGTTCAAAGACGGGATCACCGGCGCAGACGGGATCGCCGGGCCGAGCGAGGACGAGGACGCCCAGCTCAAATGAGGATTGCCGACCCGAAGGGTCGGCGCCCTAGACCAGGCACGCCCCGTCGAGTTCGTATGCGCGGATCCGACGGTAGAGGGTCGCGCGTCCGATCCCCAGCTCGGCGGCTGCTTCGGTCCGATTGCCGTCGGACTCGACGAGGGCCCGGACGATCGCCGCCCGCTCCACCTGCTCGAGCCGGCTCAGGCGCCGGCGACCGACGCCATCCCGGTAGCGGTCCGGAAGGTCTTTCAGCGTCAGGTCGCAGGTCCGCCTGCTGATCAGCACGCTCCTGATCACGCCCTCGAGCTCGGCGACGTTGCCTTCCCAGCTCTCGCGCATGAGTGCCTGGATCGCCGCCGGCTGCATCCGGCCGGTGCCACCGTTCTGCGCGATCAAGGCGTTCACGATCTGGGCCATGTCGTCGAGCCGCTCACGCAGCGGGGGCACGGTGACGAAGGACGGGAAGTGATTGAACCAGCTGCCCTGGAGCAGGTCTTCGGGGCCGGTGGCGATGACCCGGGTGCGACTGGATCGCGACTGCTCCAGCAGGAACCAGATCGCCTCCCGGAGCTCCTTGTCGGCGGCATCGGCGTGGCGGAGGACGACGGTTCCGCAGGAGGCCCCGAGGGCCGCCTGCAGGCGACCGAGAAACTCGCGCCGCCCGCCCACCACCGCCATCGCCGCGTCGAGCACCTCCAGATCCCCGTCGTCGTCCAGGGCGCCGATGCGCTCTGCGCTGTGCACCTTGCCCGCCCCCGGCTCGCCGACGATCAACATCCGCAGCGGCCCGGCGGCGGCCGCGTCGATCTCTCGATCCAGCTGCGCACCGGCGGCGGAGCGGCTCGCCTGGGTCGAGCCCACCCTCCCGCCCGCTGCCGGGCGCCGGGTGGGTGCCCCACTGCCGATCTTCTCCTTGGCACGCAGGCGGACCAAGACGCCTTCGAGCGCCCCGGCTCGCTCGATCCGCTCGAAGCGGGCGACCGCCTGTCGACCGTCGAGCTTCATCTCGACCGAGGCCGTCGGCAAGGCCGCGATGCCTTCCGTCGCCTGCTGCCAGATCGCCACGCTCTCGGCGCCGCGCAGCATCTGCGAGGCCGCCGGGTTGCTGAGCATCAGGTCCTCGCTGACCAGCATCACACCCTCGGTGGTGGGATGGCTTCTGGTCGCCTCGAGGAAGTACTGGAGGAGCAGGCGCTCCTGGCTCGACACCGGATCGCAGATGCAGTCCCAGGTGTCGCGAAGGACCCGGGGCATGGCGACACCAAGATGGCGGGCGTCCACCTCGGCCGGGCAGACGAACATGATCGCCCCCATGGTGCGGTCGGTGAGTGGATGCACGATGGGCGCGGCGACGGTGGTGGCCCGGCAGTTGCCGGCGAACGTTTCGGCGCTGGACAGATGGAACGTACGTCGGTTCTCCAGCGCCAGCGAAAGCGCGGTGGTACCGGCGGAGCGCTCGGACCAGACGAACCCTGGCGATCCTTTGGCGCGGTCGAGGAATCGCTCGAAGTCGGGGTCGGGACAGCGGCGCGCCAGGATCCGGGCATCCCGGTCGCTCAACAGGACGGCGGTGTCGGTGCCGATCAGCGAGGCGGCGACATCGTCGAGCAGGGGCTCGAGCAGGTGGGCCAGCTGGCCGCCCGGGGCGTCGGCGGGGTCGTAGATGGGCCCCACCGAACCTCGATCCAGGCCGTTGCTTTCACACCGCTTCCAGGATCGTGCGACGAGCGCCTGCTGCGCGGCCGTCGCGTCCTCATGCGTCGCCGAGCGCTTGACCCTCTCCCTCGCTTTGTTCCCAACTCCACCCATGGAACCTCCTAAGACAAACGACGCCGGTTGCGGCAACCAACCTCTTCCCAGGGGCCGCTCAGCGTTGTGGACCAACCAGTTGCGTGACGGAATCTGCGTAGCGATGCAGGACTCGCCCGCTGTTCAGGACCGAGTCGAACCGCCCGTAGGTCCCTCGCAGGGTGCGCAAGATCGGCAGGGCGGCCCAGGGGTCGACCGCCGAGCGCTCGAGACGCAGCTCGGCCGGACCGGTGAACAGCTCGGCGGTGCCATCGCTGCCGAGGTGGACGGTGCTGTCGAGGTCCACCTCCACCAGCTCGCACACCTCGGGAGGGGCACCCGCTTCCGGGCTCGGGATCACCTTCAGGAACACCAGCGGCGGCACGGTCGCGCCCGGCTCGATCAAGTTGCGTGGCCGCAGCTCGGCGCTCGCGATCCGGGTCCCGGCCCGCTCGACGTGGCAACTCACCGTCGGTCCCCGTTTCTCGAACCCGACCGAGCCGAGGAGCTTCGGGGCACCCCAGATCTCGCGGCCTGCGATCAACCCGATGTCGCCGGTGACGATCAGGTAGGGGCAGTAGAAGACCCGCCTGCCTTCGAACGTGCAGGCCAGCTGGAGCATCGCCTCGCGGTAGACCCCGAGCGTCGAGAACGGGAAGTCGGCGAACACGATCCGCGCCCGGGCGGGCTCGTGCGCGAGCGACAGCTCTTCCGGCAGCAGGGCGGCCGCCGCCGCGGCGTCGGTCTCGAAGTCGAAGGTCGCCAGCTCCGTCCCTCGGTAGAAATGGGGCGGCGGGTCGATGTTCGGCGCGCTCACCGGTCCGGTGAAGCCGAACTGCCCGGGGCTCAATCTGCCCGAGCCGGTTATCGCGGATTCAGTGCCCGGCCTCATGGGTACGCAGCTCCGCCTTCTTGACCCGTTCGGTCGCCTCGGTTTTCGGCAGCTCGTCGACGAACTCGACGTAGCTCGGCACCATGAACGGGGCGCACTTCTCGCCGACGTGCTCGATCAGCTCCGCCTCGGTCAGTTCCGACCCCGGCGTGGTGACGACGAAGACTTTGATGTCTTCCTCGCCGATCGCCGCGGGCACCCCGATCGCCGCGCACTCGACGACGTCGGGATGGTCGCTGACTTCGCGCTCCACCTCGAAGGAGGAGACGTTCTCGCCCCGTCGGCGGATCGCGTCCTTCATCCGGTCGACGAAGTAGTAGCGGCCCTCCTCGTCACATTTGAACGCGTCGCCGGTGTGGAACCAGCCGTTTCGCCAGGCTTCGGCAGTCTGTTGAGGCCGGCCGAAGTAACCCGCGTTCAGCGACCAGGGCACGTCGGTCCGGACGACCAGCTCGCCGACCTCGCCGACCTCGACCGGGTAGTCATGCTCGTCCACCAGCCGCAGCTGGTAGCCGGGCGGTCCGAGCCGCGCCTTGCCACAGCTTCGCGGATCTTCGATCCCCCACCCGCTCTGGGTGGCGATGCTGATCTCGGTCATGTTGAAGGTCGTGCAGATCCGCAATCCGAACCGCTCTTCGAACTGTTCGTACTCGTCGATGACCGGGAGCAGGAGGAGGTTGGTGATCGGATTGTCGGCATCGGTGTCGGAGGCCGGAGACCGCCAGAGGATGTTTGCCATCGCCGAGACCATCGCCGTGGTCGTGCAACCGTGGCGGTGGATCTCCGGCCAGAACGCGGAAGCGCTCCACGTCTCCCGGATCACGACCGGGAGCCCGTG
>MKSH01000103.1:0-552 GCA_001898095.1 Solirubrobacterales bacterium 70-9 | reverse complement strand
TTCCGGAGGTGTAGAGCACCATGGCGAGCTCGTGTGGTGCCCGATCCCATGGGTCCGAGTCGGTTCCGTCGGCGGCTGTCTCGCCGGCGCGGCCGACCTCCTCCAAGGTCAGGACCTCGCGCGGGTCGAGGGCCTCCACCTCGCCGGAGGCGCCGCGGACCACCACCCACCGCAGGTCCGGCAGGGGTTCGTTCTCCAGGACCGGACGGAGGACCTCGAGGAAGTCCGCGTCGATGATGATCGCCTTCGCGCCCGAGTCCTCGAGCAGGTGTCCGAGCAGGCGGCCCTTGAACTTGACGCCGATCGGTACCTCCAGAACCCCGATGTGGGTGAGGCCGAACCAGACGCGGTAGGTGTCGATCGAGTGGGTGATCATCGTCGCGATCGTGTCGCCCGCCTCGATCCCCAGCCCCTTCAATCCTTGGCCGAGCCGACCCGCCTCCTCCTGCAGGGTGCGATAGGTGATCCGCTCGTCGGTGATCGCATCGATGAGACACTCGTCCTGCGGGGTCAACGCGGCGCGCTCGGCGAGGATTCCCGGCAGCGACCAGG
>MKSH01000102.1:31144-31304 GCA_001898095.1 Solirubrobacterales bacterium 70-9 | reverse complement strand
CGCCATTCCTCGCTGCCGATCTCCTCGATCGAGGTCCCGAGCACGCGGAATTCCGGCATCAGCTCCGACTGGAACAGCCGCAGCATCCCCGGCAGCAGCTTCCTCCTGGCCAGATCGTCGGTGGCGCCGAAGATGACGATCAGGTGCGGCGGCAGGTCCT
>MKSH01000102.1:27185-30874 GCA_001898095.1 Solirubrobacterales bacterium 70-9 | reverse complement strand
GTCGACGGCCTCCTCGCCGCGGAAGCCGGCGGCGAGCTTCAGGGCCTCGCGGCGGTTCTCGCCGAGGGAGCCGAACGCGCCCATGAGGAAGTCGCGGTTGGGGACCGGCTGGCCGACCTCGAGCGAGCCGTGCCAGGCGGCAAGCATCGAGAGATCGTGCTCGTCGAGCTCCGAGATCGCCTTCGCGTAGTGGATCTCAAGCTCGCTGTCGGGAATCTCGTCGACCCAGGCGCGCACCGCCTCGCCGAGGAGCTGACGACGGGCCTCACGGCCGATCGAGTCGGCTATGGCGCGGATCGCATCGGCTGGATCGACGAAGCAGAGAGACATGAGCTGATGCGAATTTAGAGGGGTCGGAAGACGGCAAAACCGTCGCGGGAATGCCGAGTTTGCGGTGTGGGGGGAGAAGTGGAGGGAACGGGACGCCAGGGGAGCGCGCCGCTGCCGTCCATAGTCTGGGTCGGTGCCGTTGAAGCTGATCCTCGGACCACCCAATTCGGGCCGCGCGGGAGTCGTCCGCCGCCGCTACCTGGAAGCGCTGGAGCGCGACCCGGTGCTGGTCGTCCCGACCGTCGACGACGTCTTCGCCTTCGAGCGCGAGCTCTGCGGCGAGGGCGCCGCCCTGGGCGGCACGGTGCTCACCTTCGGCGCCCTCTTCGGCCAGATCGCCACCGCCGCGGGCAGCCCGCCCGGCGCGGTCCTCTCCCCCGCCCAGCGGCGCCGCTGCGTCGAGGTGGCGGTCGAGGGCCTCTCGCCGCGCCTCGGACCGCTGCGGCGCTCGGCCGGGCGCCCGGGCTTCGCCGCCGCCTTCGCCCGCCTGCTCGACGAGCTGCAGGCCGCCGGCGTCGCCCCGCGCGACGTCGAGGCGAGCGCCGGCACCCTGGAGGGCTCCGCCTACCTCGCCGACGTCGCCACCCTCTTCAGCGGCTACGAGACGGCGCGCGAGCGCAGCGGCCGGCTCGACGCCGCCGGGATCGCCCGCGAGGCGATCGCGCTGCTGCGCGCCGACCCGGGCCCGTGGGCCGGGCGCCCGGTCTACCTATATGGGCTCGACGACCTCACCCCGGCGCAGTTCGACCTGGTCGAGGCCCTCGCCGCCCGCACCGAGGTCACCGTCGCGGTGCCCTTCGAGGAGGGCAACGAGGCGCTCGCCGCCCGCCGCCGACTGCTCGAACAGCTGCGCGAGCGCCTCGACGTGATCGCCGAGGAGACGCTTCCCGCCGACCCCGAGAACACCGAGAGCCCCCAGCTCTACGCGCTCGCCCGCGGCTTCGGCTTCCCCGCGCTGCCGCCGGAGCCGCTCCCCGACCCATCCGCCCTCGCCTTCCTGCGCTCTGCCGGAACCCGCGCCGAGGCCGAGGCGATCGCCGCCGAGGTCTCCCGCCTCGTCCACGCCGGCGCCGCGCCGGACGAGATCGCGGTCGCCCTCCGCGACCCCGGCCGGCGCGGCCCCGAGGTCGAAGCGGCGCTGGAGGCGAACGGCATCGCCGCCGCGCTCGAGGCCGAGGTGCCGGTCGCGATGACCTCGGTCGGCGGTGCCGTCATCGCCCTGCTGGAGACCGCCTTCGGGACGGCGCGCGCCGCCGACCTCCTCCGCTACCTGCGCGGCCCTTCCGGCTTCTCCCCCGGCCGCGTCGACTGGCTGGAGCGGGCGATCCGCCGCGACCGGATCGCCGACGCGGAGACGGCGCTGGCGAGGTGGCGCGGGGAGGCGAGGGGCGAAGACCGACGCGACGCGGCAGCGGATGTCGGAGGAGCTGGTGAGACCGCGCGCGACGCCGACCGCGGGCGCGGCGAGCCCGGCGAGGACTCCCGGCACGCAGACGGACGGCTCGGCGAGGACCCGCGCGATCTCGTCCGCCTGCGCGAGGCGGCCGCCCAATCCCCGGCCGCGCTCTGCGCCGCGGTCGCCGGGCTCGCCGCGACGATGGCCTCGCGGCCTTTCCGCACCGGCGAGGACGGCCCGCGGCTCGGCCCTGGCGACGGGCTCGAGCTGCGCGCCGCGGGCCAGGTCGCCGCCGCACTCACCGACCTCGCCGCCCTCGGCCCGCTCGCCCCCGCCCCGGAGCGCCTCGCCGAGACCGTCCGCGCCCTCGACTTCCGCGTCTGGAGCGGCCCGGTCGAGGGCCGGGTGCGGATCGCCAGCCCCTACCGCCTGCGCGCCGCCCGCTTCGACCACGTGCTCGTCGGCTCGCTGCAGGACGGCGAGTTCCCGCGCCGCGACCGCGGTGGCGACCCGTTTCTTTCCGAGGCCCAGCGCGAACGGCTCGGCCTCGACCCGCGCCGCGACACCGAAGCCGAGGAGCGCTACCTCTTCGGCGTCTGCCTCGCCCTGCCGCGCCGCCGCCTCTTCCTCTCCTACCGCGACAGCGACGAGAACGGGGCCGCCGAATCGCGCTCGCCGCTGCTGGAGGAGGTGCGCGCGACGATCGCCCCGCCGCCCCCCGCGGACTCCGCCGCCGACCCGGTCGAGGCGTCGATCACCAGGGTGCGCGGCCTCGCCGACGTGGTCGCCCCGCTGGCCGAGGCGCCCTCCATCGACGAGCTGGCCAGAGCCCTCGCCGCGCACGGGCCGAGAGCGGACACCGGCGCGCTCCTCGCCGCAGTCGGGCTAGGCGCAGGCGACGCCCACGCGGCGAGTTCGCACTTTCCCGTAAATAGCACGGAGAACTGCGAACTCACGGCGCCCGCTGCGCTCGCCGCCTCGCTCGAAGTCCGCCTCCGGCGCGCCCGCCGGGCCGAGCACGCGTCGCGCGCGCCCGGACCGCTCACCAACCCCGCGGTGCTCGCCGCGCTCGCCGCGGTCGAAGCCTACGGAGGCACCACCCTGGAGGGCTTCGACGAATGCTCCTACCGCTGGTTCGCGGGCCACGAGCTCGATCCGCAGCCGCTCGACCCGGTCCCCGACCCGCTGGTCCAGGGCGGCCTCATCCACGCGGTGCTGGAGCGCCTCTACCGCGAGCGTCCCGGCGGCGACCCGCTCCCCCGCCCGGCCTCCCTCGAAGCCTGGGTCGACCGCGGCCGCACCCTCCTCACCGAGCAGCTGGCCGAGGCCGAAGTCGGCGGCCACCCGGCCGAGCGGGCGATGGCGCGCCGGGTCGAGCGGCTGCTCGAACGCTACCTCGGCGAAGAGGCGACCCGCGAGACCGGCGGCTTCGAGCCGTGGCTGCTGGAGGCGCGCTTCGGGATCGGCGAGGAAGCCGAGCGGCCGAGCCTCGACCTCGGCGGCTGGGGCCTCCACGGGGCGATCGATCGGGTCGACCGCGCCCCCGACGGCCGCGCCGTCGTCCACGACTACAAGCTCGCCTCCAGCGTCACCGCCCGCGACAAGTTCGAGGAGCGGGCGAAGCTGCAGCTGCCGCTCTACCTGCTCGCCGCGCAGATCCACTGGGGCGCCGAGCCGGTCGGCGGCATCTACCACCCGCTCCGCGGCACCTCCAACCGGCGCCCGCGCGGGGTCATCGCCAAGGGCTCCGCCGGGGACCTCTCCGGCTACGACCTCTACCGCCCTGACATCGTCGACGAGGAGACGCTGGCGGAGATCCTGGCCGAGACGCGGCGGCGCGGCGGCGCGATCGTCGCCCGCATCCGCGCCGGGGAGATCCGCCGCGACCCCGGCCCGCGCGAGGGCCTCCGCGGCCACGACCAGTGCCCCACCTGGTGCACCTTCGCGCCGGTCTGCCGCCGCG
>MKSH01000102.1:18515-27136 GCA_001898095.1 Solirubrobacterales bacterium 70-9 | reverse complement strand
GGCGACCCGGCGCTCCCCCACCCCGGAGCAGCGCGCCGCGATCGAGGCGCGCGCCCGCAACGTCCTGCTCGAGGCGGGCGCCGGCTCCGGCAAGACCGGGGTGATGGTCGAGCGCTACTGCCGCCTGGTGGTCGACGAGGGCGTCTCCCCCGACGCCGTCCTCGCCTTCACCTTCACCGACAAGGCCGCTGCTGAGCTGCGCGCCCGCGTCCGCGCCGAGCTCTCCCGTCGCGCCGCCGGCTCCGACGCCAAGGCGGTCCGCGCCGCCGCCTTCCTGAGCACCATCGGCGGCGCCTGGATCACCACCATCCACGGCTTCTGCAACCGCCTCCTCGCCGCCCACCCGGTCGCCGCCGGGGTCGACCCGGGCTTCCGCGTCCTCGACCAGCCGGAGGCCGAGCGCGCCGCCCGCGAAGCCTTCGACAGCGCCCTCACCGAATTCCTCGCCGGCGCCGAGCCCGCCCGCGAGGAGACCGTCGCCGCCTACGACCTCGAAGGCCTGCGCGCGGTGGTCGTCGCCACCCATGACGAGCTGCGCAGCCGCGGCGTCGCCGATCCGGCCCTCCCCGACCCGCCCGCCTCCGATCCCGCCGAGGCGCTGGCGGCGACGATCGAGGCGGCGGGCGAATGCCTCGAGGAGCTGAAGGAGGGCGATGCCAGACGCCTGCCGCTGGAGGAGGCGCTGGCGCGGCTCACCGAACCGGGCCCGCCGCCGACCCTGGCCGAGCTCGAAGCCCTCCGCCCCGGCGGCAAAGCGAAACCGCTGGCCCCGTTCCGCGAGGCCCTCGAGGCGGCGATCGCCCGCACCGCCGAGGTCGGCGAGGGCGGCATCGCCTACCGCCACCTGGCGGATCTCCTGCGCCTCTACACCGCCGCGTTCGAGGCGGCGAAGGAGCGCCGCGCCGGGATCGACTTCGAGGACCTGCAGATCCTCGCCGCCCGCCTGCTCGAGCGGGCCGAGATCGGCCAGGCCTACCGCGGCCGCTTCTCCCACCTCCTGGTCGACGAGTTCCAGGACACCAACCGCCTGCAGCTGCGCCTGATCGAGGCGCTGCAGGGTCCGAAGACCCAGCTGGTCGTGGTCGGCGACGAGCTGCAATCGATCTACTCCTTCCGCCACGCCGACCTCGAGGTCTTCCGCCGCCGCCGCGAGCAGGTCGACGCCGACCCCGCCGCCGAGCTGATGGAGCTCAGCGGCAACTTCCGCTCCCGCCCCGAGGTGATCGCCGCCTTCAACCTCTTCGGCGCCACCCTCCTCGGCCCCGCCTACCGACCCCTGCGGGTCGGCGCGCCGCCCGCCGAGCCTGCCCCGCGCGGACGCGGCCCGGCGGTCGAGCTCCACCTCACCGCGCGCGACGGCTGGGACGGCGAGGGAATCGAGCTCGAACCGGCGATCGACGGCCGCACGCCGCTGAACTGCCTCGCCGAGGCGCGCACCCTCGCCGCCCGCCTGCGCGAGCTGCACGAGGCCGGGGTCGAGCGCGGTGCGATGGTCGTCCTCCTGCGCGCCTTCACCCACCTCGACGCCTACGAGGACTCGCTCGCGCGCGCCGGCCTGCGCCCCTACGTGGTCGGCGGGCGCGGCTACTGGTCCCAGCAGCAGGTCGCCGACGTGACCGCGCTGCTGCTGACGATCGCCAACCCGCTCGACGACGAAGCCCTCTTCGGCGCCCTCGCCTCGCCCGCCTGCGCGGTGGCCCCGGACACGCTCTGGCTGCTGCGCGCCGCCGCCGGGCGCCGCCGCCACGTCTGGCCGGCGCTGGAGGCGCTGGCGCTCGGCGAGGGTGCCGACCTCGGCCGGCGGACGGAGCCGCGGCCGGC
The DNA here is from genome assembly GCA_001898095.1 of Solirubrobacterales bacterium 70-9. Taxonomy (GTDB): domain Bacteria; phylum Actinomycetota; class Thermoleophilia; order Solirubrobacterales; family 70-9; genus VAYN01. The sequence goes on along the minus strand of MKSH01000102.1, from coordinate 25,315 downwards.
GCCGTCCGAGCAGCCGCCGCCCGCACCGGAGGAGACGGCGGAAACGGCCGACCGCGGGCTGGCCGCCCCCGAGCGCCTCGACGACATCCCCGCCGGCGAGCGCGAGTTGCTCACCGAGTTCGCCACCCAACTCGTGGGACTACGAGCGCGGGCGCCGCGTCTCTCGCTGTCGGGGCTGATCGAGTCGGCCGTGACCGAGACCGGCTACGACCTCGCGACGCTCCTGCGCCCGGCGGGCGAGGCGCGCCTGGCGAACGTGCGCAAGCTCTCCCGCCTGGCCGCCGCCTACGAGTCGCGCGAGGGCCGCGACCTGCGCGGCCTGCTGGACTTCCTCGCCGCCCGCGCCGAGTCCGACACCGAGGCCCAGGCGGCCACCGCCGCCGAGGGCCACGACGGTGTCCGCATCATGACCGTCCACAACGCCAAGGGCCTCGAGTTCGAGGTCGTCGCCGTCCCCGACCTCTCCCGCGGCCTCCTCTCCGGCGGCCGCCGTCCGGTCCTCGCCCTGGGACGCGAGCAGCCGCCCCGGATCGGCCTCCAGTGGCGCCGCCTGGGACGCCCCTCGGTGAACCTCTACGACTACGGCGACCTGATCGAGGCCGGTGAGGCACGCGACTCCGAGGAGGGCCTGCGCCTCTTCCACGTCGCCGCGACCCGGGCGCGGGAGCGCCTGATCCTCAGCGGCGTGGTGAAACCCGAGGCGCCGAAGGAAATGAAACCGGGCACTGCCGTGGTCGAGCGACTTGTTGAGGCACTGGGCGTCCCGCGTCCGACGGCGGAGACCGCGGAGGCGGAGACCGCGGATCCGGCGGCGAGCGACGGGGCGCCCGGCGGCCCGGCGGCCGGAGACCATTCGAGGACCGCGACCCCGGACCCCTCGAAACCGATCGAGGTGCCGGTCCCGCCGGCCGAGCCGCGGCCGGGACTGGACGAGACCTTTCCCGCGTCGGTGATCGAGGTGCGGCTGAACGAGTCCTCGCCGGAGCGGGCGGCGGAACTGCGGGGCCTGCACCTGGACGCGGCCGCGGACCGCCCGCTCGGCACCGGGACCCCGCCGTTGGTCGAGCGCAAGCCGCCGATCGTCCCCAGCCGACCGCTCTCCTACACCGCGATCAGCGCCTTCGAGGAATGCGGCTACCGCTTCTACATGGAGCGCGTCCTGGGACTGCCGGCCGCCGTCACGGCGCCCACCCGCGAGTCCCCCGGAGGGCCGGTCGGCGCCGGCGACGAGGGACCATCCGCGCGGGAGGAACGGAGCGCCCGGGGCGCCGCCGTGCACGCGCTACTGGAGTGGAGCCAGGCGAACGGGTGGGCAATGCCGAGCGCCGAGCTGGCGCGCCGCCACGCGCTCGCCGCCGGTCTCGACCTCGGCCGAAGCGGAAGCCCGGGTCAGCAGCGGGCGGCGGCGGGCGGCGGTGCCGATCCAGCCGCCGAGGAGCTGCTCGGACCGGTGCGGGACTGGCTTGGGTCGGCGCTGCGGGAGGAGATCGCGGCGGGGCGGGCGCGGGCTGAGGTGCCGATCCTGCTGCGCGCCCGGGGCACCGTGCTGCGCGGGTCGATCGACCTGCTCGTGGAGCGCGAGGGGGCGCCGCCGCTGGTCGTCGACTACAAGACCGACCGCCTGCGCGACGAGGACCCGGCGGAGCGCGCCGCCCACTACGAGATCCAGCGCTCGATCTACGCCCTCGCCGCGGCGGAGAGCCTCGGCGCCGACGAGGTCGAGGTCGCCTACGTCTTCCTCGAGCGCGCCGACGCCCCCTCCCGCACGATCCTCACCCGCGCCGAGATGGACGCCGGCCAGGCCCGCATCGACGCCGCCGTCGAGGCGATCAGCGCCGGCGCCTTCTCCTCCGCCCCGGAACCCGACCGCACCTGGGATCTATGCCGCGGCTGCCCCGCCCTCGGCCGCTTGTGTTCGGGACCGCCCGCCGAGCCCGCTGTCGACTTTGACCCTGTCAGGGCAGGGTGAAAGTCGAACGCGCTGCGAGTCAGGAGCCCGGGCTCGCTGACGAGTCGAGCTTCGCCGCGAGGTCGTCGAGGTTGAGTTCCTTGAGGCCCTCACCTACCGCGTCCAGCTCGCCGGCGCAGTAGTCGACCAGCTCCTTGCCCTCGCGGCAGAGGTCCAAGGTCTCGCGGAGGCCGGCCTGGCCGGAATCGAGGCGGTCGATGATCTCCTCGAGGCGCTCGACCGCGGCCTCGTAGTTGGCCGGGGCGCTATCGGTCACCTTGATCTCCTCCGGCGCCGGGTCCGGGATCAGCAGCGGTTCGGGCGTCGACTCGTCCATCGCTGAACCGCAGGCTAAAGCGCCCCGCGGCGGCCACGGCGGCGGCGCTGGTCAGCGGCTCCCCGTCGGGAGTCTCGGCGAGGGCGTAGCCGCGCTCCAGGGTCCGCTCGGGGTCGTGGGCGCGCAGGGCCACCGCCGCCTGGCGGAGCGCCTCGCGGCGCTGGGCGACGGCGCGCTCCGCGGCGCTGTCGAGGGCGGCCCCATGACGGCGGCGTTTCTCCCCCGCCCGCTCGGCCCGGTCGAGCGCCCGCCGCCGCGTGCGTTCGAGGACGATCGTCGCGATCCGCCGCTGGAAGGCGCCCCGCTCGGCGATCCCGCGTTCCGAAGCGGCGCGGATCTCGCGCGTTTTCTGGTTCAGGATCGTCCGCTGGCGCTGCAGCGCCCGGGCCGGGCCGCGCGCCAGCGAGCCCAGGTGGCGCGCCCGCGCGCCGATCGCCCCGTCCGCCCCGCGGCGCAGGAAGAGCGCCTGGCGCCCGAGTTCCCGCCGCGCCCCCCGACAGTCGAGCGGCACTGCCGCCTCGGCCGCGTGGGTGGGCGTCGAGCAGGCGACCGCGGCGACGTCGTCGATCAGGGTCGTGTCGCGCTCGTGGCCGACCGCGCTCACCACCGGCACCCGCAGCATCGCCACCGTCCGGCACAGGGTCTCGTCGCAGAAGGCCCAGAGGTCGGCGAGACTGCCGCCGCCGCGGGTCACCACGATCGCCTCGATCTCCGGCCGCGCCGCCAGGTCCTGCAGCGCCCGCGCGATCGCCGGCGCCGCGTGTCGGTCCTGCACCGGCGCGAACGCCCAGACCACGGTCCCGCCCCAGCCCCGCCGCTCCAGCCCGGCGAGCAGGTCCCGCCGCGCCGCGCCACCTTCGGCGGTGACGACGCCGATCGTCTTCGGCAGCGCCGACCGCGTCAGCTGCTTCTGCAGCGTGGTCAGACCCTCGGCCCGCAGCTGCGTCCGCAGCGCCTCGAGCCGCGCCAGCAGGTCCCCTTCGCCGGCCAGCCGCACGTGCGTGGCGCGGAAGCAGAAGTTCGGCGAGGCGGTCCCGCCCCCCTCGTAGTAGTCCAGCCCCCCGGCGATCACCACTTCGGCGCCGTCGCGCAGCGCCCCGTCGGGCAAGCCCGCCCTCTCCAGATCCCGCAGCCAGATCGCGCAGGGAACCGCGCCCTCGCCGTCGCGCAGCTCGAAGTAGGCCTGGACCTTGCTCCGCCCGACCCCGGTCACCTCGCCGATCAGCAGGACCCGGGGACGCTCCCGCATCCAGCCTTTGAGTTTCTTCGCGTAACGCCCGACCGCGAACGGCCCCGGCAGGTCCGGGCCCGGAGTCGCCGACACGCCAAGCGAAATTTGGGGATTGGCCATCACCTCAGCCTAAAGACGCCGGCTGACGTGGCTGGGCCAAGAAGATCAAGGACGCAGGGAGCGTGGCGTGCTCCGCACGCGAGCGACCGAGGACGCCGAGATGCGCCGGTCCAGGCGCGTCAGCCGGTCTGCTTCCAGCGCTTCGCCCAAGCCTTCAACTCGCGAATTGCCGGCCCGAGGTCCGCCCCGGTGGGCGTCAATGAGTAGGTGACCCGCACCGGCGTGCCTGCTTCGACCTCACGCTCGACCAGACCTTCTTCCTCGAGCTCGCGCAGCCGCTGCGAGAGCAGCCGATCCGAGAGCCCCGGCACGGCCTTGCCGAGCTCACCGAAGCGCATCGGCCGCTCGGTCAGCGCGCAGACGATCGCCCCCGTCCAGCGCTTGCCGATCAGCTCGATCGCCTCGTGGAACTGCGGACACACTTCGGTGCAGGGTGTGCTCGCCGCGACGCGCGCGCGGGGCGTCTGGGAGGCCGGAATCGGCGCCGTCTGGGTCGTTGAAGCGGTTTCCACCTGAATCGACCTTACTGAACGTAAGGCGTCGGCCGGTCATTTTCGGCGGCCGGGGCTCAGCGCGTGCAGGCGCCGGTGTCGACTTCCCTGGCAGCAGCGTGATGGATCGCTTCGCGCACCTCCTCGGCCGGGACCGCGAAGCCGCCGGCCGGCCCGCCGGTCGTCGCCGCGAACACCACGCCGACCACCTTGCCGGAGCTGTCGAGCAGCGGCCCGCCGGAGTTCCCACTCCGCACGTCGCCGCCGAGCGAGGTGATCGTCCGCTCGATCGGCCCGCGCCCGTAGGAGTCCTCGCTGATCGTGTCGCGGGTCTCGCCGATCCGGGCCGGGGTCACGGTGTAGGGACCGTTCTCGGGATAGCCGAGGACCGCCCCGCGCGAGCCGACCGACCGTTCGGAGCTGATCGCCAGCGTCGGCAGCCGCGAGTCGATCCGCAGCAGCGCCAGGTCGTCTTTGGGCTGGTAGTAGACCGCGGTCGCCTCCAGCTCCACCCCGCTCTGCGTGGTCACCGTGGTGTCGTCGGCGCCGGCGATCACGTGCGCGTTGGTGACGATCAGGTTCGGCCGCACCGCCCAGCCCGAGCCCTCGATGCCGAGCCCGCAGGCGGTGCTCAGAACCCTGACGACCGAACCGCCCGCGTCGACCACGCGGGGGTCTTCGGCGATCTTCGGGTCGGGGCGCTTGGCCGGCGTCGCCGGGCCGCTGATCGAGGGCGCCGGGTCGACCCGGTCGAGCACGTCCAGCACTCCGGCGCTCGGCGGCAGCACGTGGTCCAGCTCCCCGAGGATCACCGATTCCTGGACGTCGGCGCGCAGCTGCGTCGTCCCCGGCGCGTGCAGGGCGACGGCGCCGAACATCCAGGCCAGCCCCAGCGCCACCGCGCCGATCAACGCCGCGCCGCCCGCCCCGTCGGCCCGGTGCATAAACGGATGTCGGACGACCCGCCGCCGCAGCGCCAGCGCGATTCCCTCCAGCGCCACCGCCGCCAAGGCCCCCATCAAAAGCGCCCCGATCGCCCCGCAGAGCGGCGCGTAGGGCGAGTCGTGGCCCTGCGAGAGGACCAGCGGGCCCAGGCGGGAGCCCAGAAAAGCCCCGACCGCGAAGCCCCCGAGCGTCAGCGCCCCGACGATCAACCCTTGGCGGTACCCCCAGAGGGCGAGGGCGAGGGTGAAGGCGACGATCGCGCAATCGAGAACGGTCACCCATCGAATACAAGCATGCAGCGGATCGCTCGATTACCTTTCCTGCGGTGAGCAGGTGGTCTCCCGATGACGAGCGTCGTAGACGACTGCTTACTCGTGCGCTGCCCGTGGGCGTTCTGGCGCTGGTCGCGTTCATCGTCGGGGCCGCCATGGGAGTTCCGGGATCACCGGAGAAGGACGCCGCCAACCGCTTCGCCGAAGCCTGGCAGGCGAAGGATTTCGCGGCCATGTACGCGGAGCTGAACGACGCCTCCCAGGAAGCGACCGGGATGAAGAAGTTCATCGCCGAGTACCGCGAAGCGCGCGACATCGCGACGATGCGCGGCCTGGTCGCCGACTCGGCCGAAGACTCCCGCTCCGAGGAAGGCGAGACGGTGGTGCCGGTGCCGCTGAAGATCAAAACCGTGGCCTTCGGCATCGTCGACTCCGAGCTCGACCTGCCGTGGTCGGAAGGCGGCATCGACTGGGCCCCCTTCCTCGTCTTCCCCGGCCTGCGCCGCGGCGAAAAGCTGGAAGCGGAAACCGAACTGGCGCCCCGCGCCCCGATCCTCGCCGCCGACGGCACGCCGCTCGCCGAAGGCGAAGCGACCGAACGCGAACACCCGATGGGGAGCGCCGCGATCGACGTCACCGGCGAAATCGGCGAAGCCTCCGAAGAAGAAGAGCCGAAGCTGGCGATGCTCGGCTTCCCGCCGGAAACGCCGGTCGGGATCAGCGGCCTCGAGCGCGCCTTCAACCGCCGCCTGGCGGGCAAGCCCGGGGGCAAGCTGCTGGCGGTCGCGAGCGGCGGCAAGTCGCGCGTCCTCGCCGAAGGCCAGCCGGTCCCCGGCGCCCCGGTGAAGACGACGATCGACCCCTACCTGCAGGAAACCGCGGTCGCCGCGCTGGCCGGGCGGGCGGGCGGCGTCGCCCTCCTCGACGCCAAGACCGGCGACGTGCGGGCGCTGGCGGGCCAGGCCTTCTCCGCCCCCCAGCCCCCCGGATCGACCTTCAAGATCATCACCACGGTCGCCGCGCTGGAAAAGAACCTCGTCTCGCTCGACGACGAATTCGAAATCGTCGACGGCATCAACGTCGGCGGGCGCTTCATCGAAAACGCCAACGGCGAGTACTGCGGCGGCACCTTCCGCCAGGCCTTCGCCGAGTCCTGTAACGCCGACTTCCTCCCCCTCGGCCCCCAGATCGGCAACGAAGAGATGGTCGGGATCGCGGAAAAATTCGGCTTCAACTCGCCGCCGACCCTCTACTCCGCCGCGATCGCGAAGGAAGTCGAACCGGCCGAATCGACAATCCCGACGGAAATCGGCGAAGAAGTCGACCTCGCGGTCTCGGCGATCGGTCAGGGCGAGGTGCTGGCGACGCCGCTGCAGATGGCGAGCGTGGCGCAGACGATCGCCAACGACGGCGTCCGCATGCCGACCTCGATCGTACGGACGAAGAAGCTGCGGCC
>MKSH01000102.1:17876-18421 GCA_001898095.1 Solirubrobacterales bacterium 70-9 | reverse complement strand
CCGAACTCGGCCAGGTGGTGGAAAACGAAAACGGCGAAGAAGAAATCCCCGAAGGCGAAGAAGCCACCCCCCAACACAAGAAGGACGCCTGGTTCTCCGCCTTCGCCACCGTCGAAAAGCCGAAGCTGGCGATCGGCGTCCTGCTGATCGAAGCCGAAGCCGCGGGCGGCGAAGTGGCCGCCCCGGTCGCCTCACAGGTTCTCAGCGCGGGGTACGAATAGGGGCCTCCGGCGAAGGGGCGGGGGGCCGGGAAGCTGACGCCCGGGGGCAAAGGGACGGGCAAGGGACGCGGCCCTCTCATAGGCGGTCCGGGCAGGCTGTGACCGCCTATGAGAGGGCCGTCCCCCGGGGGGAGGGAGAGGGCGCGGGTCCCGTGCGGGTCCCGGGGGAGGTCCGTGAGGAAGGCGCCCGGAACGTCACGTTCATCCAGGGAATACGTCACGCCTGTCACAGGTCCCCTCGCTCCGTTCGCTGCTTGTACCGCCATGCGCGACGAACAGCGAACGGAGGTCTGCGGCGGTCCGGGATCCCCCGCGAAGGCACAC
>MKSH01000102.1:17075-17564 GCA_001898095.1 Solirubrobacterales bacterium 70-9 | reverse complement strand
CAGGCGCCCCGGACCACGCCACCCGACGTCGGGCCAGCGCAACGACCCGCCTACAGGTCGAGTTTCACGATCCCCGATTCCTTCGACGGACCGGGGATGTGGAGGAGAAGCGGGCGGTTGGCCGAGACTTCTTCGGGCAGTTCGAAGATCACGACGGAGCCCTGGATCGGGCCGCTGGACGCGGTCGTGTCGAGTTCCGGGATCCATTCGTTTTCGGTCACCTGACCGCCGAACGGGAAGGCGAATTCGCTTTCGTTTTCGATCGCTTCGAACTTCTGACCGTCGGAGTCGGTGATCGTCAGTTCGTCGACCAGGCCCAGCGTTTCGTGGGTCGGGTTCTTCACCTGGAGGAAGACGCCGAAGTAGTTGTGTTCGTTCTGCGCCGGTTCGAGGCCCTTCAGGTAGGCCATGTCCTCGTTGTCGTTCGGGTTCAGGTAGCGGGAGAAGACCACTGAGTACTTGAGCCCGCCGATCTTCACGACTTCACCC
>MKSH01000102.1:16478-16940 GCA_001898095.1 Solirubrobacterales bacterium 70-9 | reverse complement strand
GTCCTTCCGCCTCGAGGATGCCGCGCAGGCGCCGCAGCGCCTCCTGCCAGCCCTTCCGCTGGTAATGCGCGCCGAAGCTGAGGCTCTCGACGATCTTGTCGAGCCCCTCGGTGGGCTGCGTCCAGTAGGTGACGCGCACCAGCATCATCCCGGCCTTGCCCGGCTCGATCTCCCAGACCGTGTGGGTCGGGATCCGGTTGGAACGGCCGCCGGAACCCCGCTCTTCGATCTTGAACGGCTCATCGAGGGCGACGATCGTCGTGTCCTCCCAGGGCGAGCGGAACGGCCCGTTGACCCGGAACCGCGCCCCGGCCCCCTCGCCGCGCGCTTCGATGCGCGTCAGGCGGAATCCGGTGAGGAAATGGTCGGTGAAGTTGGGACGGCGGCCGAGATCGGAGATCAGCTTGAACGCCGCCTCGCGCGCGGCGTCGATTTCGATCTCGGCGTGGATCGGACCCATCG
>MKSH01000102.1:7952-16453 GCA_001898095.1 Solirubrobacterales bacterium 70-9 | reverse complement strand
GGACGGAGTCCGCCGGCGGGAGTTGCCGCCTCCCCCGGGCCTAGGATCTGGACGGTTGAACGCCGTGCCGAATCCGATCGAGCCACCGTACGAGGGAGACCATCCGCCGATCTCACTGGCGGCGGAGCGTGCCCGCGCCCAGCTCCACGAGGAGATCGAGCGGGTCCGCGCCGGGGTCGAAGAGATGCTCACCGAGCAGTCCGCGGCGGGCGCCGAAGACGAGGCCCTGCGCCGCGAGCTCGACGCCCTGCGCGAGGACACCCGGCTCTACGTCAAGAAGCGCACCAAACGGACCGAGCGCAAGCTGGACCGCCGGATCGACGCCGCCGAAGCCCGCACCGACCGGCTCGAGGAGCGGATCGACCAGGTCGAGGCCGAGCGCGCCGCCGCCGAGGTCCGGATCCACACCGCCACCGAGCAGATGCTCGACGAGCTGCTACGCGAAGTGCGCACGATCGCCGAGCTCCTAAGCCGCCCCTGAGGCGTCTGGACCAAGCAGATCAAGGACGCAGGGAGCGAGCCGAGGGGAGCGCACTCCAGTGCGTGACCCGAAGGCGAGCGACCGAGGACGCCGATATGCGCCGGTCCAGGCGCCTCAGGTCTCCGGGATCACCACCGCGGTGCAGGACGGGCAGCGACGGGCGGCCACCGAGATCGCCGTCGTGCATTCGGGGCACGGCCGCGTCTTCGCCGAGGCGCCTTTCAGCTCCTGGTAGCGCTGGTAGGGCATGACGACGAAGAAGTAGACGGCGGCGGCGGTGCTGGCGAAGACGATCAGCGCGTTGATGAAGGAGCCGTATCTGAAGACGCTGCCGTTGATCGTGAAGTGCAGGTCGGCGAAGTTCGGTTCACCGATGATCGCGGCGACGATCGGGGTGATCAGGTCTTCGACCAGGGCCTCGGTGAGGGCAAAGGTGGCGAGCGCCATGACCAGGCCGACGGCGGCCGTGATCAGGTCGCCTTTCAGCATGAATTCCTTGAAGCCTTTGAACATCGCGGTACCTCCACGGGTGGCTAGGGACGGTGACGACCCGACCCTACCCCGCGGTTGCCCTCGGGACGCGTCCCGAGGCGCCTGACTACGCGGTCGAGACCGGCCGGGTCAGTTGCTCCAGGTCGGTTCGTAGGCGTTCGCGACGAGCACCTTCTGGGGGCCGCCGTTGAACGGCACGGTGACCACTTTCGGCTTCGGGTTGCCGCCGAAGCCGAGGCCGGCGGTGCCGAGCACGGTGGTCCCGTCGGGAGAGATCGCGGCGCCCACGAACCCCGTCTCCGGGTTGTTCGTCAGCGGCTTTTCCGCCCCGGTCACCATGTTCACCGCGACCGCGTAGCTCTGGTCCTGGCCGCCGAACTCGGTCAGCAGCCGGTTGCCGTTTTCGGAGAAGCCGATCGGGCTGAGGCCCTGGGCGAACGGGTTCACTTCGGTGTGGGTGACCTGGCTGATCCGCTGTCCTTCTTCGTTCATCACGAAGAGCTGGTTGGCGGGGCCGTACTTACGCGACTTGGCACCGAGCTGACGGGCGAAGACGATCTGCCCGGTCGGGCCCCAGAGCGGGTAGACCGAATTCTGGTTGTGGCTCAGCTTCACCGTCTTGCCGGTTTCGATCGAGTACTTGAAGAGGTCGCTCTTCGGCGGGTAGTCGGGCGTCTGCGCGACGCCGTAGACGATTTCGTTGCTTTCCGGCGAGAAGCTGACGCCGTTGAAGTAGCCGGTGCCGACCTTGATCCGCTTGCCGTTTTCGAGGTTGATGATCATCAGCGTCGCCTTGCCGTTCAAGGGCCCCTTGAGCGCCGCGATCATGGTCGAGTCCGGCGACCAGGCGAAGACGAAGCTTTCCCGCCACGGGTTCATCAGCCGCTGGCCTTTGCCGAGCGGGATCGAGTAGAGCCGCATTTCGGCCCCGTTCCCGGCTTCCTTTTCGTAGATCACCGTTTCGCCGTCGGGCGAGACCTTCGAGTTGCGCCCGGCGCCGATCTTGTGGGCGCCCTTGCCGTTGCTTTCGGCGTAGTAGACGCTCGGCTTCTGGAAGCCCTTCGTGTAGGTCAGCGTCGCATTGGCGACAGCGGGCAGCGCCAGCAAGGCCGCGACGGCGAACAGGGCCGCGGGGAGCTTCAACTTCGAGAAGGTAGGCATGGTGACGACTCTATTCCGGCCTGTGGCCATCGGGTTCATCCGCCCCACGAGGGCGAGAAGCCCCCGTTGACGAGGGTCTTCGCGTTGCCGCCCTTGTAAGGGACGGAGGCGATCTTCAACTGCGAGCCGGGGCCTTCGAAACCGCCCAGGTAGCCGCGCACGGTCTTCCCGTCCGGGGTCAAGGAGACGCCGACGAAGCCGGTCTCGCTGTTGCCCGGGCTGAGGTTCTTTTCCGCCCCCGTCTTCGGGTTCACGGTGACCGCGTACTGCGTGTCCTGGCCGCCGAAGTTCGTCAGCAGTTGATTCCCCGAGGCCGACCAGGCGACCGGGAAGAGGCCGGCGGTGAGCGGGTCGACCTTCGTGTGGGTCAGCCGCTTCACCCCCTTGCCGTTCGCATTCATCAGGAAGAGGTCGTTCTTCGGCCCGTACTGGCGCTGCTTCGCGTTCAACTGCTTGACGAAGACGATCTGCCCCTTCGGCCCCCACAGCGGCCAGCCGGAGATGCCGTCGTGGGTCAGCGGCGAGGTCGGCCCACCGGTGACCGGGTCGCGGATGACGTTCGTCTTCGGCGGATAGACGCTTTCGCTCCCCTCGAGGCCGAAGACGACTTCCTTGTTGTTCGGCGAGAAGCTGACCCCGTTGAAGTAGCCGGTGGCGACCTTCGTCTGCTTGCCGGTTTCGACGTCGATCACAGCGAGGGTCCGCTTGCCCAGTTCACCGCCCCGCAGCGCCGCCACCATGCTCGAATCCGGGGACCAGGCGAACGTATAGCTTTCGCGCCAGGGCGAGAACAGGGTCTTCGTCTTGCCGGTGGCGACGTCGTAGAGCCGCATTTCCGGGCCCTTGCCGTTCGACGGTTCCCGTTCGAAGGCGACCAGCGACCCGTCGGGGGACACTTTCGCGTTGCTGCCGGCGCCGATCGCCTTCGCGCCCTTCCCGTCGTCGTTCTTCGACACCCAGATGTGCGGGTGGAAGATGTTCGTGTTGTACGCGAGTGTCGCGTTCGCGGCGGCGGGCAGGGACAGCAGCGCGGCGACGACGAACAGGGCGGGGATCAGCTTCGACTTCGGCAGGGTGGGCATCCGGCGACTCTAACCACGGCGGATACGGAAAAGAAAGGCTTTTCCTCCCGGTCGGGGGGAACGTCCGTCCGGCGCTCGCCGGCGATCCGCCTAGAGCTCGGGGACGTCGGCACCGAGCGGTTCGAAGGGCAGCCGCTTCACCTCGGCCCAGCCCTCGACCCGCTCCTTCAACGCCGCCGCGACGCCGCCCGCTTCCTCCCACGTCGTCCAGATCAGGACGGTCGGCCCGGCGCCGGAGATCGTCGCCCCCAGCGCCCCCAGCTCGGCGGCCGCGTCGACGATCTCCATCGAGCGCGGATAAAGCGGCCGGCGGCGCGGCTGGTGGATCGCGTCGTGGAGGCCGCGGCCGACCAGGTCGAGGTCGGCACTCCGCAGTCCCAGCACCAGCAGGGCGGCGGCGGAGACGTTCGTCACCGCGTCGGCGAGCGGCACCTCGGCCGGGATCGCCTCACGCGCCTTGCGGGTCGAGACCTCCTCCCCCGGGATCACCACGATCCCCTCCAGTCCCTCCGGGGGATCGAAGCGCGCCGCGAACGGATCTCCCCCCGCGGCGCACACCACGAACCCCCCGTAGATCGCGGCGGCGACGTTGTCGGGGTGACCCTCGATCTCGGTCGCCCGCGCCAGCAGCTCCTCCTTCGTCAGCGCCAACTCGAAGAGGTGGTCGGCGGCGACGAGGCCGGCGACGATCGCCGCCGCGCTCGACCCCAGCCCGCGCGCCAGCGGAATCTCGCTGCGCAGCCGGAAGGTGATCCCGTCGGCGGAGTGCAGCGTCTCGAAGGCCCGCACCAACAGGTTGTCGCGGCCGGTCGGCACCGCCAGCCCGCCCGTCTCGAACGCGTACTCCCCGGTCTCCTCGACCTCCAGCTCCAGGTGCAGCGCCACCGCGGCGGCCATCGCGTCGTACCCCGGCCCGAGGTTGGCCGAGGAGGCGGGGACGCGGACAAGTCGACGGCGGGCGGTCATCAATGGAGATCCTTGCCGCCATTGTGTTGGAATTCGATCACCCAGCGCGCCAAGAGTGGATCGACGGGCCGCCAGACGTCGTCGAGTCGGCGGATGTGCCCGGCATGGGCGAGCGCCTCCCGCGCGTGCTGGGCGCCTCCTTTCGAGAGGTTGAACCGCTCGAGGGTGCGCGCCCCGAAGACCGGCTCGCCGGTCGCGAGCGCGGTGAAGACCGCCCTCTCTTTCACCTCCAGTGCGTCCCAGGTCGCCCGCAGCGCATCGTCCTGTTCGGCGAAGGTGTCGCGCAGCGCCGCCTGCCAGTGCTCGGCCTCGGCGACGCCCTGGTCGGGCGTCCGCTCCCAGAGGTGGTGGGCGAGGAGCATCGCCCGCTGCGGGTGACCGGCGGCGAGGTCGAGCAGTGGTTCGATCGCCGGTCCCACCTCGCGGCCGGTGGCGGCGAAGCGCTTGCCGACGTGTTCGACGATGTCGGAGTTGGGCAGCGGTTCGAGCGGCAGCGAGCGGGCCTGGCCGAAGAACGGCCGCTCGTGCGCACCGAAAAGCTGGGCCATCAGGCCGGGGTGCGAGCCGGCGAAGACGTAGCTTGCCGCCTCGCCGTGGCGCTGGATCCGACTGCGGAAGAGGCCGTCGATGCCGGGATCGACCGCAAGCAGCGCCTGGAACTCGTCGAAGGCGACCAGCGTCCGCCTTCCGGTCCGCTCGTACAGCTGCACCGGCAGGTCGAGGAGGCCCATCAGTCGGCGGCCGAGCCGTTCTTCCGGCTGGGGCCGAGATTCGAGCCGGACGCCGGCCGCGCCGACGCTGACGGCGGGACGCAGGGTCTGGATCACCGCCCTGGCGATGCGCTGCGGCCCCGGGCGCAGCGTCTCATAGGCATCCTCCAGCCGCCCGGCGACATCGAGCCGAGACAGCACACCGTAGAAGTCGACCTCGACGTAGTTCATCCCGGCCATCTCAGCCTCATCGCCGAGCCGACGCAGGAGGCTGGTCTTCCCGTAACGCCGCGGAGCGGAGAGGCGCACCGCGTGACCCCCTTCCACCAGCCTCAGCATCTGCACCGTCTCCCGATCGCGGTCGATCAGGTCCTCGGCGGAGACCGGGCGGTTGAAAACGAAGGGGTTGAGCTGCGCCATGTACGGTCTTACCGTACCAAGCAGTACTGCATCACAGTACTAGACGGTACTGTAATACCGAACTCAGTCGTCGAAGACGGCGCGCTCGACCTCGGTGAGGTCGTTCTCGCAGCTGATCACCGGCGGGGCTTTGCCGATCGCGGTGTCGGGGTCCTTGAGGCCATGGCCGGTGAGCACGGCGACGACGGTCTCCGGCTTCGCGTCGCCCGCAACCGTCGGCAGGCCGTGGGCGAGCAGGCCCGCCACCGAAGCGGCCGAGGCAGGCTCGCAGAAGACGCCGACGCAGGAGGCGAGCCAGTGGTAGGCGTCGATGATCTGCGCGTCGGAGACGGCGGCGACGCGGCCGCGGGAGGTGGTGAAGGCGGCCATCGCCTCCTCCCAGCGCGCCGGGTTGCCGATCCGGATCGCCGAGGCGACGGTCTCCGGGTTCTCCACCGGCTTGCCGGTCACCAGCGGCGCCGCGCCCTCGGCCTGGAAGCCGTAGAGGATCGGCGCCGCGTCCATCTCCTGAAAACCGCGCCAGTAGGCGGTCACGTTGCCGGCGTTGCCGACCGGAATCGCCAGCGCGTCGGGAGCCTTGCCGAGCTCCTCGATCACCTCGAAGGCCCCCGTCTTCTGGCCTTCGATCCGGTAGGGGTTGACCGAGTTGACGAGCTCGATCGGGTGCCGCTGGGAGAGCTCGCGGACGATCCGCAGGGCGTCGTCGAAGTTGCCTTTCAGCGCCACCACCCGGGCGCCGTGGACGAGCGCCTGGGCGAGCTTGCCGATCGCGATCTTGCCCTCCGGGACGATCACCGCGCCGCGCAGGCCGGCGCGCGCCGCGTAGGCCGCGCAGCTCGCCGCGGTGTTGCCGGTCGAGGCGCAGATCACCGCCTCCGCCCCCCGCCCCTTCGCCCGCGAGACGGCGACGGTCATGCCGCGGTCCTTGAACGAGCCGGTCGGGTTGGCGCCCTCGAACTTGAGGAAGACCTCGGCACCGACCCGTTCGGAGAGCCGCGGCGAGGGGATCAGCGGGGTCGAGCCCTCCTGCAGCGAGACGATCGGATCATCCGGCTCCAGGTTCAGGCGGTCGCGGTAGCGTTCGATCAGCCCCCGTTCCGGCACCCCGACCCCTCCCCTGGTCCGCCCACTAGAACTGCTCCTCGATCACGTGGATCGAGCGTGCCGGACCGCGCAGCTCGCCCAGCTCGTTCAGCGCCTCGACTGCGCTGGCGAAGCACGACTCGAGGCACTCGTGCAGGACCATCACCAGCCGCGCGTCGTCGCCGATCCCGCGCTGGACGACGCTCTTCACCGAGACGTCGTGCTCGCCGAGCACGGTCGCGATCCGCGCCAGCACGCCGGGCTGGTCGGCGACCTCGAGGTGCAGGTAGAAGCTCGACGGCACGTCGGCGACGATCGGCAGCTCGGTGCGCGTCTCATGCACCGGCGCGTCGCCGGCAAGGATCGAGACGACGTCGCCGAGCACTGCGCTCGCCGTCTGCAGGCCGCCCGCCCCGGGGCCCGAGAGGGTCACCTCGTTGACCGCAGGCGCCTGGATCATCACCGCGTTGAAGGCGCCCTCGATCGGCGCCAGCGGGTGGCCCGAGTAGAGGAAGCAGGGGAAGACGCGGACGCTGATCGCCTCGCCGCGCCGCTCCGCCACGCCGAGCAGCTTCAGCGAGAGGCCGAGCTCCTTGGCGAAGGCGAGGTCGTCGGGCTGGATCGCCTCGATCCCCTCGTAGCTGACCTCCGAGAGCGTCACCGGGGTGTGGAAGGCGAGTCGCGCGAGGATCGCCATCTTCGCCGCCGCGTCGGCCCCGGAGATGTCGTCGGTCGGGTCGGCCTCGGCGTACCCCAACTCCTGCGCCTGCGCCAGGGTCTCCTCGTAGCCTGCCCCGGTCGAAGCCATCTCACTGAGGATGAAGTTCGTCGTCCCGTTGACGATCCCGTAGACCTTCTCGATCTCGGTCGCCGCGAAACCCTCCTGGATCGTGCGCACGATCGGGATCACCGCCGCGACCGCCGCCTCGAAGCGCAGCTGCACCCCCGATTCGCGGGCGACCCGGAAGAGCTCGTCGCCATGCTGGGCGAGCAGCTGCTTGTTGGCGGTGACGAGGGGCCTGCCCGCGCGCATCGCGGCGATCGCGTACTCGCGCGCCGGTTCGGTCCCGCCCATCAGCTCGACCACCAGGTCGGAGCGCTCGAGGATCTCGGCGAAGTCCCCGGCCGAGCGGGTCAGCACCCCGGCCAGCTCGGGACGGCGGCCGGTCGCCGCCTGCACCGCCTCGGCGCGCTCGGCCAGCAGCTCGGCGAAGGCGGCGCCGACGGTGCCGCGGCCGAGCAGGCCGATGCGCACGGGTTTCGGCGCGTCGCCCGCCTCGGCGGCCGCGGTCTCGGCGGCGATCTCAGACATCGCGCGCGGTGAGGTCGTCGAAGGTCTCGCGGCGGACGACCACGCGGGCCTCGCCGCCCGCGCAGAAGAGCACCGGCGGGCGGGTGACGCCGTTGTAGTTGCTCGCCATCGCGTGGCCGTAGGCGCCGGTCGCCGGGGTGACGAGGACGTCGCCGACGGCGGGCGCCGCCAGCATCGCGTCGCGGACCAGCACGTCGCCGGACTCGCAGTGCATCCCGGCCACGGTGACCAGGGCCTCCGCCTCGGAAGATGCTCGGTCGGCGATCAGGGCCTCGTACTTGGAGCCATAGAGCATCGGCCGCATGTTGTCGGACATGCCGCCGTCGACGGCGACGTAGGTGCGGATTCCGGGGATCTCCTTCACCGTGCCGACCCGGTAGGCGGTGACGCCGGCGTTGGCGACCAGCGAGCGCCCCGGCTCGATCAGCATCCGCACGCCCGCGCCGAAGACCTCGCGCACGCCCTCGACCTTGACGCCGACGTAGTCGTCGATCGCGGGCGGCGCGTCCGCGGCGGTGTAGGCGACGCCGAGCCCGCCGCCGACGTCGACCACCTTGCACCAGTCGCCGGCCAGGTCACCGAGCGCGGCGATCGCCAGGCGGTAAGGCTCGAGCTCGAAGATCTGCGACCCGATGTGGGCGTGCAGGCCGACCAGGTCGAGCTTGTCGGAGGCGAGGACGCGCTCGATCGCCCGCCCGGCGCCGTCCCCGTCGCCCGTGCCGAAGCCGAACTTCGAGTCGAGCTGACCGGTGGTGATGAAGTCGTGGGTCGAGGGCTTGATCCCGGGAGTGACC
>MKSH01000102.1:7124-7943 GCA_001898095.1 Solirubrobacterales bacterium 70-9 | reverse complement strand
GCCGCCATCAGGATCTCCTCGTCGGTCTTGTTGTTGCCGTGCATGTGGATGCGGGCCGGGTCGAAGCCCGCGGCGAGAGCGATGTGCAGCTCACCGCCGGAGGCGACGTCGACCGACAGGCCCTCCTCGGCGAACAGCTTGTAGGCGGCGGTGGCCGGGAAGGCCTTCGAGGCGAAGAGGACCTCGCCGTCGACGCCGCGCCGCTCGAAGGCCTCGCAGTAGGCACGGGCGCGGGCGCGCAGGTCGTCCTCGGCGTAGATGTAGGCGGGCGTGCCGTGCTCTTCGGCGAGCTCGACCACGTCGCAGCCGCCGACCTCGAGGTGCCCGAGCTCGTTCACCCGACTGCCGATCGGCAGCACGGCCGATCCCGCGATCGGATCGCCCACCACTGCCTCGGCCTGAACCTGCTCCGCCATCGGCGGCATTGTGACGGTTGAGAACTCGCGCGGCCGTGCGGCTCAGTGAGAGCCGGAGCCGAGCAGACCGTTGAGGGTTTCCGTGACCCCGTCGATGGTTTTGCCGGCTGCCGATTCGGGCCCGATCACTCCGTTGACGACGCCTTCGGTCACTTCGGTGACACCGGTCTTTTCGAGGGTGCCGCCGGTGAGGTTTTCGTCGACGCCTTTGACCGTTTCGTTGACGGTGCCGGCGAGGTTTTCAGAGGCCGATTTGACCCCGGCGGTGACCGGCGCGGTGGTCGTGGTGACCGGGCTGGAGCTGCTGCCGCTCGACCCGGTGGAGCCGGAGGAGCCCGTGGAGCCGGTCGCGGTGCCGCTCGAGCCGCTCGACCCGGTGGAGCCGGAGGAGCCCGACGAGCTC
>MKSH01000102.1:5535-7111 GCA_001898095.1 Solirubrobacterales bacterium 70-9 | reverse complement strand
GGTGGTGGACGGCTTGGTCGCGTGCGAGCCGGAGCTGTCGTTGCCACCGGACGAGGAAGAGTTGTTGCCGCCGGAGGAGCTGGGCGGGCTTTCGGCCACCGTCGCCGGCCCGGTCGATTCGGCGATCGCCCCCGATTCGGTGGCGCCGCCCTGCTGGTTGCCGCCGCTCTTCGCAGTCGGCGCAGCGGCGACGGCGCCGACCTTGCCGGCGTTCTGGCCGCCGGTCTTCACGGCGATCCCGCCATCGGTGCTCGCGGTGGTCGTGGTGCCACCTGCGGGGAGCGCCTTCGCCGGCGCCACGGCGGGCTGCTGCGGCGGCGAGCTGACCTCGACGATCGGCCACTGGTGGAAGACCTGGGCGGAGACGAGCAGGACGAAGACGCCGATCGCGATGCCGATCAGGGTGGCCCCGGAAAGGGCCCCGACGAGATAGGTGTGCGCCTGCTTGACCACGGTTACTTAATAGTCGGTACTACTCGATACCAAGTAGTTCTTGGAACTGGGATTTGGCTTCCCACTTGGGTTTCTATGCCCGTTCTCCTATCGACCCAACCCCGCTAAAGATAACCCAAGGGATCGGTCACCTCACCGTTTATACGAACCTCGAAGTGGACGTGAGGGCCAAGGCAGTAACCGGTGCAGCCGCTGTAGCCGATCACCTCGCCCTGCTGCACCGATTGGCCGGGGTTTACGGCGAAAGCGGACTGATGGGCGTAACAGGTGGAAAGCCCGCCGCCGTGGTCGATGCAGGTGAAGTTGCCGTAGCCGCCGCTTTCGGCCTCCGACTGGGTCCAGGCGACGGTGCCGGCGAGCGCGGCGCGGATCGGCGTCCCTTCCGGCACGGCGATGTCGATCCCCGGGTGGTACTCGTAGTGGCCTTCGATCGTGCGGGGGCCGAAGCCGGAGGCGATCGGCCCGTCGACCGGCCAGATCATCGAACCGGACCCAGCTTTGATCGCGCCCGGCGGCAGCGGCATCGAGCCGGTCGCCGCCAGCTCTTCGGCGATTTTCGCCTGGATGCCTTCGACGTCCCCGTCGAGCTCGGTTTCGTGGTGGCGGACCTTCGCCAGCGCGCCTTCCTTCGCCCCGCGGGCGTCGACCAGCTCGCCCTGCCGCGCCTGCAGTTCGCCCCGGGCGGCGACCAGCGATTCCCCTTCGCGGGCGATCGAGTTCCGCGCCGCTTCGATTTCGCCCTTCGCCGCGGCGCGCCGCTCGACCGTCAGCGCGACGCTGTCGCGCAGGCTCCGCACCCGCTGCGCGGTCGCCTCGTCGGCCTGGTGGATGCGATCGAGGAGTTCGGTCCGCGCTTCGATGTCTTCGAGGTCCCCTTCGCCGACCAGCACGTCGATCATTCCCGGGCTGCCCTGCTCGTAGATCGCGATCAGCCGCTCGCGCAGCGCCGCCAGGGCGACGCGCAGGTGGGCGCGGGTCCGCGCCAGGTGGTCGCGGGCGACCTCCAGCTCGTCGCTCGCCTGGGCCAGCTTGCCCTGGGTCGCGGCGAGGCGGGCGCGCGTCGCCACCTCCTGTTCGCGGATCGTCACGACCTCGCCGCGCAGCCGTTCGATCTGCCGCGCAT
>MKSH01000102.1:4900-5292 GCA_001898095.1 Solirubrobacterales bacterium 70-9 | reverse complement strand
CGAAGTGGGTCCCCAGTTCCATCCCCAGTCGTCGGCGGATGAGGTCGCGGTCGGCGCCGTGGGCGACGACGACGTGCGCGGCCAGCGCCGGGAAGCCCGCGGTCACCGTCCAGACGTGGAGGTCGTGGACCGAGCGGACGCCGTCGACCTCGCAGATCGCGGCGCCCATATCGTCGACGTCGAGGTCGGCGGGCGCCGCCTCCATCAGCACGTCGAACGGTTCCTTCAGCAGGCGCCAGGAGGAGAGCAGGACGAGGACCGAGATCAGCAGGCCGACGATCGGGTCGACGATGTCGGAGCCGCCGGCGAGGACGACGGCACCGGCGACGATCACCCCGAGCGAGCCGAGCGCGTCGGCGAAGGAGTGGCGGATGACGCCCTCGAGGTTGATG
>MKSH01000102.1:0-4807 GCA_001898095.1 Solirubrobacterales bacterium 70-9 | reverse complement strand
CCGGGCGGGTGGGAGAAGCGGCCGATCGCCTCGATCCCGATAAAGACGCTCACCGCGACCAGGGTCAGCCCGTTGGCGAGCGCCGCCAGGACCTCCGAGCGCTGATAGCCGAAGGTGCGCCGGCCGCTCGCCGGGCGGGCGGCGAGCCGGGCCGCGATCAGCGCCAGGACGATCGAGCCGACGTCGGAGAGCAGGTGTCCGGCGTCGGCGAGCACCGCCAGCGAGCCCGTGATGACGCCGCCGATCGCCTCGGCGAGCAGCATCACGACGTTGATCCCGAGCGCGACGATCAGCCGCCGCCGCGAGTCCTCCCGCCGCGCCTCCAGCGCATGCGCGCCGAAGCCGTGACTATGCCCATGCCCGCCGCCATGGTCGTGCCCGTGATCGCTCACCGGCCGAGCATACGTAGTGACCCCGGCGCTCGCGGGTGCTCGATGTTGACGGGCCGAAAAGCGCTCTATATCAGCGCTTTTCGGCCCGTCAACCTGGGGTTCAGGCGGGGACGGGCTCTTTCGTCGCGGCGGCCTGGGCCTCGGCGGCGACCTCGGCGGCGAAGCCGAGGCGCTCGGCGTAGTCGCGGGCCTGCATGCGGGAGATGACCATCCGCTGGATCTCGGCCGTGCCCTCGAACAGCTGGTAGATCTTGGCGTCGCGGAACCACTTCTCCAGCGGGTGGTCGGTGTCCCAGGCGGCCGGGCCGACGAGGTCCATCAGCGTCGTCGTCGCCCACATCGTCACGTCGCCCGCCTTCAGCTTCGACATCGAGCCCTGGCCGCCGGTCATCGGTCGGCCGTTGCGGCCCATCCACGAGGCCCGCTGGACGAGCAGGCGCGCCGCCTCGATCTCGGTGGCGACGTCGGCGAGCGTCTGCTGGACCCGCTGCGCGCTGAGCAGCTGGACGCCGCCCTCTTCGCGCCCGTAGAGGTATTCCAGAGTCCACTCGTAGGCCGCCTGGGCGATCCCCAGCGCCGAGGCGCCGACGATCGGCCGGGTGATCTCGAAGGTCGCCAGCGCATCCGCCCCGGCGCGCGATTTCTGGCCGCTGCGTCCCCGTTCCAGCTTGCGCTGCAGCTTCTCCTCGCCGCCGAGCAGGTTCTCGGCCGGGATCCGGCAGTCCTCGAGCACGACCTCGGCGGTGTGCGAGGCGCGAATCCCGAGCTTCGACTCCTTCTTGCCCTGGGCCAGCCCCGGCGTCCCTTTCTCGATCACGAAGGAGGCCTGACCGCGGGTGCCGAGAGTCGGGTCGACGGTGGCGACGACGACGGTGACGTCGGCGATCCCGCCGTTGGTGATGAAGACCTTGGTGCCGTTCAGGACCCACTCGTCGCCATCGCGGACGGCGGTCGTCTTCAGGCTCTTCACGTCGGAGCCGGCCTGCGGCTCGGTCACCGCGTAGGCGCCCAGCTTCACCGTCTCCGCGTCACCGAAGCAGTCGGGGACCCAGCGCATCGTCTGCTCCGGGGTGCCGGAGGCGGCGATGCCCGCGGCGGCGAGACCGGACCCGCTGATCGCCAGCGCGATCCCGGCGCAGCCCCAGTGGAACTGCTCGGCCATGATCGGCTGCATCTGGCCCTCGTCGTCTTCCGCCGCGCGCTGCATCCCCTCGAGCCCGCCGAAACCCTGCCGGCGCGCCTCTTTGATGACCTCCCACGGAGTGCTCTCCTCGCGGTCGTGTTTGGCGGCCGCGGGACGGATCACCTCGCTGGCGAACTTGCGGCATTCGGCCTGGTAGGTGAGCTGCTCGTCGTTGAGTCCGAAATCCATGGCGCTTCTCCCTTTCGGCCCGCGGCGGTGCTGCCCCCGCGCGGCCCGGCTGTTGATTGACTGGTCAGTCAGCCAGTCTCTGTACAGCGTAGCCGAAGGACCGGAGGACGCCACGCCCACGCCGCGCCTGTACGGTGGAGCAAGGTGAGCCCCGACCGACCGATCAATGCCGACGTGACGCCGCCGGACGAGGTTCCCGAGCCAGTCCCAGAGCCGAAAAAAGCCGCCAAAAAACCGGAGGGGACCACAAGAGAGCCGCCGGGGACCGCGACCGGGCCGGCTCCGCCGCGCCGTCGTCGCCGCTCGATCCCGGGGCCGGTCAAGCTGATCACCGCGCTGGTCCTGATCGCGGTCGGCTTCATCGTCCTCGCCGTGGTCGCCGGCGGCGGGGGCTCCAACAGCAGCGGCGACAGCGCCGCCCCCGCCACCTCGACCGCCCCCGTCGTCCCGGTCGAAGCGCCGTCGTCCTCGGCCGAAGGCGAATCGGAATCGTCGACTGACGAAGGCGAAGGCGAATCGGAAGACTCCGGCGGCGGCGCCGAAGAACTCGGCTATCCCTCTTTCGCCACCTCGAACACGACGCGGATCGGCGGCCCCGACCCGATCGCCAACGCCGCCGCCGCCGCGCTCGCCGTCTTCCCGGCGATGAACGACAAGCAGCGCCCCGTGGCCGTCTCCCTGGTCGGCGAGGAAGACTGGGCCGGGGCGATCGCCGCCGGCGTGCTGATGGCCGAACCGGTCCGCGCACCCCTCCTCTACGGCGAAGCTGAAGGCATGCCCGAGGCGACCAAGAGCGCGCTCGGCGCCTTGAAGCCCGGTGGCGGCGCGGCCAGCGGCGGCGCCGCGGTCTTCGCGATCGGCGACGTCCAGGTGCCGGGCAACCTCAGCGCCAACAAGATCGGGGCCGCCGACCCCGCCACCGAGGCGGCGACGGTCGCCCGCCTGCGCGACCGCCTGGCGGGTTCGCCGCCGGAAGCGATCATCCTCGCCTCCAGCTCCGAACCGGCCTTCGCCGCGCCCGCCGCCGCCTACGCGGCTCGCTCCGGCGACCCGGTCCTGTTCACCGAAGCCGAAGCCCTGCCGCAGGCGACCGTGACCGCCCTGCGCCGCGACGAAGGCGTGCCGGTCTACGCGCTCGGCCCCGGCTCGGCGATCTCCGGCAAGGTGCTGAAGGAAGTCGAAGCGTTGGGCAGCAAGGTGACCCGGATCAGCGGCGCCAACCCGGTCCAAAACGCGATCGCCTTCGCCCGCTACGGCGAAGGCCGCTTCGGCTGGCACGTCTCCGACCCCGGTCACGGCTTCGTCCTGGCGCGCTCCGACGCGCCGCTCGAAGCGGCCGCCGCGGCGCCGCTCTCGGCCTCCGGCACCTGGGGTCCGTTGCTGCTCACCGACGGCGCCGATACGCTCCCGTCCGAATTGCTTGGCTACTTCCTCGACGTGAAGCCCGGTTACACGACGGACCCGACCAGGGCCTTCTACAACCACGTCTGGATCGTCGGGGATGCCGGGCAGATCAGCGTCGAACAACAGGCGGAAGTCAACGAAGTCGCTGAATTGGCGAAGATCGGAAACGAGGAATGAGCGAGGCAGAGAACCCAAACCTGCTCGGCGGCGAGAAAGGCATCACGGTCGAGGACATCCGTGCCCTCGCGGGCCCGGCGACGCCCCACTTCTCGCTGCAGATCCGCAACCGGATCGCGCGGCTGATCGAGCCCTTCCCGGCCGGCGACCCGGTCCGCCTCGAAGGCGAACGGCAGATCGCCCGCCTGCAGCGGATCTCCGACCGCAGCGGCGAGTCGCGCCGCACCCTCGGCATCAGCCACTGAGATGAAGCGGCTGGCGCCAGGGGTCTGGCGCCTGAAGGAGCTGCCGCTGCCGACGGTCAACGTCTACCTCGCCGGGGACCTGCTGATCGACGCGGGCCGGACCTGGGACCGGCGGCGGATCTTCGCCGAGCTCGACGGGGTCGAGATCTCGGCCGTCGCACTCACCCACGTCCACCCCGACCACCAAGGCTGCGCGAAAGCGATCTGCGAGGCGCGCGGGGTACCGCTCGCCTGCCACGCCGACGACGTCGACGCGATGGAGGGCCGGCGCTCGGTCGGCTCCGGCGCGGCGCTGATCCCGCGCATCTACGACCGCATCTGGACCGGCCCGCCACGCAAGGTCGACCGGATCCTGAACGACGGCGACGAGGTCGGCGAGTTCCGCGTCATCCACGCGCCGGGCCACGCCCAGGGCGAGGTGATCTTCTTCCGCGACTCCGACCGGGTGGCGATCTGCGGCGACGTGGTCCGCAACATGAGCTTCCTCACCGGGCTGCCCGGCATCCGCCAGCCGCCCGACGAGATGACCTACGACCCACCCCTGAACCGCCGCTCGATCCAGAAGCTGGCCGCCCTCGAGCCCTCGCTGATCCTCCCCGGCCACGGCCCGGCGATCACCGACATGGCCGCCTTCGGCCGCTTCGTCGCTGCCCTGCCCGTGGACTGAGTGCCGACCCGGCGCTACCATCGGCGCATGGATACTCCACTGGCTCCTGAGATGGGCGTCGACAGCCCCGACCACGCTCGCGAACTGGCGATCCAGCGCCTGAAGATGAAGCAGGATTTCAAAGGCATCCTCGCCGGCGGCCTGCTCGCGGTGATCGTCGCGGTAGTCATCTGGGCGCTCGGCGAAGGCGGCTATTTCTGGCCGATGTGGGTGATGCTCGGCGCCGCGATCGGCATCGTCACCCAAGGCTGGAAGGCCTACGGACCGAGCAATCGGATCACCGAGGACGACGTCCAGCGGGAGATGGCCCGCGGCTAGGTCGTTCGGCCCCGCCTGGGTGAGACAGCGGGGGCGATTCGGAAGGGCCGGCCGCTGGAACGGCGGCTTCGGGGCGCCGGCGGCCGGGGACAGGGCGATTCGGGGCGCCGGCGCGCGGGACGGTGCACTTCGAGGCCCTTGCAACGGAGGACGGCGGGGTTCGGGGCGCCCGCGGCAGGCGTTCGCACTTTCCCGTAGCCCGTACGGGGAACTGCGAACGCATTGCCGGGGA
>MKSH01000101.1:27220-27773 GCA_001898095.1 Solirubrobacterales bacterium 70-9 | reverse complement strand
ACGCCGAGCTCCCGCTCCAGCCGACGCACGTTCTCGCTCAGCGCGGGCTGGGAGATGTGGAGGTTCTCCGCCGCCCGCCGGAAGGAGCCGAAGCGGGCCACGGCGGCCGCGTATTCGAGCTGTTGGATGCGCATCTGCTGGGGACCGGGGGACTGGATGTGAATTTATTTCACGTAAGTTGACCGATTAGGTAGGGAAAGACTATCGGGCTACCTGAAATTTCGATTTGACATCCGCGTGTGGCGCCCGCATCATGCGCGCTCGCCTTACGTGTTTCTCGATCAACTTACTAGAGAATTGACCCCGGGACCGAGGTCGGAAACCCCTACGAGAAGGAAGAGCCCAGCCACATGCCCCGACCGATCCGCCTCAACGCCTTCGACATGAACTGCGTCGCCCACCAGTCCCCGGGCCTGTGGCGGCATCCGGAGGACCGGGCCTGGAACTACCGCAAGCTCTCCTACTGGACCGACCTGGCGCAGCTGCTGGAGCGGGGGCGCTTCGACGGGCTTTTCATCGCCGACGTGCTCGGCATCTACGACGTTTACGGCGG
>MKSH01000101.1:24309-27159 GCA_001898095.1 Solirubrobacterales bacterium 70-9 | reverse complement strand
CCTCGATCTCCTTCGAGCACCCCTACCCCTTCGCCCGCCGGATGACGACGCTCGACCACCTCACCGACGGCCGCGTCGGCTGGAATGTCGTCACCTCCTACCTCGACAGCGGCGCCAAGAACCTCGGCGAGTCGGCGCAGTTGAACCACGACAACCGTTACGACGTCGCCGACGAGTACCTCGAGGTCTGTTACAAGCTCTGGGAGGGGAGCTGGGAGGACGACGCCGTGGTCCGCGACCGCGAGCGCGGCATCTTCACCGACCCGAGCAAGGTCCACGGGATCGGCCACGAGGGCGAGTTCTTCAAGGTCCCCGGCATCCACCTGAGCGAGCCCTCGCCGCAGCGCACGCCGGTCGTCTACCAGGCGGGCGCCTCCACCCGCGGGCGCCAGTTCGCCGCCGAGCACGCCGAGGCGATCTTCACCGCCGCGCCCACCCCGGCGCTCCTCAAGGAGGTGGTCGGCGACATCCGCGACCGCATGCGCGCCGTCGGCCGCGACCCCTACGACGCCCGCATCTACAACCTCTGCACGGCGATCGTCGACGAGACCAAGCAGAAGGCCTGGGCCAAGCACGACGAACTGGAGCGCTACGCCGACGACGAGGCCGCGCTGACCCTCTTCTCCGGCTGGATGGGGATCGACCTCGCCGAGTACGACCTCGACGACCCGATCGGCGAGGTCGAGTCGAACGCCGTCCACTCCGCCGTCGCCGCCTTCCAGCAGGCCGACCCGCAGGGCGGCGAGTGGAAGGTCCGCGACATCGCCCGCTGGGGTGGGATCGGCGGGATCGGCCCGCGCCTGGTCGGCTCCGCCGCCGAAGTCGCCGACCAGATGCAGGAGTGGATCGACTACTCCGACGTCGACGGCTTCAACCTCGCCTACGCGATCGCCCCCGGCACCTTCGTCGACCTGGTCGAGCACCTGATGCCGGAGCTGCAGCGCCGCGGCGTCGCCCCGACCGAGTACGCCCCCGGGACCCTGCGCGAGAAGCTCTTCGGCGCCGGCCCGCGCCTCCCCGAGTCCCATCCCGGCGCCTCCTACCGTCGCCTCGGCGAGACGCTGACGGCAGGGGCCGCGGCGTGAGCGGCAACCTCAAGTTCCACTGGTTCCTGCCCACCCAGGGCGACGGCCGCGGCCTGATCGAGACCGGCGAGGCGCCTCCGGCCGGAACCGCCGGGGGGCTCCGCGAGGCCTCGATCGCCTACCTCACCCAGGTCGCCACGGCGGCCGAGGGCCTCGGCTTCGAGGCGGCGCTGACCCCGACCGGGGGCTGGTGCGACGACGCCTGGATCGTCACCGCGATGTTGGCGGAGACCTCCGCGCGGCTGAAGTTCCTGGTCGCCTTCCGCCCGGGCCTGGTCTCGCCGACCCTGGCGGCGCAGATGGCGGCGACCTTCCAGTGGCACTCCAAGGGGCGCCTGCTCCTGAACGTGGTGACCGGCGGCGACGCCGACGAACAGCGGGCCTTCGGCGACTTCCTCGCCAAGGAGGAGCGCTACGCGCGGACCGACGAGTTCCTGCGGATCGTCTCCCGCCTCTGGGACGGCGAGACGGTCGACTTCGCGGGCGAGCACCTGCAGGTCGAGGGCGCGAGCATCCACCGCCTGCCCGACCCCCGCCCGGAGATCTACTTCGGCGGCTCCTCGTCCGCCGGGATCGAGGTCGCGGCCGCCCACGTCGACGTCTACCTGACCTGGGGCGAGCCGCCGGCGGCGGTGGCCGAGAAGATCGGCCGGGTCCGCGAGGCGGCGGCCGAGCGGGGGAGGGAGGTGCGCTTCGGCGTCCGCCTCCACACGATCTCCCGCGATGATCCGGCGGCCGCCTGGGCGCAGGCCGGGCGCCTGCTCGACTCGGTCCCCAGGGAGACCGTCGCCCAGGTGCAGGCGAGGCTGCGGCGCTCCGAATCGGAGGGCCAGCGGCGGATGAGCGAGCTGCACGGCGGTTCGGCCGAGGCGCTCGAGGTCTATCCCAACCTGTGGGCCGGAGTCGGCCTGGGCAGGGGAGGGGCGGGGACCGCCCTGGTCGGCTCCCACGAGGAGGTCGCCTCCTTGATCGGGGAGTACGCCGAGGTGGGGATCTCCGAGTTCGTCCTCTCCGGCTACCCCCACCTGGAGGAGCTCTACTGGTTCGGCGAGGGCGTCATGCCCCTGCTGGAGCGCAAGGGCCTCTGGAGTCCGCCCGACGCCGAGGAGATCACCGTCTCCGGCCGCGAGGGCACCGCCGTCCCCTTCGCCGTAGGAGCCGCCCGATGAGCGTTCGCACTTCCAACCGCATACCGAACATTTCTGCGAACGCACCGATGGGGGGCTGTCGATGAGCGCCGCCGCCACCCAGCGCGTCGCGATCGTCGGCGGCGGAGCGGCCGGTGCCGTCGCCGCCGCGCACCTCCTGCGCGAGCCGCGCCGCCGCGGGACGCTGGAGATCGAGCTGATCGACCGCACCGGCACCTTCGGCGCCGGGGTCGCCTACGGCACCGAGGACCCGCTCCACCTGCTGAACGTCCCGGCGGTGCGGATGGGCGCCGTCCACGGCCGTCCCGAGCACTTCCACGAGTGGCTGACCGAGCGCGGCGACGACGTACCCGAGGAAGCCTTCCTGCCCCGCGGCCTCTACGCCACATACCTGCGCGACCTGCTCGCCCGGGCCGAGCGCGAGGCCACCGACGCGCGCCTGCGCCGGCGCGCCGGCGAGGTGGCGACGATCGCCGAGCTGGCCGGCCCGGCGGTCGCGCCGCTGGAGCTGACCTTCGCCGACGGCGAGCGGCTGGCGGCCGACCGCGTCGTCCTCGCCCTCGGCCCGCTCGGCGGCGGCGACCCGATCCGGGTCCCGCCGGAGCTGAAGGAGTCGG
>MKSH01000101.1:15251-24269 GCA_001898095.1 Solirubrobacterales bacterium 70-9 | reverse complement strand
CGTCGCGCTCTCGCTCGGCCAGGCTGAGGACGGGCCGCGGATCCGCGCGGTCTCCCGCCACGGGCTGGTGCCGCGCCGCCACCGCCGCGACCTCACCAACCTGCGCCGCTTCCACATCCCGACCGAGAGCGGGGAGCTGGACCCGGTCGTCGGCGCCGTCTTCGCCCAGATCTGTCGCGTCTCCCAGCAGGGGGACGACTGGCGCGACGTGATCGACTCGATGCGCCCGGGCTCACCGCAGCTCTGGCGCTCGCTGAACCTGGCCGACAAGGAACGGTTCCTGGGCGAGTTCCAGCGGCTCTGGGACGTCCACCGGTTCCGCATGGCGCCCGACGTCGCCGACCGCTTCGAGGACCTCGAGGCGAGCGGTCGGCTGGTCACCGAGGCGAACTCGATCGTCTCGGTCGAGCCGCACGGGGCGCGCGCCCGCGTCTTTCTCCGCACGCCCGGCTCGCACGATCTCGACACGGTCGAGGTCGACCGGGTGATCAACTGCAGCGGCGCCGGCTGCGACCTGCGCCGCCAGGCGCCGCCGGTCCTCGCCGGGCTGCTCGCCGCCGGGCGCGCCCGGGCGGATCAGCTCGGCCTCGGCCTCGACGTCGCCGAAGACGGTGGCGTGATCGACGCCGAGGGGGTCGAGTCCGATCGCCTCTTCGTCGTCGGCTCGCTCCGCAAGGGGGTCGAGTGGGAGGCGATCGGGATCACCGAGATCCGCGACCACTCCGGCGCGATCGCCCGCCGGATCGTGAAGACCGGCGAAACCGAGGAAGTGCCGCTGCCGACCGAGATCCGCCCCGCCGTCGCGAGCGCCCCGACCGAGTGGGAGGCCGCATGACCGCCGCGCTCGACCTGCCCCGTTCCACCACGACCCGATGGAGGGCCGCCCGATGAGCCCGCTCGACCTCGTACCCGCGATCCCCACCGCCCCCGACGCGATCTCCCTCGCCGCCGCCGAGCTGGCCGCCGGCCGCATGGTCCTGCTGCGCGACGACTGCGAGCGCCATGGCGAGGGGGACCTGCTGGTCGCCGCCGAGGCGGCCGACGCCGAGGCGATCAACTTCATGGTCACCGAGGCGCGCGGCCTGGTCTGCCTGGCGCTCTCCACCGAGCGCTGCGCCGAGCTGGGCCTGGAGCAGATCGGCAACCGCGGCAACCGCTCCTCGCTCGGGGACTCGGCGATGGTCTCGATCGAGGCTCGCGAGGGCGTCACCACGGGGATCTCGGCGGAAGACCGGGCCCGTACGATCGCCGTTGCCGTCGACCCGGCGAGCGGGCCCGAGGACCTGGTCCAGCCCGGCCACGTCCTGCCGCTGCGCGCCCGCCCCGGCGGGATCCTCGAGCGGGCCGGACGCACCGAGGCCGCGGTCGAGCTGACCAACCTCGCGGGCCTGCGCGGCGCCGGCGTCCTCTGCCAGGTGATGCGCGAGGACGGCCACATGGCGCGTGACGAGGACCTCGAGGCCTTCGCCGTCCGCCACGGCCTCGCGATCCTCGACGTCTCCGCTGTGGTCGAGCACCGCCAAGCCTCGGTGCGTTCGCACTTCCAGCCGCATAGCGGCCAGAACTGCGAACTCACCCCCGGGGCTGACAGTGCCACGCCGCAGACCTCGGCCGAGACCGGCCGACTGATGCGCGACGCGATGGGCCACTTCGCCACCGGCGTCTCGGTGATCACCGCCCGCGATCCCGAGGGCCGGCCCGTCGGCACCACCGCCAACGCGATCTCCTCGGTCTCGCTCGACCCGCCGCTGCTGCTGGCCTGCCTGGCCGAGAGCTCGGAGACGCTGGCGGCGATTCGGGAGACCGGCCGCTTCGCGGTCAACGTCCTCGCCGCCGACCAGCGCCACCACTCGGACCGCTTCGCTCGCAAGGGGGAGGCGGTGGAGGTCCACGAGGTGGACTTCGACGACCACGAGCACGGGGTGCCTGTGCTCCCCGGCGCCCTGGCGACGATCGCCTGCACGGTGGAGGCGATCCACCCCGCCGGCGACCACGAGATCGTGATCGGCGCCGCCCATCACCTGGACCACCGCGAGCCCGGCGCCGAGCCGCTGCTCTTCTTCCGCGGCTCCTACTCGCGGATCGAGATCGAGGAGGACGAGCTTGCCGCCTGATCTGACAGTGATCCTGGGATCGACCACGCCGCCGGGGCGGTTGCACCGGGCGGTGGAGGGGGCGATCGAGCGGGCCGAGTTCGACGCCGACCTCTTCGACCTCGGCGCGCACACGATCGGCTTCGCCGACGGCACTCCGGCCGAAGACACAGGCGACGACACCGGGACGGCGATCGCCGCGGTCGAGTCGGCGGGGGCGCTGGTGGTGGCGACGCCGATCTACCGCGGCTCGATGACCGGCTCGCTGAAGAACCTCTTCGACCTGATGCCGGTGCCGGCGCTGCAGGGGAAGGTGGTCGGGATCGTCGCGATGGGCGCCTCCGACCACCACTACCTGGGGGCCGAACGGCACCTCCGCGACGTGCTCGCCTTCTTCGGCGCGGTCCCGATGCCGGTCGCCGTCTACCTGAACGGCGGCGACTTCACCGACGGCGTCCCCGGCGAGCCCGCCGCGGCGGCCCTGGACGAGCTCTTCGCCGCCACCGCCGAGACCGCGGCCGCCCTCGCCGCCACGGCGGCCGGCTTCGAGCCCGCGCCGCTCGCGGCGAAAGCGATCAAACCCCGACCCGCCGCCGCCCGCTGATGCCGACTGCCGAACTTCCTCTGCCGCCGATCGAGGAGCTGGAGCTCGATGCGCTGCCGGACGGCTCCGTGCGGGCGATCGTGATCGACGCGCACGCGCCGTCGCGGATCGGCCTGGCGGCGCTGCTCGAGGAGCAGCCGTGGATCGAAAGCTGCCTGCTCGCCTCCGGCAGCGAGGAATCGGTGGCGCTCACCCGCCGCCACCGCCCCGACGTGGCGATCCTCGACATCTCCCAGACCGGCCCCTTCGCGGGCTCGATCACGGCGATGATCCGGGAGGCGCACCCGGGTGTGCAGATCCTGCTGAGCTCCCGCTGCCGGACCTCCCCCGGCGCCCCGCCGGCGAGCCTCGGCGCGGTCGGCTTCCTGCCCGCCGGGGTGACCTCGGAGGACGTCGTCGACCAGGTCCGCGCCGCCGTCCTCGGGGTCGAGCCGCTCGACTTCGACCTCCCGGCGCCCACCGCCGGCGGCCTCGACCTCTCCGACCGCGAGCGCGAGATCCTCGTCCTCCTCGGCACCGGCCTCACCAACCGCGAGATCGGCGAGCGCCTCCACCTCGGCCCCGACTCGATCAAGAAGACGGCCACCGCGCTGTACCGCAAGCTCGGGGTGAGGAATCGCACCGAGGCGGCGCAACGGGCGGCGACTGTGCTGGCCGCCTAGCGCGGCGAGCCGCGGCGGGCCGCGGCGGGGCTGCGGCAGGCCGGCGGCGGGACGGCAAGGGACGCGGCCCTCTCGTAGGCGGTCCGGGCAGGCTGTGACCGCCTACGAGAGGGCCGTGTCTCCGGGGAGAGGGAGAGGGTGCGCGTCCCGTGCGGGTCACGGCGGAGGTCCGTGACGACCTGCGCGGGTCCGGCGCGGAACTCCGCGTCCCTTAAGGAGTCCCGGACGCGCTCTCGACTTTCACCCTGCCCTGGCAAGGTGAAAGTCGAGAGCGCGACGCGACCGTCCCGACCTGCGCCGGAACCCGCGCACTTCCCCCGAAAGGCTCGCGTCCACGGCCGCGGGGGCTACGAAGCGCGCCGTCCCCTTGGGTGCGTTCGCAGTTACCCGTACCGGTTACGGGAAAGTGCGAACGCCGGGTGCCAGGGGGCCCGAATCGCGCCGCCCCCGCCGTCCCTGCACGCCGGTTTCTTCCCCATCCGGGTACTGAACGGCTCGCTTTTAGATAAAGCTGACCAGCTTTGTCAACTTTAGGCCCAGAATGGCTTCACGACTGGCACTGAGCGGCACCTCGCGGGCGATTATTCCGCTCGTCACGGCGGCGATGTTTGCCGACGCGACCTTCTATGCGGTGATCTCGCCGCTGCTTCCGCATTATCGGGACGCGCTCTCGCTGAGCCACTTCGAGATCGCGATGCTGTTCGCCGCGCACCCGGCGGGGACCGTGCTTGTGGCGCTGCCCGCGGCGCGGCTCGTGAACTCTCACGGGCCCGCCCTGGCGATGACGCTGGGGCTGGTGATGCTCGGCGTCGCCGCGATCGTCTTCGGGCTGGTCGAGTCCTATCCGGTCCTCGTCGCCTGCCGCTTCGTCCAGGGCGCCAGTGCCGCGCTCGTCTGGTGCGCCGGGCTCGCCCGCCTGCAGGGCGTCGTCGCCCCCGAGCGCCGCGGTGCCGCCCTCGGCCTCGCCGGCGCCGCGGCCGGGGCGGGCTCGCTCAGCGGCCCTGCCTTCGCCGCGCTCAGCACCCTGATCGGGATCCCGGCGACGCTGATCGCGCTCGGGGGCCTCGGCTTCGTCCTCGCGTTGGCGCTCTACGCCGTCGGCGAGGCGCGGGGCGAGCACCAGGTCAGCGCCGCCACCGCCCGCCTGCGCTCCTTCTTCACCGAGGACCTGCTGCGCCCTGCGGGCGTGATCTTGATCTGCGGCGCCGTGCTCGGCGCGGTCTCGACGATCGCCCCGCTGCGGCTCGCCGACCTTGGCGCCGGAGTGGTGGTGATCGCCGTCGCCTTCGTCCTCTCGGCGATCGGCGAGGTGCTGATGTCGCCGACCGCCGGCGCTTTCTCCGATCGCGTCGGCCGCACTCTGCCGATCCGCCTCGCCTTCGGCGCCGCGATCCCGCTGCTCTTCGTGATCGGCTTCGCCGGCTCGATCCCGGTGACGACGCTGGCGGTCGCCCTGAACGGCGCCGTGATCGCCGTGCTGTGGCCGCTCGGCACCGCCGTCCTCTCCGATCGCGCCGAGCAGCTCGGCCGCCCGCCGGCCGAAGTCTTCGCCTTCGGGGTCGTCGCCTGGAGCTTCGGGCTCGGCGCCGGCTCCCTCTTCTGCGGTGCCGTCGCCGGGGCTCTCGGCAACGGCGCCGGCGTCGCGGTCCTCGCCGCGCCCTGCCTGCTCGGCCTCGTCCTCCTCGGCGGCGACGGCCCGCGCGACCGCACCAAGTTCACCTCCCGGCTCGACCCACAGACCGTCAACTCCGTCAACTGACACCTGGACCCAGGAGATCCAAGAAAGATGAAATCAAGCCTCAAAACGCGTCTCACGGCGCTCGCCGCCTTCGCCGCGCTCGCGGCCCTCACGGCCGTCCTGAGCGCATGCGGCGGCAGCAAGTCCACCGCCGCGGCCGCCGACACCACCTCGGTGGTCGGCGTCGGTGCCGGTGCCAAGAAAGTCGAAGGCACCCCGGTAAAGGGCGGCACCCTCGTCTACGGGACCGACCGTGAACCGACCTGCCTCGACCCCCACAACTTCGGCGACATGCCGCAGACCTACGTGTCGCGCCAGTACCTCGACTCGCTCGTCTCGATGCAACCGGACGGCACCGTGGTCCCCTGGCTCGCCACCTCCTGGGACATCTCGAAGGACGGCCTCACCTACACCTTCCACCTGAAGAAAGGTGTGAAGTTCACCGACGGCACCGACTTCGACGCCGACGCGGTGGTCGCCAACTTCAAGCAGATCCTCGATCCGGAAACCGAATCGTCGACCGACCTGGTCTACCTCGACCCGATCTGGAAAGGCGCCAAGGCGATCGACAAATACACCGTCGAGATCGACCTCAAACGGCCTTACTCGCCGTTGCTCGACGTCCTCGGCCAGGCCTTCTTCGGCATGGAGTCGCCGAAGGCGATGGCGCGCGGGATCAAAGAGAACTGCGTCTCCCCGGTCGGCACCGGTCCGTTCATCCTCAAGGACTGGAAAAAAGGCCAGCAGATCGACCTGGTCCGCAACGACAACTACAACTCGCCGCCGGCCGACGCCAACAACCAGGGCCCGGCCTACCTGGAAGGGATCACCTGGCGGTTCCTCCCCGATCCTTCGGTGCGCTGGCAGGCGCTGAAGAGCGGTGAAGTGCAGGCGATCTTCAGCATCCCGCCGGAGGACTTCGCCGCCGCCCAGTCCGACCCCGACATCGAAGTCCAGCAGTTCACCCACGCCGGGATCGGTCACTACATCGTCCTCGACGACTCAGAACCGCCGTTCAACGACATCAAGGTCCGCCAGGCGTTCAACTACGCGGCCAACGCCCCGGCGGCGGTGGAAAGCGCCTACCAGGGTGCTTACCCGGTGGCGACCAGCGCGGTCAGTTCGGGCACGCCGTTCTACACCAGCAAGTACGCGAACCTCTACCCGCACAACCTCGCCAAAGCGGAAAAATTGCTTGACGAAGCGGGCTGGAAGAAGGGTGCGAACGGCGTCCGCGAAAAGGACGGCAAGCCGCTCACGGTGAAATGGATCTACAGCACCGGCCCCGGCGAAACGCCCCCGGCCGAGCTGACCCTGTACCAGAACATCCAGGCGGCGGCAAAAGAAGCCGGGTTCGACGTGACCCTGGTGCCGCAGCCGCAGGCGAAGTACCTCGAAGAGGCCAACGTCCCGGCCGACTTCGACGCCGAGCCGACGTACTGGAACTGCCCGACGCCGATGTGCATGTACATCGTCAGTTCCGAAGAAACGTACAACCAGCTCTTCGCGAACATGTCGAAAATCAAAAATCCGGAACTCGACCAGACGCTGCTCGCGGCGGCTGCGACGACGGACCGCGACAAGCAGAAAACGCTGTACGCGAAGGCGCAGCAGATCATCGCCGAGAACGCCTACTGGGTGCCGACGTACCCGGAGCAGTCTCTCCTGGGCATCAGCAAATCGCTGAAGGGCGTCTGGATCGAGCCCTCCGAGGGTGAGCCGGTGTTCTCCGACGCGTGGTTGGAAAGCTGACCATGGCCACCACGCCGTCGATAACTCATGGGGGGGCGCTCGAGGCGCCCCCCCGGCGCCGGGTCCCCTGGCGCACCGTCGTCAACAAGCTTCTCGGCGCGATCCTCGTCCTCTGGGCCGCGGCGACCCTCTGCTTCGTGATGCAGGAACTGTCCCCGGGCAACAAGGCGATCGCCATCCTCGGCGGCTCCGGCGCCCGGCCGACCCAGCACCAGATCGAAGTGACCGAAGAGAAGTACGGCCTCAACGACCCGATCCTGCAGCGCTACGGCTCCTTCATCGGCGACCTCGCGACCGGTGACCTCGGCACCTCCTACCAGTACAAGCAGCCGGTCACCTCCTTGATCAAGGAACAGGTGGGCCCGACCTTGGTGTTGGTCTTCGTCTCCACCATCCTCGCCTGGCTCATCTCCGTTCCCGTCACCTTGTGGACGGCGGGGAAGGGGAGGGCGCGATCGTCGTTGGGCTCCGGCTTCGAGGCGTTCTTCGCCGGGGTGCCGCCGTACTGGCTGGGGCTCGTGCTCCTCGTCGTCTTCTCCTTCGAACTCGGCTGGTTCCCGGTGACCGGGGGCACCTCGCTCGACGCGCTGTTCTTACCGTCGCTCACCCTGGCGCTGCCGCTGGCCGGCTTCCTCGGCCAGGTGACCCGGGACGAATTCGAGCGCGGGCTGAAACAGCCGTTCGCGATCTCGGCCCGGACCCGCGGCGCCAGCGAGGGCGAAGTGCGCCGCAAGCACGTGCTCCGCCACGCCCTGCTGCCGGGGATCACCCTGACCGGCTGGGCGATCGGGGCGACGATCTCCGGCGCCGTCCTGGTCGAAGTCATCTACTCGAGGCCCGGGCTCGGCAACGTGCTGGTCCAGGCGGTGTCCAACCAGGACCTGCCGGTGGTGGTCGGGATCACGATGCTGGTGGCGCTGATCTACGTGCTGGTCAACCTGATGGTCGACCTGCTCTACGTCCTCGTCGATCCGCGACTTCGCACCCAGAAGGCGGTGGCGTGATGGCAACGGCAATCGATCCGACGGTCGGCGGCCTGCCGCTCCCCGGCGGGGGAGCACCCGCCCGCGGCGGCGTCGTCGCCCGCGTCCGCGGGCTGCGGCCGGTCGTCCTCCTGGCGTTCGTGTTCGTGGCGCTCCTGCTGATCGCGGCGATCGCCCCGTCGCTCCTGACCAAAGGCGATCCGCTGCAGGTGAACCTCGGGCACAGCCTCCAGGCGCCCTCGCTCGAATTCCCCTTCGGCACCGACCAGTCGGGCCGCAGCGTCTACACGCGGGTGATCTATGGCGCCCGCGAGTCGATCCTGATCGGCCTCGGCGCGACCGCCGTCGGGCTCGGCATCGCCGCGCTCCTGGGCGTCGCCGCCGGGATCGGCGGCAAGTGGGTGGACAACGGGATCAACCGCCTGCTGGAGGTCCTCTTCTCGTTCCCGATCCTCCTCTTCGCCCTCTTCCTGGTGGCGATCTTCGGCTCCGGGGTCTCGACCCAGATCCTCGCCGTCGGCATCGCCTCCTCGCCCGGCTACGCGCGGATGATCCGCGCCCAGGTGCTGCAGGTGAAAGGCGCCGACTACGTGATCGCCTCGCGGGCGTTAGGGCATCCACCGTCCCGGACGCTGTTCAAGAACATCCTCCCCAACGCGTTCCGGCCCCTCGTGGTGCTGGCGACGCTCGGGGTCGGCCAGTCGATCGTCTGGGCCTCGGCGCTCAGCTTCCTCGGCCTCGGCGTCGCCCCGCCGGCGCCGGAGTGGGGCGCGATGCTCGACGCCGGCAAGGACTACATCCAGACCGCCTGGTGGCTGGAGCTCTTCCCGGGGGCGGCGATCGTCGCCACCACCCTGGCCGCCAGCTGCATCGGCCGCTACCTGCAACGACGGATCGAAGGAGAGACGTACTGATGTCGGATATCCAGTCGGCCAAGCCCGACGCCCCGCTGCTCGCGGTCGAGAACCTGAAGGTCGGGTTCGGCCCCCGCGGCCATGTCAACGAGGTGGTCCGCGGCTCCTCCTTCGCGGTCGAGGCGGGCCGGTGCCTGGCGATCGTCGGCGAGTCCGGCTCCGGCAAGACGGTCACCGCGCGCACCCTGGTCGGGTTGACCGGGGAGCGCTCGCACGTCTCCGCCGACCTGATGGAGCTGAACGGCCAGTCGCTGCTCGGCCTCAGCGGTCGC
>MKSH01000101.1:7408-15214 GCA_001898095.1 Solirubrobacterales bacterium 70-9 | reverse complement strand
AGCCGCTGCGGATCCACGACTGGAAGGGAGATCGTAAGCAGAAGGTGATCGAGCTGCTGACCGAGGCCGGCGTGCCGGAGCCGGAGCTGCGGGCGCGGCAGCTGCCGCACGAGCTCTCCGGCGGCCTCCGCCAGCGGGCGCTGATCGCCTCGGCGATCGCCCTCGACCCGCCGCTCTTGATCGCCGACGAGCCGACGACGGCGCTCGACGTCACCGTCCAGGCGCAGATCCTGGCGCTGCTCGAGGCGACCAAGGAGCGTGGCCGCGGCCTGATCCTGATCAGCCACGACCTCGCCGTCGTCTCCCGCCTCGCCGACGACGTCGCGGTGATGAACCAGGGTGAGATCGTCGAGCAGGGCCCGGCCGAGCAGATCCTCTACTCGCCCCAGCACGCCTACACCCGGGCGCTGCTCGACGCGATCCCCTCCGAGCACTCGAAGGGCACCCGCCTCGCCCCGCGCGTGGCCGGCGCCTACATCCCGGCCGGCAACCCGCGGGTGCCGAACCTGGTCGCCTCGCGCGCCCCGATCATCACCGCCGAGAACCTGGTCAAGGCCTACCGCGGCCCCGACGGCAAGAGCCGCACCGCGGTCGACCACGTCTCGCTGGAGATCCGCCCGGGGGAGACCCTCGGGATCGTCGGCGAGTCGGGCTCCGGCAAGACGACGACGGCGCGGATCGTGCTCGCCCTGGTCGACCCGGACAGCGGCAACGTCACCCTGCGCGGCAAGCCGTGGACGACGCTGAAGGAGAAGGACCGGCGCCAGCGCCGGCGCCGGGTCTCGGTCGTCTACCAGGACCCGCTCAGCTCCTTCGACCCACGCTGGACGGTGCGGCGGATCGTCGACGACGCGATCGACGAGGCCGACTACAAGGGCAAGGAGGCCCGGCTCGGCCGGGTGCGCGAGCTGCTCGGCCACGTCGGCATCGACGAGGGCCTGCTGGAGCGCCGGCCGCTGCAGCTCTCCGGCGGCCAGCGCCAGCGCGTCGCGATCGCCCGAGCGCTCGCCCCGCAGCCGGAACTGATCGTCTGCGACGAGCCGGTCTCGGCCCTCGACGTCTCGATCCAGGCCCAGGTGCTGGACCTGCTCGCCGACCTCCAGTCGGAGTTGAACATCGCCTACCTCTTCATCTCCCACGACCTCGGCGTGATCCACCACGTCTCCGACCGGGTGATGGTGATGAAGGACGGCAAGGTGGTGGAGACGGGGACCGCGGAGGACATCTTCCACGCGCCGAAGGACGAGTACACGCGGCAGCTCTTCGCGGCGCTGCCGCGGCTGGAGCGAGCGCAGCCGGTGGCCAAGGCGGTGGTCGCGTGAGCTCCCCGAAGGACACCCGCAAGCAGATCGGCGTCAACGCGTTCGACATGAACTGCCCGACCCACCTGGTCGCGGGCACCTGGCGGGCCAAAGGCAGTCGCGCCTCCGAGTACAAGGACCTCGGCTACTGGACCGACCTCGCCCGCACCTGCGAGCGGGGCCTCATGGACGGCATCTTCATCGCCGACGTGCTGGGCGTCTACGACGTCTTCGCCGGCTCCAACGACGGCGCCCTGCGGGGCGGCGCCCAGGTGCCGGTGAACGATCCCTCGCTGGTGGTCCCGGCGATGGCCGCGGTCACCGAGCACCTCGGCTTCGGGATCACCGCCTCGACCTCGTTCGAGCACCCGTACACGTTCGCCCGCCGGATGTCGACGCTCGACCACCTGACCAAGGGCCGGGTCGGCTGGAACATCGTCACCTCCTACCTGGAGAGCGGCGCCCGCAACATCGGCATGAACGGCCAGGTCCGCCACGACAACCGCTACGACATGGCGGACGAGTACATGGAGGTCCTCTACAAGCTCTGGGAGGGGTCCTGGGAGGACGACGCGGTCGTGGTCGACGTCGAGCGCAACGTCTACACCGACCCGGCGAAGGTCCACCCGATCGGCCACGAGGGCGAGTTCTTCAAGGTTCCCGGGATCCACCTCTCCGAGCCCTCGCCGCAGCGGACGCCGCTGCTCTACCAGGCGGGGCAATCGAATCGCGGCAAGACGTTCGCCGCCGAGCACGCGGAGGCGGTCTTCATGGGCGCGCCGCGGGCGGAGATCATGCGCGGCAACGTCGACGACCTGCGCGGCAGGCTGGTCGATGCCGGGCGCGACCCGCACGACATCCGGGTGTTCTCCAGCTTCTCGACGATCGTCGCCCCGACCGAGTCGGAGGCGCAGGAGAAGCGCGACTACTACCGCTCGCTGATCGACCCGGAGGGGACGCTCGTCCTCTGGTCCGGCTGGCTCGGGTACGACCTCTCGCCCTACGAGCTGGACGAGCCGCTGCGCCACGTCCCCAACGAGGCGATGCAGTCGACCGCCGAGACCTTCGGCGGCGGCAAGTGGACGGTCCGCGACTTCGTCGAGGGCCTCGGCTTCGGCGCCGACGGTCCGAACGCGACCGGTGACCCCGCCTCGGTCGCCGACCAGATCGAAGACTGGATCGACACCACCGGTGCCGACGGGCTCAACCTGAACCACGTAGTCACCCAGGAGAGCTACGTCGACTTCGTCGACCTGGTCGTCCCCGAGCTGCAGCGGCGCGGCCGCTACCGCACCTCCTACGAGGAGGGGACGCTGCGCGACAAGTTCTTCGGCCGCGGCTCCCGGCTTCCCGACACCCACCAGGCGGCCCGACACCGCCGCGACACCGCAGGAGCACCCGCATGAGCATCTCACCCCCCGTCGACCGTGCCGACCCCGCCGCGCTGCTCGCGCCCGGCTCCCCCGAGCTGGCCGGGCTGCTGGCCGAGATCGGTGCCGAGTCCGCCGTCCGCGAGCGCGACCGGATCGCCCCCTACGAGCAGATCGACCTGCTGCGGGACTTCCGCTTCGG
This sequence comes from Solirubrobacterales bacterium 70-9, assembly GCA_001898095.1. Lineage (GTDB taxonomy): Bacteria > Actinomycetota > Thermoleophilia > Solirubrobacterales > 70-9 > VAYN01. The sequence continues at coordinate 12,341 of MKSH01000101.1, read as the reverse complement.
CGCCCTGCGGGTGCCGCAGTCCTACGGCGGTGCCGGGACGACGCTGCGGGAGACGTTCCGGCTGATCATGGCGTTGGCCTCCGTCGACTCCAACGTCGCCCACATCCTGCGCTCGCACTTCGCCTTCGTCGAGCAGACGCTGCGGGCCACCGACGCCGAGCAGCGCGACCGCTGGCTGCGGCGGGCGGCCGAGGGGACGTTCGTGGCGGGCGCCGCGACCGAGCTCGGCAACCACAAGGTCGGGGCCGAAGACTGGAGCACGAAGCTGGTCCGCGACGCCGACGGCGTCCTCCGCCTGAACGGCGTCAAGTACTACTCGACCGGCAGCCTCTACGCCGACGAGCTCCTCTACATCGCGCTCGACGAGGAGGGCGAGGTGGTCAGCGTCGTCGTTCCCGCCGAGCGCCCGGGGGTGACCCTGGAGGACGACTGGGACGGGCTCGGCCAGAGCCTCACCGGGACCGGCACGACGCGGCTCGAGGACGTCTTGGTCGAGCCCGAGGAGGTGCTGCTGCGCGAGCCGATCGACGGCCCGGGCAAGCGCTTCGGCGTGCTGCAGCTCTACATCACCGCGGTGATCGCGGGGGCTACCCGCAACGCCGCGAACGACGCGATCGCGCTGGTCCGCAGCCGCGCCGGCCGGCCCTTCGCCCACGCCGCCGCCGAGCCCGCCGAGGACCCGCTGCTGCAGGAGGCGGTCGGCGAGATGGTGAGCGCCGCCTACGCCACCGAGGCGATCGTGCTGCGCGCGGCCGAGGCCCAGGACGCCGAGGCCGACTCGGTGGTCGACGGTCTGGCCGACCCGGAGCTGGCCGAGCAGGCGGCGCGGGAGGCGGCGCAGGCGAAGGTAGCCGTCGACCGGATCGCCCTGGCGGCGACGGCGCGGATCTTCGACCTCGGCGGCGCCTCGGCGACCAAGCGGGAGCGCAACCTCGACCGCCACTGGCGGAACGTCCGCACCCTGTCCACCCACAACCCGCTCCTGCACAAGGCGCAGGCGCTCGGCGACGAGGCGATCAACGGCACGCCGCTGCCGCCGAACTGGTTCTTTTGAGCACCACGGTGAAACCCCCGGCGGCGACCCCGGTGCCGCGGCTGGCCACGCCGGCCGCGGCGCTGGAGGCGGCGCGTGCCTACGCCGCCGAGATCGCCCCGGGCGCGGTCGAGCGCGATGCCAAGCGGCGGGTGCCTACGCCCGAGCTGGAGTCCCTGGGCCGCACCGGCCTGCTGGCGCTGACCGTGCCGGTCGAGCGCGGCGGCGCCGGGGCGGGGGCGGCGACGGTGGTCGAGGCGATGCGGATCATCTCCGCCGCCGACCCGGCGATCGGCCAGATCCCGCAGAACCACTTCATGCTGGTCGACGCGCTGGTCCGCTACGGCGACGTCGCCCAGAAGGAGCTGCTGCTCGGCGAGGTGGTGCGCGGGGCGCGCTTCGGCAACGCCTGGTCGGAGCGCGGCGGCAAGCACCCGCTGGACACGCAGACGACGTTGCGGGGGACCGACCGCGGCCTGCGCCTCGACGGGCGCAAGTACTACTCGACCGGGGCGCTGACGGCGCAGTGGGTGCCGGTGCTGGCCCGCGACGAGACCCGCGCCGAGGACGAGGCGCGCTGCTTCGTCTACCTGCCCCGCGACACGCCGGGGCTGACGATCGACCAGGACTGGAGCGCCTTCGGCCAGCGGGCGACGATCTCCGGCACCACCGTCCTCGACGACATCGAGGTGCGGCCCGAGTGGGTGCTCAGCTTCCCGCACCGCAGGCCCGCCGACACCTTCTCCGCCTTCGGCCAGGTCCTCCACGCGGCGGTCGACGTCGGCATCGCCCGCGGCGCGCTGGAGGAGGCCGCCCGACACCTGAACGCGCACGCCCGCACCTGGTTCGAGGCCGGGGTCGAGCGGCCCGCCGACGAGCCCGGCGTGATCGCCCTCTTCGGCCGCCTGCAGGTCACGGTGCGCGCCGCCGAGGCGCTGCTCTCGGTCTCCGCCCGCCGGCTCGACGCGGCCGCCGCCGACCCGACCCCCGAGCACGTCGACCTCGCCCGGATCGGCGTCGCCGAGGCCCGCGCCGCGGGTGCAGAGGCGGCGCTCGAGGTCTCCTCGCAGGCGCTCGACGTGCTCGGCTCCTCCGCCGCCGACGCCCGCTACGGCCTCGACCGCCACTGGCGCAACGCCCGCACCCACACCCTCCACGACGCCACCCGCTGGAAGCACGTGCACCTCGGCCGCTACGTGCTCGACGGCGTCGTCCCCGGCCCCGAGAACCCACTGATCTAGAGAGGACCCCCACCCGATGCCCCGCCTTCGCTTCAACGCCTTCTCGATGAACTGCGTCTCCCACATCCACCACGGCCAGTGGGTGCGCCCCGACACGCGCCAGCTCGACTACACTGACCTCGACGCCTGGGTCGAGCTCGCCCAGATCCTCGAGCGGGGGAAGTTCGACGCGCTCTTCCTCGCCGACGTGGTCGGCACCTACGCCAGCTACGGCGGCAGCCGTGACGCGGCGGTCGAGGAGGGCCTGCAGACGCCGGTCAACGACCCCTCGCTGCTGATCCCGGCGATGGCCCTGGCGACCGAGAACCTCGGCTTCGCCTTCACCCAGTCGATCCTCCAGGAGCACCCGTTCAACTTCGCCCGCCGGCTCTCCACCCTCGACCACCTGACCAAGGGGCGGGTCGGCTGGAACATCGTCACCTCCTACCTGCCGGACGCGGCGCGCAACCTCGGCTACGGCGGGCTGCCCTCGCACGAGGAGCGCTACCGGCGCGCCGAGGAGTACATGCAGGTGATCTACAAGCTGCTCGAGGGGAGTTGGGAGGAGGACGCGGTGGTCCGCGACCTTGAGCGCGGCGTCTACGCCGACCCGGCGAAGATCCACGACATCGACCACCGCGGCGAGTTCTTCCCCGACGTCCCCGGGCCGCACCTCGCCGAGCCCTCGCCGCAGCGCACGCCGGTCCTCTTCCAGGCCGGGACCTCGGAGTGGGGGCGGGACTTCGCCGCCCGCAATGCGGAGGCGATCTTCATCATCGCCTCGACCCACGACGCCGCCCGGCTGGTGATCGAGGACATCCGCGGGCGCGCCGCGGCGGTCGGCCGCGAGCCGGAGAACATCGTCTTCTTCCTCGGCATGTCGATCATCGTCGGCGGCACCGAGGCCGATGCGCTGGCGAAGGCGGCCGACCTAGACGGCACCGCGAGCGCCCGCGGCTACGCCGCCCACACCGGCGGCGGCATGGGCGTCGACCTCGCCGGGATCGACCTCGACACGCCGATCGGGGAGCTCGACGACTACAACACGCAGGGGATCGCGCGCAGCATGATCGACTCCGCGCCCGACCAGACCTGGACCTTCGGCGACCTGCTGGCGAACCGGGCGATGAACCGGATCGTCGGCACGCCGGAGCAGATCGCCGACGAGCTGGAGAGCTGGCTCGAGGTCGGCGTCGGCGGCATCAACATGCCCTACTACACGACCCCCGGCACCTTCCGCGACTTCGTCGACGGCGCCGTCCCCGAGCTGCAGCGGCGCGGCTTGATGCAGAGTTCCTACAGCGAGGGGACGCTGCGCGAAAAGCTCGCCGACGGCGGTGCCGAGGCACGGCTGCCGGAGTCCCATCCCGGCGGCAGGACGCGACGCGAGCGCCTCGGCGCGCCCGCGGTCGCCTGAGAGGAGAAGAGGCACCGATGCCGATCAAGATGCACTGGTTCCTGCCGACCAACGGCGACTCGCGCACCGACCTCAGCCTCGGCAACGCGGTCGGGGCGCACGGGGCGCGGATCGACGCGACCTCGACCAGCGAGCGCCACGCCGACCTCGGCTACATGTCGCAGGTGGCCCGCGCCGCCGAGGCGATGGGCTTCGAGGCGGCGCTCACCCCGACCAGCTCCTGGTGCGAGGAGGCCTGGGTGATCACCGCGGCGCTGACCCAGCACACGCGCACCTTCAAGTACCTGGTGGCCTTCCGTCCCGGCCTCCAGTCGCCGACCCTGGCGGCGCAGGCGGCGGCCACCTACCAGCGGGTGTCGGGCGACCGGCTGCTGCTGAACGTGGTGGTCGGCGGGGACCAGGTCGAGCAGCACCGCTACGGCGACACGATCGGCAAGGACTCGCGCTACGCGCGCGCCGACGAGTTCCTGGCGATCGTGCGGGAGCTGTGGAGCGGGGAGGAGGTCGACTACTCCGGCGAGTGGTACGAGATCGAGGGGGCGCGTCTGCTCGACCCGCCCGCCTGGCCGACCGTGTACCTCGGCGGGTCGTCCGCCGCCGCGATCGAGGTGGCGGCCCGAAGGGCTGACGTCTTCCTCACCTGGGGCGAGCCGCCCGCCGCGGTGGCGGCGAAGCTCGACGCGGTGCGCGAGGCCGCCGACCGCGAGGGGCGCGAGCTCGGATTCGGCATCCGCCTCCACGTGATCACGCGCGACACTGCCGCGGAGGCCTGGGCGGTGGCCGACCGGATGCTCGCCGGCCTCTCCGACGAGCAGATCGCGAAGGCCCAGTCGATCCAGCGGGTCTCCGAATCGGAGGGCCAGCGGCGGATGACCGAGCTGCACGGGGGCCGGACCGACCAGCTCGAGGTGGCGCCCAACCTCTGGGCCGGGATCGGCCTCGTGCGCGGCGGCGCCGGCACCGCGCTGGTCGGCTCGCACGAGGAAGTCGCCGACCGGATCGCCGAGTACCACGACCTCGGCATCGACGAGTTCATCTTCTCCGGCTACCCCCACCTGGAGGAGGCCTACAAGGTCGGCGAGGGCCTGATGCCCGTCCTCCGCACCCGCGGCCTCGTCGCCGCTCCCGGCGAGTTCGCACTTAGCAACACATAGCGTGGCTAAGTGCGAGCTCGGCCCATGTGCCGGGGACGGCGCGATTCGCGGGCGGTGCGGCCCAGGACGCGAGCCTTCAGGCAGGAAGCGCGCAAGTCCCGTGCGCTTG
>MKSH01000101.1:3800-7388 GCA_001898095.1 Solirubrobacterales bacterium 70-9 | reverse complement strand
CCCATCAACATTTCGGGCGTCGTGGAAGGGTCGCTTCGCGGCGCCTTCCTCGGGGAACGGTTCCCGGCGGCTCCTCACGGCGCTCCGCTGCGGCGGTGGCCTGTGGAGCCTTCCGCCTCATTGGGATGGCTTCGCTCCACACCTGGGCCTCGGACGGGACGCGCACCCTCGCCTCTCCAACAGACCCGGCCCTCTCGGAGGCGGCCTCAGCCTGCCCGGGTCGCCTCCGAGAGGGCCCGTCCCTTCTCGTCCTTTACAGGCCGCTCACTCGGCGAGCGAGCGCTCGACCCAGCCTGATTCGGCGGAGAAGTCCTCGATCCCGAGGGCGGCGGCGACGTTGCACCACATGCCCATCTGGAAGAACTGGTCGAGGCGTTCGTCGTCCTCGCCGGTGAGCCGACGGACCAGTTCGACCAGCTGCGCGTAGTTGCGCCGCACCTCGGTCTGGATCCCGGGGTCGTCGCCGCAGGCGGCATAGGCCTGCAGTTGCAGCAGGAGGACGTGCGGGTTTTCGGCGATCGCCCCCATGTAGCGACGGCCGATCGCCTTCAGCTTGTCTTCGTCGGGTTCGGTCGGGCCGTTGCGGTCGTACTCCTTGCTCACCGCTTCGAAAAACCCGCTGATCTTGTCGAAGCAGCGCCCGACCGCGGCGAGGAAGAGGTCGCGCTTGGTCGGGAAGAGGGAGAAGACGTAGGGCTGGGCGACGCCGACGTCGGCGGCGATCGCCGAGACCTTCGTCCCCTGCAGGCCGCCGTGCGCGAAGTGGTGCACGGCCGCCTCGATCAGCGCGTCCCGGCGCTCGGCCGCCGGGACGCGTCTGCGAGGCGCGGTTTTCGTGTCTGCCGCCACGTACCTAGCCTAGTTCGCCGCGGGGACCGCGGAATGGATTGCCGCGTATTCGTCGTCCTCGGCCTGGGTGGCCTTGCCGCCGAACGGCAGCACCGCCGCCACGATCGCGCCGAAGGCGAGGACCGCGACACCGACCCAGAGGGCGGGGACGAGGCCGTCGACGAATGCCTGCGGGGTGGTGTAGGCGCCGGCACCGCTGAACACGGTGGCGAGGACGGCGATGCCGAAGGTGCCGCCGAGCTCGCGGATCGCGTTGGTGGCGCCGGAAGCCTTGCCGGCCTCCTCGACCCGGACCGAGTTGAGGATGGCGCTCGCCGAGGGGGCGAAGACCAGCGCCATGCCCGAGCCCGCGAGGATGAACGGGATGATCATCTCGCCGTAGCCCATCGTGGTCGAGGCCTCGGTGGCGAGCCAGCCGAGCGCGATCGCCTGCAGGGAGACGCCGCCGACCATGAACCAGCGGGCGCCGAATTTTTCGCTGAAGACGCCGGCCAGCGGCGCCACGATCATCGTCGCCCCGGTCCAGACCAGCAGCTTCAGGCCCGCCTGCAGCGGCGAGTTGCCGAGCACGTTCTGCATGAACTGGCTGAGGAAGAAGATCGAGCCGAACATGCCGAAGTACATCGCCATCGAGACCACGTTGGTAACCGCGAAGCTGCGCTTGGCGAAGAACCGCATCGGCAGCATCGGCGACTCGGTCCGCAGCTCCTGGCGGACGAAGGCGGCCAGCAGGACGACGCCGGCGGCGAGGCTGATCAGCACCTCGGGCGCGGTCCAGCCGATCGTCTGGGCGCGGACCAGGCCGTAGACGAGGCCGAAGAGGCCGGTCGAGGCGAGGGCCAGGCCGGGGAGGTCGAGCCGCGCTTTGGGCCCGTAGCTCTCCTCCAGTTTGCGCGCCGCGATCGGGGCGAGCGCGAGGCCGATCGGGACGTTGATCCAGAAGATCCAGTGCCAGTCGGCGAGCTCGATCACGGCACCGCCGACGAGCGGGCCGATGGCGACGGCGACGCCGCTGATGCCGGACCAGACGCCGAGCGCGATGCCTCGTTTTTCGGGCGGGAAGGCGTCGGCGAGGAGGGTCAGGGTGAGCGGGGTGACGATCGCCGCGCCGATGCCCTGGATGGCCCGGGCCGCGATCAGGAGGTCCGCGCTCGGGGCGAGCGCGGCGGCCGCCGAGGCGGCGGTGAAGAGCGAGATGCCGGAGACGAACATGCGCCTGCGGCCGAACCGGTCACCGAGCGCGGCACCGGTCAGGAGCATCACCCCGTAGGCGAGGACATAAGCGTTGACGGTCCACTCCAGCGCCTGCACCGAGGCCCCGAAGTCGTTGTGGATGGAGGGAAGGGCGACGTTCACGACCAGGTTGTCCAAGACGACCATGAACAGCCCCACGGAGACCAGGACGAGCGTCCAAAGCCTCCCTTTCTCCTGCGCTTGCATTTCCATCGGCGGCGGTCCTTCCGGTAGTTAGTAGCGGCGACTAAGCAGAACTTAGCAGCGACTAATAACTGATGCAACCACGATGTCGAAAAAATTCTCCTACCGTGGATCTGGCGCCTGCTCTGGGGAGGAGGGGCCGGCGAAGTGACCGACGCGCGACGCCGCCAGATCGCGACGCACCAGCCGGCGGAGAAAGAAGTTGCAGGCGATCACGTGGATCCGCGACTGGGTGTTCGTGTAGATCCACCGCGAGAGGCCGCCGAGCCGCGGGTAGTAGTTGGCGACCTCGACCGCCACGTTCAGCGTCGCCTTCCCCTCGGGCTCGTCATGACGGTGGATGTCGATCTCCAGGTAGCCGTCGCCGCCCGCGCCGCGGGCCGAGACGAGGACGCCGTTCTCGATCCGCCAGCGGACGATGCCCCGGCGACGGTCCATCTCGTATTCGGGAGCCTTGAAGGTGAGCAGCTGCAGCTGCGGCACCAGCAGGATCACGGCCCGCTCGGTGGGCGAGTAGTCGACCCGCACCAGCCCGAGCGTGAACCGCTGCAGCGTCGCCCAGTAGGTGCGCGCCACCCGCTCGAGGCTTTCCGGGTTCCAGATCCCCTCGATCGCCCCCGCGGGCAAGACGATGTCGGCGGCCTGGCGAGACTTCACCGCGCCGGTCTCCCGATCGAGCGTCGTCTCATCCGTCGGCTTCCCGATCACCGCGCCTGGAATCACCGGCGGCCGCGACCGGCGCTTCAGCCTCCGGCGTCTCATCCCCACCTCCGTACCCTCGAACCATGGCCACCGTCATCTACGACGAGACCTGCGGCTTCTGCCGCTTCAGCCTGGCGCTCCTGCTCGCACGGGAGAAGCGGAGCAAGGCCCCCGCTGCGGAAGGCCTTCATCCGCTCCCCCTCGGCAGCTCCGCCGCCGTAGATCTCCTGGCCGACCTGAGCCCCGAGCAGCAGGCCGCCTCCTGGCACCTGGTCCTCGACGGCACCCGCTTCAGCGCCGGCGCGGCTCTCGGCCCGGCGCTTCGGCTTCTCCCCGGCGGCCGCATCCCGGCGGCGCTCTTCGCCCGCTTTCCACGCGCCACCGAACGCGGCTACCGCTGGGTTGCCGACCACCGCGGCGCCCTCGGCCGCCTCGTACCCGCGCGGGCGCGCTCTTGGGCCGACCGGGTGATCGCCGCGCACGGCGGCCCGCAGGCGCCTCAGTAGGGCGGCTTGCAGATCGTCTTCGCGCCGGACCAGGAGAACCACTCGCCGAGCTTTCCACCCGGGTGCTTGGGGATCCGGACTTCGAGCTTCGTGT
>MKSH01000101.1:0-3777 GCA_001898095.1 Solirubrobacterales bacterium 70-9 | reverse complement strand
TCGCGGTCGGGTTGCCCCAGCCGCTCCAGTGGATGTCGCGGACCGAGCCGCTGGGGTCGCCGCCGTTGAAGATTTCGGCCGGTTCGGCGGTCCCGAAGCCGCTGCCGTAGGGCGCCGCGAACGCCTTGGCGCCGAGCACCGGGTTGGCGGCGGCGCCGGCGGAGGACGCGAAGACCGCAGCGACGGCGAGGATGGACAGAGCAAGGGGGAGGGTGATGCGGATCGATCTCATTCGTCCAATCTCCTACCCGGCAGCAGTCCCCGCAAGCGCGCGCCGAGGCTCGGCCGCGGCCCGCGGGTCGCCGCCAGCCACTCGTCCCGCGTCGGCAGTCTCCCTGCCTGGCGCGCCCTCTGCACGCAGTCCATGTGCGCGTGGCGGCGCTTCGACCGGTCGTCCTCCGGCGCGATCAGCACGTGCTCCGACATCGACGCCAGGTGCTTCCCGCAGAACGGACACCGATACGTAGCCGGCTTCAAATTCGACGCCGGCCGCATCGACCACCAACTCGGCTCCACCATCACTACATGTTGACGGGCCGAAAAGCGCTCTATATCAGCGCTTTCCGGCCCATCGACATCGAGCCCCTTGAAGGAGGGCTACGAGTTGGGGTGGCGGAGGCGGGACATGGCGACCAAGGCCGGGCCGGAGCCCTTTTGGTCGACCAGGCCCCGAAGGGTGTGGCGGGCGAAGATCTCGTCGAGCTCCTCACGGGTGAGGGTCTCGCGGGTGAGGGCGGTCTCGGCGAGATCGTCGAGGCAGGCGCGGTTCGCGGTCAGCAGGGCGCGGGAGCGGCGGTAGGCCTCGCGGGCGAGGGTCATCGAGGCGAGATCGACGTCGCGGCGCGTGGAGTCGGAGACAGCGTAGTCCCCGGTCGGCATCGCGATCGGCGGCGGGCCGTCGTGGTCGATCGCCACGCCCATGCCGAATTCGCCGACCATCTGCTTGCAGACCAGGTGGACGCGGGCGAGGTCGTCGACGGCGCCCGAGTAGGACTCGCCGAAGACCTCTTCCTCCGCCGCCCGGCCGCCGAGCAGCGTCACCACCTCGTCGACCAGTTCGTCGCGGGACTTCAGGTAGCTGTCTTCGGTCGGCGAGTGGCCGACGAAGCCGAGCGCCGGGCCGCGCGGGACGATCGAGAGGATCTCCGGCGGGTCGAGCCCGAGCAGTTTGCGGCAGAGCGCGTGGCCCGCCTCGTGGTAGGCGACGATCCGCCGCTCCTTGAGGCTGAGCCGGCGCGCCTGCTGGGAGCCGACCGACTGGCGCAGCAGCGCCTCGTCGACTTCCTCGCGGTGGATCGCCTCGCGGCCCGCGCGGCCGGCGATGATCGCCGCCTCGTTCAATGCGTTGGCGAGCTGGGCGCCGGTCATTCCGGTGGTCTTGCGGGCGACGTCGGTGAGGTCGAGGTCGTCGGCCAGCGGCTTGCCCTTGGCGTGGGCGCGGAGGATCGCCTCGCGGCCGTCGCGCGAGGGCGGCGCGACCAGCACCTGGCGGTCGAAGCGGCCCGGCCGCAGCAGCGCCTTGTCGAGCTTGTCGACGTTGTTGGAGGCGGCGATCACGATCACCGTCCCTTCCTCCTTCTCGAAGCCGTCGAGCTCGACCAGCAGCTGGTTCAGCGCCTGCTCGCGCTCCGAGGTGCCGCCGTCACCGCCGCCGGAGCGGTGGCCGCCGACGGCGTCGAGCTCGTCGATGAAGATCACCGCGCGCCCCGACTTGCGCGCCTCCTTGAAGAGCCGGCGGATGCGGGCGGCGCCGCGGCCGACGAACATCTCGACGAAGCTCGAGCCGGAGGCGGCGAAGAAGTCGCACTTGGCCTGGGCGGCGACGGCGCGGGCGAGCATCGTCTTGCCGGTGCCGGGCGGGCCGTAGAGGAGGACGCCGCGGGGCGGGGCGGCGCCGAGCGCCTTGAACCGTTCCGGTTCGCGCAGCCACTCGGCCACGTCGAGGAGCTCGTCCTTGGCCGCGTCGACGCCCTGGACCTCGTCCCAGGCGACCGGCCGGCCCTTCGCCGCCTTCACGGTCTCCGGCTTGGTCGACCCGACCGTGGTCCGCATCAAGCGCAGGAACACGAACAGCAGCATCGCCATGAAGACGACGCCGAACACCGGGTACCAGTCGAAGAAGAATTCCTGTACGCCTTCCACCTACGTAATTTTGTAGATGGGAGTTATGTCCCTCAACGTATATCCGTCCAGATTCGGACGGTCTGCCTAAAGGTCCAGCGAAATCGGGGCGCTAACCGCGCACTACCTGGGAGCCGCCGACGATCGTCTCTTCGCCGGAGTCGCCGAAGACGATCCAGGCCTTGTTGCCGCCGTCGTAGTCGGGCGCCCAGAGCTTCATCGTCGCGGGACGGTCCCAGACCGTCACTTCCTCGTCGCCGGTCGCGTCGATCCCGCGCCAGATTCGCACGAACGGGTTCTCGGCCTCCTGCTCGGCGATCGTCGTCGGCTCTTTGTGGCCGGGGTGGACGCGGGTCTCCGGCGGCAGCTCCATCAGTCGCATCACCGATGCCTTGAGGGCGTCGAACCCCGCCGCGCCGGGCGATGCGCAGCCGCCCACGGTGCCCTTGAAGAGGACGTCGGCGGTGAAGACGTCGGTGCCGTCGATCAGGAAGGCGAGGTGCCCGGGCGCGTGGCCGGGGGTGAAGATCGCCTCGATCTCGAGTCCGCCCGCATCGAGCACGTCACCGTCGCCCATGATCACCGCGACCTCTTCGTCGAGCTCCGCCGCGGTCGCCTCGTGGGCGACGAGGGGCGGGCCGCCGAGCCGCTCGCGCGCCGCCGCGATCCCGGCGATGTGGTCGGGGTGCGGGTGGGTCACGAGGAAGTGGGTGATCTCGATGCCATCGGCCTCGGCCCTGTCGATCAGCGGGTCGATGTCTTCGTTGCCGTCGATCAGGACGCCGGTGCCGCGCTCCGGGTCGGCGACCAGGTAGGCGTTGGAAAGCCACTGCGGGTTCTCGGTCCTCTCGACGATCAAGCTGCTCCTCCTTCGCTGGTGACGGGCTCCTCCGGAAACTACTCCGGTGCCGGCGTCGCCACCGTGTGACCCGCCGGCCGCGCGCTGCCGTCGAGGATCACGCGGGCGACCAGCTCGGGGTCGTCCCACATCGGCGTGTGGCCGACGTCGGGCATGACGAGGAAGCGGGCGCCCGCCGGGCGGCGCTCCTCGCGGGGCGGGCCGACCAGCCGGTCCTCCTCGGCCCAGGCGATCGTCACCGGCGTATCGGCGGGGTATCCGGCGGGGTCGAAGATGTGCTCGCGCATCGCCTTGTTGCCGCCGTCGTAGCCGTCGGCGTCGATCCAGCCGAGGACCAGCTCGCGCCCGGCGGCGGCGGGGATCCGGTCGGGGCGGGCGGAGAAGGTGAGCAGGGCGCGGCGGCGCAGCGGCGGGATCTGAAGCGCGAGCGGGATCAGCGGGCGCAGGCGGCGGGCCCAGAGCCGGGTGGCGCTCTTGGCCGGGCCGATCGGCGCGCGCCAGAGGCCGGCGGGGGAGAGGCAGGTGACCGAGCGGGCGGCGCCCTGGCGGCCGAGTTCGAGGCCGACCCAGGCGCCGAGGCTGTTGCCGGCGACGTGGGGGCGCTCGATCCCGCGCTCGGCGAGCTGGCCGCGGAGGGCGTCGGCGAGGGCCGCCGCGGTCGGCTCGACGTCCGCCGGGAGCGAGGGCGTCGTGCCGAAGCCGGGCATGTCCAGAGCGATCACCTCCCGCTCGCGAGCGAGCAGCGGCACCACCGGGTCCCAGACGTCGGAGCTGGCGCCGAGCCCGTGGATCAGCAG
>MKSH01000100.1:11828-12104 GCA_001898095.1 Solirubrobacterales bacterium 70-9 | reverse complement strand
CGACTTTGGACCGAGGCGCCGCTCGCGGGCACCTTCCCCGCCTGCACCGCTGTCGAGGCCGCCGCTGAGCAGGGCTGGGAGCCCGCCTACCGCTATCTGCGGCGCCTGCGCGAAGGAATCCTCTGCTGGCGCCGCAAGCTGGACCAGCGGGCCGCTCTGGTCGCCGAGGCGGCCCCGGCGGGGCTTGACGCGGCAGCGTTCGAGGCGGCTTTGGACTCCGATCGCCCAAAGGCGGCGTTCGCCGCGCACGTGCAGGAGGCGCGCGAAGTGCCCCAG
>MKSH01000100.1:9721-11808 GCA_001898095.1 Solirubrobacterales bacterium 70-9 | reverse complement strand
GACGAGCGTCACCGAGGGCCACGAACGGCTCAGCTTCCCCTCCGCGATCTTCGACGGCCCGGGCGGCCGCCACGGCGTCTGGGGATCCCAACCGGTCGAGGCCTACCGCGAGGCGGCCTTGGCCGCCGGCGCGACCCAGGTCAACGACGGCCCACTGCCGCTCCTCGACGCAGCGCGAAGGTTCGGCCGTCTCGCCCTCCCCGAGGCCGAGCTCCTCGCCGAAATCGACGCGACCGAGACCCAGGCTCAGCTCTGGCGCCTCGCGGCCGAGGGGAAGCTGGAACCGATCCCCGCCCTCACCGGGACCCTCTGGCAGCTCCCCACGAGGTGAGTTCGCACTTCCGGCCGCTATCCGGCTATTTCTGCGAACGCACCGGGGGGGGGTCAGCGGGTGACGACGCCGGCGGCGTCGGTGACGCGGCCGATCCGAGCGGCGCCGGGGTGGTGGGCGCGGAGCATCTCGAGCGTGCGCGCCTCGTCGTTCTCGGGGACGACGACGGTGAAGCCACAGCCCATGTTGAAGATCTCGTGCATTTCCTCGTCGCCGACGTTGCCGCGCTCGGCGATCAGGTCGAAGAGGGGCGGGATCGGCAGCGGCGAGTCGATCTCGTAGCCGACCGGCGCCGCCAGGCGGAGGAGGTTGTTCACGCCTCCCGAGGTGATGTGGGCGAGCCCGTGGACGTCGACCTCGGAGCGCAGCAGCTCGACGATCGGCTTGACGTAGATCACGGTCGGCTCGAGCAGCGCCTCGCCGAGCGGCCGGCCGAGGCGCCCGTCCGGGTCCTCACCCAGGTCGAGGCCCTCGAGCGAGGCGCGCGCCAGCGTGTAGCCGTTCGAGTGCAGGCCGGAGGAGGGGATGCCGATGATCGAGTCGCCGGGCGCCGCCCGCCGGCCGTCGACGATCGCGTCCAGGGCCACGGTGCCGAAGCAGGCCCCGGAGACGTCGACGCCGTGGACCATCTCGCCGAGCTGCGCGAGCTCGCCGCCGGGGATCTCGATCCCGGCCAGCGTCGCCCCGCGCGCCAGGCCGACCCCGATCGCCTCACAGACCTCCGGGTTCGCCCGGTCGATCGCGATGTAGTCGAGCATCGCCAGCGGCTCGGCCCCGACGCAGATCACGTCGTTCACGTTCATCGCCACGCAGTCGATCCCGACTGTGTCGAGCTTGCCCAGCTGTTCGGCCAGCACCAGCTTCGTCCCGACCCCGTCGGTGGAGAGGGCGATGCCGAGGTTCGGCGCCACCTCGATCACGCTCGCGTAGTGACCCGGCAGCGGCACCTGGGCGGAGGGGCGCCCCAACTCGATCTTGCCGAGCGCGCGCACCAGCCCGGCCACCGCCGAGTCGGCGGCGCCCTGGTCGACCCCGGACCTGGCGTAGGCGTCGTCGCTACTCATGCGCGCCCGATTCTTTCAGCCGCTCAGGAAGGTCGTCCGCCGGCTCGTAGCGGTGGGCTCTGCCGCCGGGACGCCGGACCAGGAGCTCGCGCGCGGCGAGGTCGGCGAGGTCAGACCGCGCGGTCTCATGGGTGACGCGGTGATCGGCCGCGTGGCCGCCATAGGTGTAGACATGATCGGGGTGCTTGAGCGCGTGCCCGAGCAGCGCGACCTGCCGTCCGTTCAGTCCGTCGAATCCGGCCAGCCGGTCCTCCGCATCGTGCTGTTCGGCGATCTTCCGCTCCAAGTAGACGTGCAGGTCGGCAATCGCCCGGCTGATCAGCTCCAGCTGGTGGATCAAGAAGTAGGTGGTGTCGCCACCGTCCGTCTCGGTCTCCAGAAAGGCCCGCTCGTATCGGCCCCGGGCCTCGTTGATCAGCCTCGAGATCGGCAGGTACTCCGCCAGCCAGTAGCCACGCGCGCGCATCGCCCAGAAGAAGAGCAAGCGCGCCGTGCGCCCGTTGCCGTCCTCGAAGGGGTGATCGTAGGCGAGCCAGAAGTGCAGCAGGATCGCCCGGATCACCGGATGCACGAAGGGTCCCTTGTCGCCGTCTTCGTTGGCGAACCGGCAGAGCGCCTCGAGCCGTTCCGGCAGCTGCTCGGCCGGCGGCGGCACATGGACCGGCAACCGTTCGTCATCGCGGTAGAAGACG
>MKSH01000100.1:575-9631 GCA_001898095.1 Solirubrobacterales bacterium 70-9 | reverse complement strand
GACTGCGGAGCAGCTCCTTGGCCGCCACCCGCGAGGTGGTCGCGCCCTCGAGCTGGCTGGAGCGGATCGCCTCCTCCATCAACGAGTTGACCAAGAACCGCCTGCCCGCCTCGCGCTCGGAGGTGACGACCTCGTCCATCGCCACCTCGCCCGCCATCCGCTGGTCGACGTGGTGCAGGTGACGGAGGACGAGGTCGGGCAGCGTGTAGCCAAAGGCGTTGCCCTCCTCGTCGGTCAGGGGCAGTGCCCGGGCGACTCCCCGCCGCGCCATCTTCAGTTGCAGCCACCACTGCTCGCTGCTCAGCCCGGCCGGGGGCGCCAACCGCCGCAGCTTGTCCCAGTGTGGATAGGGGTTCCGCTCATCCGGCTCGGCCGGACGGTCGATGATCGCCACCAGCTTGTCGAAGCCGATCTGCTCGGTGAGCTGCTCGATGGTCGGTGCGGGATCGACGTACACGCCGGGAACTCCAAATCAATTCCAGGTTTGTCCAGAATTTGGAATTGTAGCCTACCCCAAGCTAATTCCAAATATCTCCAAGATTTGGAATTAGCTACGGCGCAGCTTCCAGAGCACTGCCCCGGCCAGACCCGCGCGGTAGGCCGCGTAGGGCCAGAGCGCGCGGTCGCGCTCGACCAGGCCGATCAGCCGCTGCGAGGCCAGGGTGGAGGCGAAGGAGGCGCCGATGCCGACCGCCAGGGTGCGGCGCAGGGCGGGCGTGGTGCCGCGCTTCGCCAGGCGGGCGCCCTTCAGGCCGGTCGCCCCGACGATGATCGGCAGCGCGATCGTGCGCGAGAGGAGGTTCGCCTGGGTCCGCGAGAAGCGTCGCCAGCGGGCCGCCGCCAGGGTGACGCCGTTGCGGGACACGCCGGGGGCGAGGGCCGCGGCCTGGGCGACGCCGAGCGCCAGGCCGTCCAACGGCGTCGCTTCGCCGCGCCCGCGCAGCTGCTCGCGGCGGTCGGCGACCAGCATCAGCGCCGCGCCCGCGAGCAGCCCGTAGGCGGTCGCCCGCGGTCCGCCGAGGCGCTCCTCGATCTGGCGCTCGAAGCCGTAGCCGACTGCCGCCGCGGGAGCGAAGGAGAGCAGCAGCAGCAGGGCGCGGCGGAGGTCGAAGCTGCGCAGCTCCTCCGCGATCAGCCGCCGCTGGCCGATCAGGAGCGCCGCCGCGGCGCCGGTGTGGAGGGCAACCTCGAAGCTCTTGCGCACCTCCGGGTCGATCGCCTCCCAGTCCCAGCCCGCCAGCCAAGGGACGAGGACGATGTGGGCGGAGCTGGAGACCGGCAGGAGCTCGGCGGGGCCTTGGATCAGCCCCAAGGCGATTGCCCGGCGGGAGGGCAGGCCGCCGTCGCTCAACTGCTCGAGGTCGAGGCCGGCTCCCGTTTGCTCCGCTTGTAGAGCCAGTAGGCGAACAGCGCGATCAGCGCGGCGACGACGAGGTAATCGAGGATCGAAAGGTGTTCACGCCACTTTTCCCATTCCTCGCCGACCGCCCGCCCGAGCAGGCCGAAGCCGACCACCCAGGGGATCGAGCCGAGCGCGGTCAGCCAGGTGAACCGCCAGAACGGCATCTCGGCGATCCCGGCGGGGAGCGAGATGAAGGCGCGGACCAGGGGGATCATCCGGCAGACGAACACGGTGATGTCGCCGTGGCGTTTGAACCAGCCGTCGACGGTCGCCAGCCGGGCCGGGCTGACGTGGATGATCTTGTTCTTTTCCATCAGGTCGACGCGGCCGTAGTAGCCGATCCCGTAGGTCAGCCAGGAGCCGACCATGTTGCCGAGGAAGCCGGCGACGCAGATCTCCAGCAGCGTGTGGTGGCCTTCGGAGACGGTGAAGCCCGCGAACAGCATCACCGCCTCGCTCGGGATCGGGATGCAGGCGGAGCCGGCGCCCATCAGCAGGAAGACGCCGACGAGCCCGGTGTCGTTGATCACGTTGACGCAGAAATCGACGATCGGTCCGGTGAGGCTGGCCTCGGGGAGAAGCATGCAGCGGGAGACTACAGCCCCGTTCCTTAGGGACGAGCCGTAAACTCGGCTCTTCATGCGCCGGTTGAACCATCCCGTCTACCGGAACAGACTGGGACAGATACTGGCTGACGCGGCACTGGTCGCGCTGGCCTACTTCCTCGCCTTCCAGCTGCGGTTCCTCGACGACCCGCACGGCTGGCCCCACCGCTACGAGCTCCTCTTCGCCCAGTCGGTCGGTTTCGTCATCGCCGGCAAGCTGATCGTCTTCGCGGTCTGCGGGATGTACCAGAAGTGGTGGCGCTACGTCAGCGGTCGCGACTTCCTCCTGATCGCCCGCGCGGTGGCGATCTCGAGCGCCCTGCTGGTGATCGCCTTCGCGATCGTCAACCCCTTCGACCACCGCTTGCCGCGCTCGGTCGAGGTGATCGACTTCCTCTTCACCTTGATCCTGGTGGCCGGGGCGCGCCTGTTGGTGCGGCTCGTGGTCGAGCGCCCCTCGAAGGGCGCTCGGGTGCCGAAGCACGAGGTGCTGGTGGTCGGCGCCGGCTCCGGCGGCCAGATGGTGGTGCGGGAGCTGCGGCTGAACCCGGCGCTCGGGGCGACCGCGATCGGCTTCGTCGACGACGACCCGCGCAAGCGCGGGATGCGGATGATCGGCGGCATCAAGGTGCTCGGCTCGACCGACGAGATCGCCCCGATCCTCGACGAGACCGACCCCGACGAGGTGATCATCGCGATCCCCTCGGCGCCGGGCACGCTGCGGGCCAAGGTCGTCGCCGCCTGCCGCGAGCGCCGCATCCGGGTGCGCACGCTGCCGACCGTCTTCGAGCTGCTGCGCGGCGGCGTGCAGCTGAGCAGGCAGCTGCGCGACGTGCAGGTCGAGGACGTGCTCGGGCGCGAGCCGATCGTGGTCGAGCTGGACCGCGTCGGCGCCTACCTGCACGACAAGATCGTCCTCGTCACCGGCGCGGGCGGGTCGATCGGCTCCGAGCTCTGTCGCCAGATCGCCCGCGTCAACCCGAAGCTGCTGGTGATGCTCGACCACGCCGAGGACAACCTCTTCGAGATCGAGCGGGAGATGCTCGACGAGCGCCACTTCACCAACGCCGAGTCGGTGCTCGCCGACTGCCGCGAGCCGCACCGGATGCTGGAGACGATGCAGCGCTTCAAGCCCGACGTCGTCTTCCACGCCGCCGCCTACAAGCACGTGCCGTTGATGGAGGCGAACCCGCTCGAGGCGGTCCGCAACAACGCGATCGCCACCCGGATCACCGCCGAAACCGCCGCCGCGGCGAAAGCCGAGCGCTTCGTCCTCATCTCCACCGACAAGGCGGTCAACCCGAAGACGGTGATGGGCGCCTCGAAGGCGATGGCCGAGTGGATCGTCGAGGTCGCCGGCCACACCCATCCCGGCACCCGCTTCGCCTCCGTCCGCTTCGGCAACGTGCTCGCCTCCTCCGGCAGCGTGGTGCCGATCTTCCGCGGTCAGATCGAGCGCGGCGGCCCGGTCACCGTCACCCACCCGGAGATGACGCGGTACTTCATGACGATCCCGGAGGCGGTGCAGCTGGTGATCCGCGCCGGGGACATCGGCGCCGGCAAAGGCGAGGTGTTCGTCCTCGATATGGGGGAACCGGTGAAGATCGTCGACCTGGCCCACAACATGATCCGCCTGGCAGGCTACGAGCCGGAACGCGACATCGCGATCGAGTTCACCCAGCCGCGGCCGGGGGAGAAGCTCTCCGAGGTGCTGTTCAGCGTCAACGAGGTGGCCCAGCCGACCGCCGCGAAGCGGATCAACCGGGCGGTCCGGACGACGCCGCTGGAGCCCGCCTGGGTCGATTCGACGCTCTCGTCCTTGGAAGCGATGGTTCTGGCCGGGGACGAGGCTAATTTGGCGGAGCGGGTCGTAGACCTGATCGCCGCGCCTGGCGGAAACGCCGCCAAAGTCGGGCTGGACGAGTAGCCTTCCGCAACTTTGCTCCACACCGTTGAAAGAATCGGCTCCTTCGCGGGGCTCGCGTCCTTCTTGGGACTGGCGGTCTTCGCCCTGCTCCTCTTCGCCCACGGCCGCGACATCCGCCGGTTGCGCGATTGGGCGGGTTCGGCGCCGGAGCGTGAACAGGAACGCATGGAAGCGACGCAGAACATCGCCGCCCAGCGGGCGGAGGAGCTGCGCGAACTGGAGGAGTCCCGGACCGCCGAGCACGAGGCGATCGCCGATCGCGAGCTGCGCCGCCAGCGACGCGAGGAAGGGCTGCCGGAAAAAACCCGCGGCGAGCGCTTCAAAGAACGTTTCTCCGGCTTCGGCGAATCGCTCTCGCGCCCGGCCCTGCTCGCGGTGCTCTTCGTCGTCTTCCTGCTCGTCGCGGGCGGGGTCGTCTACGCGGTCACCAACACCGGCAGCAGCGGCGACTCGAAGCAGGGCAAGGGCAAGGGCGAAGGCAACGGCAAGAAGGCCTCCGTGGCCAAGATCAAACCCGGCGAAATCGAAGTGGCGGTGCTGAACGGGACCTCGGTCACCGGCCTCGCCGCGAGCTGGGGCGACAAGATCGAAAAAAAGGGCTTTGAACTGGGCGCCGTCACCAACACGAACTCCACCTTCGAAGAATCGGTGGTGATGTTCGAACCCGGCGCGAAGCCGGAAGCGAAGGAGGTGGCCGAACGCCTGAAGATCAAAAACGTGGAACCGATGATCCCTGAAGTGGCAGAAGTCTCGAACGAGGCCAAAGTCTCGGTCGTCGTCGGCGAGGACAATGCCGCGGCGGAAGGTTGACCTAGCCGCCGTCGTCTTCGCGCTGCTCGTCGTCGCCACGCTCGCCGCCTTCGCCTACGCCCAGCGGGTGAAGCGGGATCCGCTGTTGCTCGATCGGGTCGGGATCGGGGGGAAGAAGTCGAACGCCTTCATCCCGCCTTGTGAACAGATCAAGCTGAAGTTCCGCACGACTACGTCGAACGACGGGACGGTCGAGGTGATCCGCCCGGGCGGCGAAATCGTCGCCAAGCTCGCCCGCCACACCTTCCTCAAGCGCTACACCTTCCACACGTTCCATTGGAACGGCAAGAACGAAGACGGCGTGATCCAGCCCCCCGGCCGCTACAAGCTGCGGGTGCTGCTGGAAGACGAAGGGCGCAGCCTCACCGCGCCCGGGACGATCCGCCTCCACAAGGCGCCGAAGGGCGCCGAATCCTGCGCGGTGGGCAAGGGGAAGCAACAGAAGAAGAAGGCCGGCGGTTGAGCTCCTTCCTCTCCGGTGCCGGGGTGGTGATCGCCGCCGCCTGCGCCGCCGCCTCGATCCTCCTGCCCGCGGGCCGCGTGCGCTCCGCCGCGATGCTGACCGCGCTGGTCCTCTTCCCCGTCCTGATCCTCGGCGACCAGTGGCACGCGAACCAGATCGTCCAGCTCCGCCACGACGAGGCCAGAGCGGCGGTGGCGATCGTGATCGGCATCGTCCTCGTCATCGCCCTGGCCGCGGTCTTCGTCAGGTGGCCGGTGCTGATGCCGCTGGCGATCATCGGCACCCTGCCGTTCCGCATCCCGCTCGAATCGGGCGGTGAAACGGCGAACCTGCTGGTGCCGCTCTACGTCGTGATCGCCGCGGGCGTGCTGGCGGCGATCTTCCTGCCGCCGCCGGCGGAGAAGCGGCGGCCGCGCTGGGTGGCGAAAACGCTGGCGATCTTCGTCGTCCTCTACGCCCTGCAGGCGCTCTACTCGGAGGACTTCTCGAAAGGGCTGCAGGAAGTCTGCTTCTTCCTCGTCCCCTTCACCCTCGCCTACATCCTCCTGCGCGAGCTGCCCTGGGACCGTCGCCTGCTCGTCTGGGCGCTCGTCCTGGTCATGGTCGAGGCGGTCGCCTTCGTCCTCATCGGCAGCGTCGAGTACGTCAGCCGCAGCCTCTTCTGGAACGAGGCGGTGATCCGCTCGAACGAATTCCACACCTATTTCCGGGTGAACTCGATGTTCTGGGACCCGAACATCTACGGCCGCTACCTGTCGCTCGTCCTGGTCGTGGTGACCGCGGCGATGCTCTGGATCAAGGAGCGGCGGGCCTTCTGGACGCTGTGCGGGGTGATCCTGGTGCTCTGGCTCGGCCTCGCCCAGACGTTCAGCCAGTCGAGCTTCATCGCCCTGCTCGCCGGGCTCGCCCTCCTGGCGGCGCTGCGCTGGTCGTGGCGCTGGACCCTCGGCGTGGTGGCCGTAGTCGCCGTCGGGGCGGCCCTCGTGGTGATCCTCGCCGGCGGCAAGGGCTTCAACTTCCAGCGCATCAACGTCGACACCGCGGGGCGGGCGCACCTCGTCTCCGGCGGCGCCGAACTGTTCTCCGAACGACCGCTCTGGGGCTACGGCTCGGGCTCCTTCCAGCAGGCCTACATCAACCACCTGGAAACCGAAAAGAAGGCGCCGGTGACGATCTCCCACACCGAGCCGATCACGGTCGGCGCCGAGCAGGGGCTGGTCGGGCTGGTGGCCTACCTCGCCCTGATCGTCGTCTCCCTCTGGACGATGGGCGCCGGGCTCTGGGCGCGGGGGCCGGATGGGGACCCGCCCTACGTCTTCATCGCCCGCGCCGCGGTGCTGGCGGCGTTCGTGGCGCTGCTGTTCCACACGTTGGCCTACGCGGGCTTCTTCCAGGATCCGATCACCTGGGTGCTCTTGGCGATCGGCGCGTCGCTCGCCGCCGCCCGCACGGGGGCACCCGATCGAGGCGCGTCGTCGGGCACAGTCCCCGACCCGGCTTAGGCTTTGAGGCCACCGGCTCCGCGGCCCTGCACGCCTGGATGACACACGAGGCACATCGCATCCCTTCGTCCTCGGGTCTGCCTTTGGCACCGCCAAAGGCTGCACCCTGCGTCCTTGGTCTGCTCGGCCTCGCGTGCCCCCAGTCGCACACCGCCACGAAGCCGGTGGCCTGACGTGTCGGGATACCTACGGCGTCTAGCCACCACCGGCGCCGCCTACACGGCGGCGAGCATCCTCTCGAAGCTGATCGCGGTCGCGCTGCTGCCGCTCTACACGCGGCACCTCAGCCTCGACGACTACGGCGCCGCCGAGGTCCTCTTCGCCGCCGTCGTCTCGGCCAGCATCGTCGTCCGGCTCGGCCTGATCGAGGCGGTCCTGCGCTTCTACTACCGCGAGGACGAGAACCCCGACAGGATCGTCGGCGCCACCTTCTCCGGCCTCTTCTGGACGGCGACGATCGCCGCGCTGATCGCCCTGCCGTTCGCCGCGCCGCTCTCCGAACTGCTGCTCAACCCGAAGCCCGACGAACTCCACACCGCGACCGAACTGACCCGCTTCGCGATCGGCGGGCTCTGGGTGGCGACGCTGTTCGAATACCTGCTGACGCTCTTCCGCCTCGACGAGCGGGCCCGGGCCTACTTCATCACCACGATCGCCAACGTCCTGGCGACGATCGCGCTGACCATCGTCCTCGTCGTCGGGGTCGGGGACGGGGCGCGCGGCCTGCTGCTCGGCTCCTACCTGACCGGCGCCGTCTTCGTCCTCGCGATGATCGCGATCCAGCGCCGCCGGCTCACCCTGCGGGTCGACCCGCCGCTGCTGCACCGGCTGCTGCGCTTCGGCCTGCCGACGATGCCCGCCGAGGTCAGCCTCTACCTGCTGAACTTCGCCGACCGGCTGATCATCGTCCAGATGCGCGGCCTCGCCGAGGCGGGCCTCTACTCGCTGGCGGTGAAGTTCGCCCAGGCGGTGAACGTGCTCGTGCGCGGCTTCCAGCTGGCCTGGCCGCCGCTCGCCTACTCGATCCGCGACGACGACGAGGCGCGCCGCACCTACGCGACCGTGATCACGCTCTTCCTCGCCGGCTGCACCTGGCTGGTGGTCGGGCTCTGGCTGCTCGCCCAGTACCTGCTGCGGCTCTTCGCCGCGCCGAAGTTCTTCGACGCCTACGAAGTGGTCGGCCTGATCGCCGCCGCGGTCACCCTCTACGCGCTCTACATGGTGATGGTGGTGATCCTGGGGCGGACGGGGCGGACCGAGTACAACCTGCCCGCGGCGCTCGCCGCGCTGGTCGCCAACATCGCCCTCAACCTGCTGCTGGTGCCGCCGCTCGGGATCGTCGGCGCCGGGCTGGCACTGGTCGCCTCCTACCTCGTCGTGATCGCGCTGATGTACGGGTTCACCCAGCGCCTCTTTCCGGTGCCCTACGAATGGGCGCGCCTCGCCCGCATCCTCTTCGCCGCCGCGGCGCTGGTCGGGGTGGGGGAGCTGGTGATGCCGGCCTCCGGCTTCGGCGGCCTGGTCGGGCGCCTGGCGGTGGCGCTGCTCTACCCGCCGCTGCTCTTCGTCCTCGGCTTCTTCACCGCCGAAGAGCGCGGTTGGCTGGCGCGCCTCCGGCACCCCCGGGAGCTGGCCGCGAGCTTCGCCGCGATCCGCGCCCGCGAGCCCGCCGTGGACGGCGACCCGGGCGAGCTCTACGAAGCCGAGCGGATGGACGAAGACTCGCGCTTCTAGGTGCCGGGTTTCCAGCCTTTTCGGGCGATTCCCAGGATCGTCACTGGCAATTCACGCGCCATCTGCCGATAATGGGCTCATGTTCTCTCAAATCGGCCCCCTCGAGATCGCCATCGTCGCGATCATCGCGCTCCTCGTCCTCGGCCCGAAAAAGCTCCCCGAAGCAGGCCGCGGCCTCGGTCGCAGTATGCGCGAGTTCAAATCGGGCATCTCCGGCATCTCGGGTGAGTCCGAGAAGTCCGCGGATCCCGAGAAGACTTCCGAGCCCGCCTCGAAGACGACCGTCTAGCCGGCGGCGGCCTCGGCCCGCTCCCGCAGCCCGGCGCCCCGCGCCGGGAGCAGCGCCTGCCTCGCGTGGGCGCGGTAGACGTCCGCGGGCTGCCCGGGGATGACCATGGCGGCGAGCGCGCGGACGCCGTAGGACCAGGCGGTGAGGACGCGCACCGCGAACGCCGCGGCGGGCCCGTGGTGCACCCGCATGTACTTATCTCGATTACGGTGGAATTCGACGATCCGCGGCAGGCCCGCGGCGAGGTCGGTGGCGAGCTGGTCGTGGTGGACGGCAGCGGCGCCGGGGACGAACAGCTCGTGCCAACCGGCATCGGCGAGTCGC